>JAUVWV010000058.1 GCA_030603925.1 Thauera sp. | reverse complement strand
TCGTACTTCATCTCGTCCATCTCGGCGGCTGGCTTCAGCGAGATGCCGCCGGTGTCGAAGGTGATGCCCTTGCCGACCAGCACCACCGGCTTGTCCTTGGCGCGGCCGCCCTTGTAGTGCATGACGATGAAGCGCGGCGGCTCGTGCGAGCCACGCGCCACCGAGAGCAGCGAGCCCATGCCGAGCTTCTCCATCTCGGCACGGTCGAGCACCTCGACCTTGAACTTGAACTGCTTGCCCAGCGCTTGCGCGGTTTCCGCGAGGTGGGTGGGGGTGCAGACGTTGCCCGGACGGTTGCCGAGGTCCTTGGCCAGCGCCATGCCTTCGGCGATGGCCTGGCCGCGCGCGACCGCGGTTTCCAGCTCGGCGCTGACCTTGTCGGCGATCAGCAGGGTGATGCGGCGCGCGCCGCGCTCCTTCGCGGCCTTGCCGTTGGCGGCGCGCGGCGCATCGAAACGGTAGGCGGCATCGGCGACGATGCGGGTGGCCTGCAGCAGCTTCCACGGCAGGCTGCGGCCGGGCAGTTCGACATCGGCCAGGCACAGCGCCGCCTCGCGCGCCGGGCTGGCTGCCAGGGCCTTGCCGGCCGCGGCGAGGGCGTCGCGCCAGGCCTTGTCGCCCAGTTCGTCCTTCTTGCCCAGGCTGACCAGCAGGACGCGTTCGGCGGAAACGCCGGGGAGGTCGTGGAGCATCTGCAGCGAACCGGGCTTGTCTTCCAGGTCGCCGCGCTTGAGCAGGGCGGACAACTTGCCCTTCGAGGCCTTGTCGAGTACCGCGGCAGCGCCTTCGAGCTTGCCGCCGGCAAGGATGCCGACCACCAGGATGCCGCTTGCGAGCTTCTCCGGGGAAGCTGTCTTTATGGTAAATTCCATGCGCTGTTCCTTGGAAAGACGCCGTCGCAAAAGTGTCGCCGATTATGGCCCTTTCGCGTCGAGGCCGTCAAAAGTCCTGCCCGGGCGTCTCGCCCGCGTACAACAAGAATCCACGCCTACGACCCTTCGCGCGATGATCTTCCAGCGTGCCTTGCAGCGCGAATTTGCCCATTCCGCGGCTGCGGTGTTCGTGGCGCTGTTCGCCATCCTGATCACCACGGTGCTGATCCGTCTGCTGGGCGATGCCGCCGGCGGCCGGGTGCCGCCCGATGCGGTGCTGGCGCTGATCGGCTTCGGCGCGCTGGCGCGCCTGCCCATCGTCCTGTCGCTGACCATCTTCATCGCCGTGCTGATGACCATGTCGCGCAGCTACAAGGATTCGGAGATGGTGGTGTGGTTCGCCTCGGGCGTTCCGCTGACCGCCTGGATCCGCCCGGTATTGCGCTTCGTGCTGCCGCTCGTCGTGGTGGTCGGCGGCTCCACGCTGTTCCTTTCGCCTTGGGCGGAACAGATGAACATCGAGTACCGCAGCCGGATGGAGAGCCGTGACGATACCTCGCGCGTGGCACCCGGCGTGTTCCGCGAGTCGGCCGGCGCGCAGCGCGTGTTCTTCGTCGAGGTCGGTGCCGGCGAGGACGGCAAGGTGCGCAACGTGTTCGTCAGCAGCGAGCAGGAGGGGCGCCATGGGGTGATCGTCTCGGCCGAGGGTTCGGTGCTGGTCGATGCCGACGGCGACCGTTATGTGGTGCTGGAGAAGGGGCGGCGTTACGAAGGGACGCCGGGTACCCCCGAGTATCGTGTGCTCGAGTTCGAACAGTATTCGGTGCTGATCGAACAGCGTCAGGGTGTCGCACAAGCAGTGCGCGCTCGCTCGATGTCTACCGGAGAGCTAATTGAGATCGGACACGCACATCATCTGGGCGAACTGCTGGGGCGGATCGGTACGCCTGTGTCGGCCCTGTTGCTTGCGTTGATGGCGATACCGCTGTCCTTCGTCAATCCTCGCGCGGGGCGTACCAACAACCTCATCGTGGCGGTGCTCACCTTTCTGACCTACAGCAATGCGATCTCCATCTGCCAGTCCTGGGTCAGTCGCGGGCGCCTGTCCTTTGAGCTGGGCTTGGTGCTGCCCCATGTGGTTGTACTGGTGCTGCTCGGGCTGATGTTCTATCGGCGTCTGGCGGTGTCGCCGTTCTGGCGGGCGCGTGCATGAGCGGGGTGTTGTGGCGCTACCTTGCGCGCGAGATCTTCTCTTCGACCCTGCTGGTGCTGATGGCCTTCCTGGGGCTGTTCGCCTTCTTCGACTTCATCAACGAGCTGGAAGATATCGGCAAGCAGGGCTATGAACTTCATCAGGCCCTGATCTTCATTCTCATGACCCTGCCCAGCAGGGTCTATGAACTGATGCCGATTGCCGTGCTGATCGGCACGCTGTACGCGCTGACCACCCTCGCGCGTCACTCCGAGATCACCGTCATGCGCGCCTCCGGCCTGTCGAACCAGGCCATCATGCGCGCCCTGGCCGGCATCGGACTGGTGTTTGCGGTGCTGACCTTCGTCTTCGGCGAATACATCGCACCGCCAGCCGAGCGCGCGGCGCAGCAGTGGAAGCTGGTGGCGACCAATTCGACGGTATCTCAGCAACTGCGCTCGGGTCTGTGGGTGAAGGATGGTCCGCGCTTCATCAATGTGCGCAGCCTGCTGCCCGACCGCAGCATGGAGCGGGTGCGCATCTTCGAGTTCGACGCGCAGCACGAGATGGTGTCGGTCAGCGAGGCGGTGAGCGGGCGCTACGACCGCCAGTTCGGCGGCTGGCGTCTGAGCGAAGTGATCCAGACCCGTTTCGCCGAGGATCACACGCTAGTCGAGCATCTGCCCGAGATCGCCTGGCGTTCCGAACTGACCCCGGAGGTGCTGAGCGTGCTGATGGTGGCGCCCGAGCGCATGTCGGTGGCGGCGCTGTATGCCTACATCCGGCACTTGCAGGAGAACCGGCAGAGTACCGAGCGCTTCGAGATCGCCTTGTGGAAGAAACTCGTCTATCCGCTCGCCGCGCTGGTGATGATGGCGCTGGCGCTGCCCTTCGCCTTCATGCACGACCGCATGGGAGCGGTCAGCGTCAAGGTCTTCTTCGGGATCATGCTGGGGATCGGCTTTCACCTGCTCAATGGCCTGTTCTCCAATCTGGGCGTGATCAACGCCTGGCCGCCGCTTATGGCGGCCATTACCCCGGCACTGCTTTTCCTGCTTGCGGCCGGCGGTCTGCTCTACGTGGTGGAGCGGCGCTAGCCGGGGCCTTGCCCTGAGGGTCGCGGCACGGGCGTCCTGACTGACCCGGCAATCAACTACCGTTCGGGCTGAACCTGTCGAAGCCCCGTCGACGCGAATGCCCTTCGACAGGCTCAGGGCGAACACGGTGCGGTGTATTTCGTTGCCCGGTCAACAGGCTCGTAGTTGCTCAAAGCGCGACACGTAGACGACAGAACGGGCCCCGTGGGGCCCGTTCCGCTTTGCCTGGGTCGCGCGGAGCGATCAGGCTTGCTGCTTCTTCGCTGCAGCCGACTTGTAGTCGAGCTTTTCCTTGATCCGGGCGGACTTGCCCGAACGCTGGCGCAGGTAGTAGAGCTTGGCACGACGCACATCACCGCGACGCTTCACTTCGATGCTGGCCACCAGCGGGGAGTAGGTCTGGAAGGTCCGTTCCACGCCCTCGCCGGAGGAGATCTTGCGCACGATGAAGTTGGAGTTGAGGCCGCGATTGCGCTTGGCGATCACCACGCCTTCGTAGGCCTGGAGACGTTCGCGGGTGCCTTCCTTGACCTTCACCTGGACGATCACGGTGTCGCCGGGGGCGAATGCCGGGATGGTCTTGCCTTCGGTCAGGCGGGCGATCTCTTCCTGTTCGAGTTGCTGAATCAGGTTCATCAATGACTCCTGTCGTTTCAATGGCCTTTGGCCTTGCATGCAGAGCAGGCGTACCTGGTGCATGCGGTTTGTCATGGGGCGTTCAGTCCGCGTCGCGGTCCGTCGCCCCTTCCTGTTCCCGCCCGAATTCCTCGAGCAGGTTCAATTCTTCCTTGCCCAGCCGCCGTCCTTCCAGCAGATCCGGGCGCAGCAGCCGGGTACGACCCAGCGACTGCTTGAGCCGCCAGCGGCGGATCGCCGCGTGGTTGCCCGACAGCAGCACCGCCGGCACCGCCACGCCCTGATAGTGTTCAGGGCGGGTGTAGTGCGGGCAGTCGAGCAGCCCTTCGGCAAACGAATCCTCGCGGGCCGAATCCGCGTCGTTCAGCGCACCCGGTAGCTGGCGCACGATCGCATCGAGCAGCACCATGGCCGGCAACTCGCCGCCGGACAGCACGAAGTCGCCCAGCGACACTTCTTCGTCGACACAGCGATCGAGCAAGCGCTGATCCACGCCTTCGTAGCGCCCGCACAACAGCACCAGAGCCGGCTGTGCGACCAGTTCCAGCACCTTGGCGTGGTCCAGCCTGCGCCCTTGGGGGGACAGGTAGATCACGCGCCCGGCGGCACCACAGCGTGCTTCCTGCGCCTGGCGCGCCTGCCGGATCGCCTGTTCGAGCGGTTCGGCGAGCATCACCATGCCGGGGCCGCCGCCGTAGGGGCGGTCGTCCACCGTGCGGTGTACGTCGTTGGTGAAGTCGCGCGGGTTGTGGAAGGCGAGCTCGTACAATCCGCGTTCCAGCGCCCGCCGGGTGATTCCGCTGCCGGTGAGGGCGGCGAACATCTCCGGAAACAGGGTCACCACGTCGAAGCGCCTCATGCCGGCACCTGCTGCCGTTCCCTGTTCTGCCAAGGCTTCACCAGTATTCTGTTACCAGTCTCTTTCCCACGTCACCCGGATGCGCCGGGTGGCGAGGTCGACGTCCAGCACGTAGGCCGCGACGAAGGGAATCAACCGTTCCTCATCGCCGTCCTGCACCTGCAGTACGTCATGCACGCCGGTCGACAGCAGGCCGGAAACCGTGCCGAGCGCTTCGCCGGCTTCGTTCTCCACTGCCAGCCCGACCAGGTCGTGCCAGTAGTATTCGTCGGTCGCGGGAGCGGGCAGGGCGTCGCGCGGTGCACCGATGAAGCAGCCGTTGAGCGCCTCGGCAGCGCTGCGGTCGGCGACGTCCTCGAAGCTTGCCACCAGCCCCTTGCCATGCATCCTGCAGCCTTGCACCTGAAGCGGACGCCAGGCCTGGGTCGGCGCTTCCGCATCGTTTGACAGCCACCACTGCGGCATCTTGCGCCAGGACAGCGGATCGTCCCCGAAAGGATGGATCTTGACCCAGCCCTGAATGCCAAAAGGGGCGACTATGCGCCCCAGTACGACCATTGCTTGCTGGCGCCGATCGATTTAGGCGGCGGCAGCCTGCTTCACCAGACGGGCGACCGTCGGGGAGAGCTGGGCGCCGTTTTGCTGCCAGTAGCTCAGGCGCTCGGTGTTGACGACCAGGCCTTTCTCGGCGCCGGAGGCCACCGGGTTGTAGAAACCGACGCGCTCGATGAAGCGACCGTCGCGACGGTTGCGGGAATCGGCGGCAACGATGTTGTAGAACGGGCGCTTTTTGGAGCCACCACGGGCAAGACGAATGACGACCATCTGGGTATCCTGATCGGAAGATTCGGAAAACGAAGAACTATAGCGGATAGCGCGGCGGCGAACAAGCGCGATCTTTCAGGAGGAGCGGGAGTAATCGCCTTGCGGCCGTTCGGCGCCAATTTTCGCGCCGGCCGAAGCTTCGGGCAGCCGGGCGTGGCGATTCTTGAATAGAATGCCAGGAACTCACTCCAGGCAATGATTTGCGACATGCAGGCGTCAGAACGACATTCTCCCTCGATATCCTCCGCGCTGGACTGGCTGGCCGCCGAGCCGGCCGACGATCCGGTGGAGGATCTGGCCGCCCTGCGCAGTCACTATGGGAAGGTTCGCGATCCGGCAGTGCCGCAGGAGGACTTCCAGGCCTGCCTGATGCAGATGGACGGGCGTGCGCTGGACATCTGCGAGCGTTTCCGGGCCCGCCTGCTCGATGCGCCCTTGCCGCTGTCGGCGGAGTTGCGCCTGCCGGTCGAGGGGCTGATCGACGCGCTGCTCGACATCGCCTCGGGTTTTGAGCGCATCCTCGATGACGTGCGCAGCCGCTGGATCAAGACGCAGCGGAGCGGACTGCAGGAGCTTGCGGTCCGTGCCTCGCGGCTGTCCGGCGAGGCGCATCTGTTTGCCTGCCTGATCGGCGCGGCGCCACCCGCGGGCTTCTGGTTGCGCGTCTACGCCTTGCTGGGGGCGGCGGAACGTTTTGCTGCGGGCGGCTCCGGCGAAGCAGGCGGCCGGAGTGCGCTGGACGAATGCAGCAGTCTCTTTGCGCTTGCAGCCCTGCAGCCCGAGAGCCTGACCGGGCGGGAACTGGTCTGGGTGCGCGACTACCTCGATACGGCTGCGGCCGAGGGGCGGATCTCGCGTGCCCGGTTCGCGCCCGAGTGCGCGCTGTACTGGATGGATGCGAATGAGGATGGTCCGCCGGTGGCGGTGTCGCGCCGGCAGGCGCCGGACGCGACCGGGCTGTTCTTCTTCAATACCGCCGATCTGGCAGAGCAGGCCGCGCAGCGCATGGAGTGGCTGGAACTGCGGATCGCGCAGGCGGAGGTCGTCGGGCTGGAGCGCGATGTCGAATTGCTCGAACCGGACACCTCCGGGCTGCCGGCCGGACTGACTCCGGTCGAGGCCCTCTCGCTGCTGCGCCGGATGCACGAGCGCTGGTCTGCTCCGCCGCATCGCGAAGCGCCGCGTCGCCAGCACGAGTACACGGTACAGGTGTGCGCCGGCTTGCGGGCGATCTGGGAACTGTTCAGGCGTGGCGAGCGTGGCGCCCGTATTGCCGAGTGGATGGTGTACAACGAGAGCCCCGGTGGCTACGCGATCATGAGCGTCTCGGGGGTTTCCGGGGTGTTGAGCGCGGGCATGGTGCTGGCGCTCAGGCCGGACGCCGGCAAGCCGTGGTCGCTGTGCATCGTGCGCTGGATCCGCAGCGACAACACCGAGCAGGTGGAACTCGGTCTGCAGGTCATCGCGCAGGGCGGTTCGGCGGCCTCGGTCGGTTTTCGTGGTGCCGACGTCAAGACGATGGCGCCCGCGCTGGTGTTGCCGCCGCTTGCCGGGGTGCGCCACAACCCCGCGATTCTGGTGAAGACCGGCTCGTACTCGTCTCGCCGCTTCGTGTTGGTGGATGACGCCGAAAAGCTCTATGTGGCGCAGGGCAGGGTGCTCAGCCTGGACATGCAGACGGCCAATATCGAGCTGTTTCAGTACGAGATCGATCCCTACCCGATCTGAGTCTTCTCGTTCTCGTCGAGCAGCGCGTCGAGAGCCAGGTCGGCCTGCTCGAGGGCCGCGGCGACCCGCTGCGCGGCCATGCAGGCGGCGCCCGAGGGCGCGAGCGCGAGCAGCGTCCTGGCCGACAGGGCGAAACGGCCGATGACGTCCGACAGGCGTAGTTGCTGCGGCGCAATGGCCAGCACCCAGTCGCCGTTCTCGGTGCGCACCACCCAGCCTGCGTCGGCCATCGCGCCGAGGACTGCCTCGCACTGATCGTCGGGCAATCCGGCGGCGATCCGCAACTGCACAAACTCGGCCGGCGTGGCGTTGCGTTGTGCGTTTGCCAGGCAGACCAGCATGTTTACCGCCGCCCAGGCGCGGTCGCCCGGATATGCCGGCGCCACCCGCGTGCGTTCGAGGAACGAGGGCAGGGTGGCAGTGATCAGAGCGCCGAGCAGGACGATCACCCAGGAGAGGTAGAGCCAGACGAGAAAGATCGGCAGCGCGGCAAAGGCGCCGTACACCAGGGTGTAGGTCGGGAAGCGGGCGATGAACACGCCGAAGGCGCGCTGCATCACCAGGAACACCACGGCGGCGGCGACACCCCCGGCCAGGGCGTGCAGTGGGCGCACCGGGTGATTGGGGACGGCGAAATACAGGTAGCTGAAGAGGCCGCCCAGCATCACCGGCGGCAGCAGGCGCGCCGACATCTCGCCCAGCCAGGGGGCATGATCCACCAGCTCCATGGAGGCGCTGACGAGGTAGCCGGAAGCGAACACGCTGCCGCCCAGCACAAGCGGGCCCAGTGTCAGCGCGAACCAGTACACTGCGATGCGATACAGCAGGGGGCGCGGCTGATGCACGCCCCAGATCTGATTGAACACCCGTTCGATGGTGGACAGCAGCATCAGTGCGGTGACCACCAGGATGGCGGTGCCGATCAGGGTGAGGCCGGCCGCCTTCTCGGAGAACTGCAGGGCGTAGGTGGTGATGATCTGGCCGGCGCGCTCGGGCAGGAGATTCTCCAGCAGAAAGAGCTTCAGCGAGGTGCCGAGATCCGCGAAACCGGGAAAGTTGCTGAACAGCGCGATGGCCACGGTGACCAGCGGCACCAGGGCGAGCAGGGTGGTGAACGCCAGGCTGCCGGCGACCTGCGGGCAGCGGTTGTCGTTGAAGCGGTTCAGCAGCAGGAGGAACAGATCGCGCACGGCGCGCAGCGTATTCATCGGCATCGGTCACACGGGCCGGGGTGGCGTCGCGCGGGCAGGTATAATTCGCGCATTCTAGCGAGTCACGCAGTCTTCAGGTGCGCCGCGCCATGACGCTGCGCTTGCCGCACATCCTACCCCATGAAAGAAATTCTCGTTCTCTACTACAGTCACCGCGGTTCCGTGCGCGCACTGGCCGAACACATCGCACTGGGTGTGCACCAGGTGCCCGGCGTTGCCGCAAGGGTGCGCACCGTGCCGCGGGTGTCGACCGTATGCGAGGCATCGGAGGCTGAAATCCCCGCCGACGGACCGCCCTACGTGGAGGCGCGCGACCTCGAGGAGTGCATCGGGCTGGCGCTCGGCAGCCCGACGCGCTTCGGCAACATGGCCGCGCCGATGAAGTACTTTTTCGACGGGCTGATCGGCAGTTGGGTGAATGGCGCGCTGGTGGGCAAGCCGGCCAGCGTGTTCACCTCGACCGGCAGCCTGCATGGCGGGCAGGAGAGTACGCTGCTGTCGATGATGCTGCCGCTGATGCACCACGGCATGCTGATCGCCAGCCTGCCCTATGCGGAAACTGCCCTGCACACCACGCGCAGCGGCGGCACGCCGTATGGCGCGACACACGTCGCGGGCAAGGAGGGCAGCGCAGTGCTCAGCGCGGAGGAGATCGTCCTGGCGCAGGCGCAGGGCCGCCTGCTGGCGGAGTATGCGGTGAAACTGGCGGTGGCGCGATGAGGCCGGCAAGTCTGCAATTTGCCGCCAGCTTCAGCCTGATCGGGTTGATGGTGCTGTGCGTGCTGTGGGAAGGCTGGCTGGCACCGATCCGTCCGGGCGGCTCCTGGCTCACGCTCAAGGCTTTGCCGCTGCTGCTGCCGCTGTTCGGCATTCTGCGCGGCAAGCGCTACACCTACCAATGGACCTCGATGCTGTCCCTGCTTTACTTCACCGAAGGGGTCCTGCGGGTCGGCGATCCCGGTCTGATGGGGGTCTTTGCCGCGCTCGAGCTTGTGTTGGCGATGGTCCTGTTCTTTGCCACCATGTTCTATGCGCGGCTGACCGCGCCTTCGCGCCAGAAACCGGCGGAATAGCCGCCGTCCGCGGCGGAGGCCGCTGCCTCCGCCGCGGACGGCGTCGCGTCAGACCTGCGGATTGACGCGCTCCAGCTTGCTGTGCAGCTTGTTCAGTGCGTTCAGGTAGGCCTTGGCGGAGGCCACGATGATGTCGGTGTCCGCGCCTTGGCCGTTGACCACCCGGCCGTCCTTGGCCAGCCGCACGGTGACCTCGCCCTGCGCGTCGGTGCCGGTAGTGATGGCGTTCACCGAATACAGCAGCAAGTCGGTGCCGCTCTGGGCCACGCTCTCGATCGCCTTGAAGGCTGCGTCCACCGGACCCGAGCCTTCCGCTGCAGTGTGCGTTTCGTGGCCACCCACGGCCAGCGTGATTTCCGCCTGCGGGGTTTCGCCGGTTTCGGAGTGGAAGCGCGAGGATACGAGGCGGAAGTGTTCCAGTTCGGGCGTGGTCGCCTCGTCGCTCATCAGGGCATGGAGGTCCTCGTCGAAGATCTCGTGCTTCTTGTCGGCGAGTTCCTTGAAGCGCGCGAAGGCGTGGTTCAGGTGCTCCTCGGACTCGACCTCGATGCCCAGTTCCTGCAGGCGCGAGCGGAAGGCGTTGCGTCCCGAGTGCTTGCCGAGCACCAGCTTGTTGGCGCCCCAGCCGACGTCCTCGGCGCGCATGATCTCGTAGGTTTCGCGGTGCTTGAGTACGCCGTCCTGGTGGATGCCGGACTCGTGCGCGAAGGCGTTGGCGCCGACGATGGCCTTGTTGGGCTGCACCGGGAAGCCGGTGACGCCCGAGACCAGCTTGGAAGCCGGCACGATCTGCGTGGTGTCGATGCCGGTGTCGCACTGGAAGACGTCGCGCCGTGTGCGCACCGCCATCACCACTTCCTCCAGCGAGGCGTTGCCGGCGCGCTCGCCGAGGCCGTTCACCGTGCATTCCACCTGGCGCGCGCCGGCGCGCACCGCGGCGAGCGAGTTGGCCACCGCGAGACCGAGGTCGTTGTGGCAGTGCACCGACCACACCACCTGATCGGCATTGGGTACGCGCTCGATCAGCGTGGCGATGGTGGCGGCGAACTGCTCGGGGACGTTGTAGCCGACGGTGTCGGGGACGTTGATGGTGGTGGCGCCGGCCTTGATCACCGCCTCGAAGATGCGGCACAGGAAATCGATTTCCGAGCGTCCGGCGTCTTCGGCGGAGAACTCGATGTCGTCGGTGTATTCCTTGGCCCAGCCGATCGCCTTCACGGCCTGCGCGACGACCTCATCCGGGCTCATGCGCAGCTTCTTCTCCATGTGGATCGGGCTGGTGGCGATGAAGGTGTGGATGCGCCCGCGCGCGGCCGGGCGGATGGCCTCGCCGGCGCGGCGGATGTCGTTCTCGTTGGCGCGGGCGAGCGAACAGACGGTGGATTCCTTGATCGCCTCGGCGATCGCGCGCACCGACTCGAAGTCGCCGTTGGAGGCGGCGGCGAAGCCCGCCTCGATCACGTCCACCCGCATGCGTTCGAGTTGGCGGGCGATGCGCAGCTTCTCGTCGCGGGTCATGGATGCGCCCGGGCTCTGTTCGCCATCGCGCAGGGTGGTGTCGAAGATGATCAGCTTGTCGTTCATGTCGGGCTCCAGCAGGAGAGGTGCGGATGGATACGGATGCATGGCCCGCCCGGCCTTCGGCGAGGCAGGGGGCGAAACGGGAAGGAGGAGGGTCTGGTCAGCGCGCGGGGCGCAGCAGCGGGCCGCGCGGCGGCAGGCTCGCTGACAGGAAATGCAGCGACAGGGGGGGGAGGTCGCGTTCGAGCATCATGCGCCGACTATAGAACAGCTGCCGTGACTGGTGCAAGGGCGTGCCGGGCGTCGGGCGCTCCTCTTCGGCAAGCTCGTTCAGGGTTCATCATGTCGTCCGCATTGCTTGGTCGTGGGCCTGCACGAGGGCATCCCAGTCCGCTCCGCCAAACACCGCCTGGCGTCGCTTGAACTGGCTCAGAGCCCGCCGTGCGCCGCGCGCACGGATCAGCGCGGGGCGCATCTTCTCTAGATCGATAAGGGCGACTTCGGGGGGGGCGCCGTCCAGCAGCCGGATCATCACATGCTTGTCGTACAGGCAGGAGTGCTGCAGCCCGGCACGGTGCAGTCGCCCGACCAGCGTGCCGATCCGTCCGGCAAGCGCGTGGCGCAGCGCGGGGGTCAATGGTGGCAGATCGGCGAGAGCGACGAACCCGGTGAGCTCGGCGGTGACCAGCACGGCCTCCAGCCCTTCGGCAGTTCGCCGGGTGCCGTGAAAGATCGGCGTGGGCGCAGCGATGCCGAGCATCCGCAGACGCTGCAGGTAGTACCATTCGCGACTGGCGGTGGCCCAGCCGAAAGGGTGGCCGAGTGTATGGCAGCGGTAGTTACGCTGCCGTTTGATGTAAAACACGCTGTCTTCGATGGTGGCGCGCAACACGCCGCTCCAGCCCTTGCGCGCCTGGTTGGGCTCCTCGACCCAGCTGCCGGGCAGCGACCACCAGTACTCGAAGCCGCGCTCCGTTCGTTCCGACGAGGGAAGCATCAGGACTCCGGTGGCGTTTCGTTGGCTTCGGCCCGCCGCTTGCGCCGGTTCATCCAGCGCCAGCCGTACATCAGGTATCCCGAGAAAGCGTAGCCGAGGAAGAGCGCGAACAGCACGCCGGGCGGGTAGCTCGACACCAGGGCGAAGGCCAGTACCAGCGCGATGAGCACGATGAAGGGCACGCTCTTGCGCAGGTTGATGTCCTTGCCGCTCCAGAACAGCACGTTGCTGACCATCGAGATGCCGGCGAACACGGTGAGGAAGCAGGCCAGCCAGCTGACGTCGTCGCCGGTCAGGCCGTTGTCGATCACCACCCATACCATGCCCGCCACCAGCGCGGCCGCTGCCGGGCTGGGCAGGCCCTGGAAATAGCGCTTGTCGACCACATCGATGTTGGTGTTGAAGCGTGCCAGGCGCAGCGCGGCGCCGGCGCAGTAGATGAAGGCGGCAATCCAGCCCAGCTTGCCCATGTCCTTCAGGGCCCATTCGTACATCACCAGTGCCGGGGCGGCGCCGAAGGACACCATGTCGGAGAGCGAGTCATACTCCGCGCCGAAGGCGCTCTGCGTGTGGGTGAGGCGCGCTACCCGACCGTCCAGGCCGTCGAGCACCATGGCCACGAAGATGGCGACCGCGGCGTACTCGAAGCGGTCGTTCATGGCCTGCACGATGGCATAGAAGCCGGCGAACAGCGCGGCGGTGGTGAACAGGTTGGGCAGGATGTAGATGCCGCGGCGACGCTTTTCGATCGGGATCAGGGTCATCTGGGAGTCGGTTCCGCCCTGGCGCGGGCGCGGGTGGAAGAAGGGTCGGAGTGCGATTCTACCGCATGCGTCCGGGCCTCATGCCGGTGGCAGAACGCAAAAGGGCCGGGCGCCGGCAAATGCCAGGGCCCGGCCCTCGTTCAAGCAGGGGCGATCAGTTCTTCGACTGGTCGACCAGCTTGTTCTTGCTGATCCACGGCATCATGCCGCGCAGCTGTGCGCCGACCGTCTCGATCGGGTGGTCCGCATTGAGGCGGCGGCGGGCGGTCATGCTGGGGTAGCCGGTGCGGCCTTCCAGGATGAACATCTTGGCGTACTCGCCGGTCTGGATGCGCTTGAGGGCTTCACGCATGGCGTAGCGCGATTCCTCGTTGATCACTTCCGGGCCGGTGACGTACTCGCCGTACTCGGCGTTGTTGGAGATGGAGTAATTCATGTTGGCGATGCCGCCTTCGTACATCAGATCGACGATCAGCTTCAGTTCGTGCAGGCACTCGAAGTAGGCCATCTCGGGGGCGTAGCCGGCTTCCACGAGGGTTTCGAAACCCATCTTGACCAGCTCCACGGCGCCACCGCACAGCACGGCCTGTTCGCCGAACAGGTCGGTCTCGGTTTCTTCACGGAAGTTGGTCTCGATCACGCCGCCCTTGGTGCCGCCGTTGGCCGCCGCGTAGGAGAGCGCGATGTCGCGCGCCTTGCCGGACTTGTCCTGGTGCACGGCGATCAGGCTGGGGACGCCGCCGCCTTTGAGGTATTCCGAGCGCACGGTGTGGCCGGGGCCCTTCGGCGCGACCATGATCACGTCCAGATCGGCGCGCGGCACCACCTGGTTGTAGTGCACGTTGAAGCCGTGTGCGAAGGCCAGCGCGGCGCCCTTCTTGATGTTGGGCTCGACTTCTTCCTTGTACACCTGCGGGATGTTCTCGTCCGGCAGCAGGATCATCACGACGTCGGCGCCCTTGACCGCCTTGGCGATCTCTTCGACCTTCAGGCCGGCGGCTTCGGCCTTCTTCCACGAGGCGCCATCCTTGCGCAGGCCGACGGTGACCTTCACGCCGGAGTCCTTCAGGTTCTGCGCATGGGCGTGGCCCTGCGAGCCGTAGCCGACGATGGTGACCTTCTTGCCCTTGATGAGGGAGAGGTCGGCGTCCTTGTCGTAATAAACTTTCATGGTTTTCCTTTCGGTTTTCGGTGACGGATCAGACCGGCGGCGGCAATGATAACGGGCCTGCCGTCCGGCGTAAAAGGTCTGAAGGAACTCAGAGTTTCAGGATGCGGTCGCCGCGGCCGATGCCGCAGATGCCGGAGCGCACGGTTTCCAGGATCAACGCGCCGTCGATGGCGCCGATGAAGGCGTCGAGCTTGGCCTGGTTGCCGGTCAGCTCGACCACGTAGGAGGCCTCGGTGACGTCGATGATGCGTGCGCGGAAGATGTCCGCGGTGCGCTTGACCTCCTCGCGGTCCTTGCCGGTGGCACGCAGCTTGATCAGCATCAGTTCGCGCTCGATGTGGGCGGCCTCGGAGATGTCCACCACCTTGACCACTTCGACCAGCTTGTTCAGCTGCTTGGTGATCTGCTCGATGATGTCGTCCGAGCCGGTGGTGACGATGGTCATGCGCGACATCGAGGCGTCCTCGGTGGGCGCCACGGTGAGCGATTCGATGTTGTAGCCGCGCGCGGAGAACAGTCCGGAGACGCGCGACAGCGCGCCGGACTCGTTTTCGATCAGCAGGGAGATGACGTGACGCATGGTGTGCTCTTTCCTGGGTTCTGAAGGGTGCGGTTACAGGTCTTCGGCGGAGAGGATCATCTCGGTCAGACCCTTGCCCCCCTGAACCATCGGATAGACGTTCTCGGTCGGGTCCACCTGGAAGTCGAGGAAGACCAGCTCGTCCTTGTGGGTGCCGAAGGCCTCGCGCAGGGCGTCCTCGACATCGGCCGGGCGCTCCACGCGGATGCCCACATGGCCGTAGGCGCGCGCGAGGGCGGCGAAGTCGGGCAGGGAGTCCATGTAGGATTCCGAGTAGCGCCCGCCGTGGAACAGCTCCTGCCACTGGCGCACCATGCCCAGATAACCATTGTTGAGCAGGCAGACCTTGATCGGCAGGCGGAACTGGCGGCAGGTGGACAGTTCCTGGATGTTCATCTGGATGGAGCCCTCGCCGGTCACGCAGGCCACCGGCAGGTCCGGGTTGGCGAGCTTGGCGCCCATCGCGTAGGGCAGGCCCACGCCCATGGTGCCCAGGCCGCCGGAGTTCAGCCAGCGGCGCGGCTTGTCGAAGCCGTAGTACTGCGCCGCCCACATCTGGTGCTGGCCGACGTCGGAGGTCACGATGGCTTCGCCGCCGGTCACTTCCCACAGCTTCTGCATGACGAACTGCGGCTTGATGATCTCGTCGGAATTGCGGAACACCATGCAGTTGCGGCTGCGCCAGTCCTCGACCTGCGTCCACCACGCGGCGAGGGCCTCCGGGTTGGGGCGGGCCTCGCCGGCTTCGAGCTGGCGGATCATCTCGTCCAGTACTTCCTTCACGTCGCCGACGATGGGTACATCCACCTTGACGCGCTTGGAGATCGACGAGGGGTCGATGTCGACGTGGATGATCTTGCGCGGCTCTTCGGCGAAGTGCGCCGGGTTGCCGATCACGCGGTCGTCGAAGCGCGCGCCCACGGCCAGCAGCACGTCGCTGTAGTGCATGGCCATGTTGGCCTCGAAGGTGCCATGCATGCCGGGCATGCCCAGGTACTGGCGATCGCTCGCCGGGTAGCCGCCCAGGCCCATCAGGGTGTTGGTGATCGGGTAGCCGAGCAGGCGGGTGAGCCTGGTGAGCTTTTCGGCGGCGTCGGAGAGGATCACGCCGCCACCGGTGT
>JAUVWV010000021.1 GCA_030603925.1 Thauera sp. | reverse complement strand
GCCACGATCACCACGTCGCGGCGCTCCATCAGGCTCTTGGTGGCACTCAAGCGCATCTGCTCGATGTGCTCGTTGATGCTCGAATCCTTCTCGATGAAGAGATCGCGCGAAGGCACGTAGGCTTCCGGCTGGTAGTAGTCGTAGTAGCTGACGAAGTACTCCACCGCGTTCTCGGGCAGGAACTCCTTGAACTCGGAGTACAGCTGCGCCGCCAGCGTCTTGTTGGGCGCCAGCACCAGGGCCGGGCGGCCACACCGGGCGATGACGTTGGCCATGGTGTAGGTCTTGCCCGAACCGGTGACGCCGAGCAGGGTCTGGTACAGCAGGCCATCGTTGACCCCGTCGATCAGTTGCGCGATCGCCGTCGGCTGGTCGCCGGCCGGCGGAAAGGGCTGATGCAGGCGGAACGGGCTGCCTTCGTAGCTGATCACCCGGGCACTGGCGGCAGGACTCGTCATGCTAGAATTTCCGTTTGTTTCGTACGCACCGCATTCGGCCCACAGAAGCGGTGCAAACGACGATTATTGATCATTTCGCGTGCCAAGGCACGGCAGATGGACCGCAGCGCAGCGTGGCGGTTCACCGTGCCCGGCATGCCCCACCCTGACTGGAGCCGACATGTCCGCCTCGATCTTCGCCGCCGTCGAAATGGCGCCCCGTGACCCGATCCTTGGCCTGAACGAGGCCTTCAACGCCGACACCCGTGCCGAGAAGGTGAACCTCGGCGTCGGCGTGTACTACGACGACAACGGCAAGATCCCGCTGCTCGCCGCGGTCAAGGCGGCCGAGAAGGCCCGCCTGGAAGCCATGCCGCCGCGCGGCTACCAGCCCATCGAAGGCCCGGCCACCTACAACAACGCAGTGCAGAACCTGCTGTTCGGCAAGGACTCCGCGTTGATCGCCAACGGCCAGGTGGTCACCGTCGAAGCGCTCGGCGGCACCGGCGCGCTGAAGGTCGGCGCCGACTACCTGAAGCGCCTGCAGCCCGGCGCCACCGTGTACATCTCCGACCCGAGCTGGGAGAACCACCGCGCGCTGTTCGAATCCGCCGGCTTCCCGGTGGAGAACTACCCCTATTACGACGCCACCACCCGCGGCGTGAACTTCGCCGGCATGAAGGCCAGGCTGGAGTCCCTCGCCCCCGGCTCCATCGTTGTACTGCACGCCTGCTGCCACAACCCGACCGGCGCCGACCTCTCCGACGCACAGTGGAATGACGTGGTCGAAGCCTGCCGCTCGCGCGGCCTGGTGCCCTTCCTCGACATGGCCTACCAGGGCTTTGCCGACGGCATCGACGCCGACGCCGTCGCGGTGCGCGCCTTCTCCGCCAGCGGCCTGCAGTTCTTCGTCTCCAGCTCCTTCTCGAAGAGCTTCTCGCTGTACGGCGAACGCGTCGGCGCGCTGTCCATCGTCACCGCCGGCAAGGACGAGTCGGCCCGCGTGCTGTCCCAGGTCAAGCGCGTGATCCGCACCAACTACTCCAACCCGCCGATCCACGGCGGCGCCATCGTCGCCGCGGTGCTCAACGCCCCCGAGCTGCGCCAGCAGTGGGAAGACGAACTGGCCGGCATGCGCGAGCGCATCCGCGCCATGCGCACCGGTCTGGTCGAGCAGCTCAAGGCCGCTGGCGTGGCGCAGGACTTCTCCTTCGTCATCAAGCAACGCGGCATGTTCTCCTACACCGGGCTCACCGCCGAGCAGGTCGAGCGCCTGAAGAACGAGTTCGGCATCTACGCGGTGTCCACAGGTCGCATCTGCCTGGCGGCGCTCAACAGCAAGAACATCGGCTACGTCGCCAAGGCGATCGCCGCCGTGGTCAAGGGCTGAGCCCGCCCCCGGCAACGAGGGCGGAAAATCGCCGCCCGATTGTTGACGAAAAGCCGCGCCCTCCTTAGAATGCGCGGCTCTGTTCCTCGATAGCCCAGTCGGTAGAGCGCCGGAATGTTAATCCGTAGGTCCCTGGTTCGAGCCCAGGTCGGGGAGCCAAGCAAAGCAGAATGCCACCCTTCGGGGTGGCATTCTGCTTTTCCGGCCGCGTTTCCGCCGCATGGCAACTTGTCGCGCGACGCGCTTTCGCCCACCATGCGAATGTTGTGGTCGCAATCCGGCCCACCCCCGGCCGCATGCGAATCGAATCCGCCCGAAGGCAATCATGCGCGTTCTCTACGTCGAAGATTCCAGAATCGATGCCGACCTCACCCGGCAGGCGCTGAAGCGCCATGCACCCGAGGTCGAACTGCAGCTTGTCGGCACCGTCGAGGCGGCCTTGCAGGCCCTGCCGAAGTTCCACCCCGATCTCGTCCTGACCGACCTCAAGCTGCCCGATGCAAGCGGCCTGGACCTGCTCACCGCGATCCGCAGCACGGACACTGCCACCCCGGTGGTGCTGGTCACCGGACAGGGCGACCTGCAGTCGGCGATCAACGCACTGAAGACCGGCGCACAGGACTACGTGGTGAAGCAGGAGGGCTACCTGGAACGCCTGCCCGCCCTGCTGCGCAATGTCGTCGCGCGTGCGCAGGCGCGCAGCGATCGCGGACGTCCCCTGTGCGTCCTCTACGCCGAGCCGAACAAACCGGACGCCGAGCTCGCGCAGCGCCACCTGGCGCGCCATGCGCCCCATCTGCGCCTGGAGATCGTACCGGATGCCGAGCAGGTGCTGCAGCGCCTGCAGGGCGACGAGCGCGCCGGGCACTACGACGTTCTGCTGCTCGACTACCGCCTGCCCGGCATGGACGGGCTGGAGCTGGTCCGTCTGCTGCGCCGCGAGCGCGCAATCGACCTGCCCATCGTGCTGACCACCGCACAGGGCAGCGAAGCGGTGGCGGCACTCGCCCTGCACCTCGATGTGGACGACTTTCTCGCCAAGAGCGAAGGCTATCTGTACGCCCTGCCGGCGACCCTGGAGAAGGTCCATCACGCCCACCAGCTCACTGCCGAGCGCGATGCGCTGAAGGCGCTGGCCGACCGACACGCCCAGCTGCTGGCAGCCAGCCCAACACTGACCTACCGCCTGCGCCTGGACGGCGAGCGGCCTGAGCCGGTGTGGATCAGCGAGAACATGCAGCGCATGCTGGGCTATACGGTGGCCGAAGCCATGCACCCGGCGTGGTGGCGCGAGCACCTGCACGCCGACGAGCGAGAGCGCCTCGCGCAAAGCTGGCACGTGCTGGAGGAGCGCGGGGAAACCGACTACACCTACCGCTTCCACCACAAGGATGGCCATGTGGTGTGGATCCGCGAGCGCCAGCGCCTGTTGCGCGACGAACGCGGCCAGCCGGGCGAAGTGGTCGGCACCTGGAACGACGTGACCGAGGAGACCATCTCCTCCCAGGTACACACCGCGCGCATGGAACTGCGCGAGATGATGTTCAACGGCGATCCGCTCGGCAGGATCCTGGCGCGCTGCGTGCAGTCGATCGAGGCCTGCCTGCCGGGCCGGCACGCCGCCATCCTGCTGGCGGACGAGGCCTCCACCCGCCTCGTCGTCGGCGCCAGTGGTGCGCTTGATCGAGGCTTCGCGCAACACGTCGAACAGCACGGCGACGCCCTGCTGGCTGCATTGCGCGACGCGGCGCCGCACGGCGCGTTCGGCACGGCGGGCGATGCGCGCACGGCGGCATGCTGGGATACGCTCGCCGCCTGTGCCGACCACCCCTACGCGCAGTTCCAGCCCCTGCTCGGGCGCAGCGGGCGCCTGCTGGGCGCCTTGGCGGTGTTCTCCGCCCACCTGCCCGAACGCATCGATGCCCGCCGCATCGCGGAATTCGCCCAGATGGCCGCACTGGCCACCGAACGCTCGGCGCAGGACCAGGTGCAGCGCCAGGCCTTCGCCGCGCTGGCCAACACCCGCGACGGCATCCTGATCACCGACCTGCGCCCGGCCATCGTCTCGCTCAATGCGGCATGGACCGAGATCACCGGCTACACCGCCGAAGAAGCCCTCGGCCAGAACCCCTCCCTGCTCAAGTCCGGCATGGAGGCGCCCGAACTGTACGAGGACATGTGGCGCTGCCTGCTGCGCGACGGCTACTGGCAGGGCGAACTGTGGAACCGGCGCAAGAACGGCGAAACCTATCCGCAGCTGCTCAGCATCAGCACCGTGCGCGACGCCGAGGGCACGCCCACTCACTACGTCGGCGTGATGACCGACCTGAGCCGCCTGCGGCGCAGCGAGGAAGAGCGCGAACGCCTCACCCATTTCGACCCGCTCACCCATCTGCCCAACCGCCTGCTGGCGATCTCGCGCCTGCAGCATGCGATCGACCAGGCGGCACGCCAGCATGACGGGATCGCCGTGCTGTACCTCGACCTCGACCTGTTCAAGCACATCAACGACAGCCTCGGTCACGTGGTCGGCGACCAGGTCCTGCTGCGCGTGGCCGAACGCCTGCAGGGTCTGTTGCGCGGCAATTCCACCCTGGCACGCGTGGGGGGCGACGAGTTCATCGTGCTGCTGGAGGATCTCGACTCGCCCGACGATGCGGCGCGCGCCGCGCGGCGCCTCATCGACGCGCTGCACGAGCCGCTTGCGCTGGACGCCGAGCAGAGCGTGTTCACCGCCGGCAGCATCGGCATCAGCATCTATCCGTACGACGGCAGCACGGCGCAGGAGCTCGTGCAGCACGCCGATACGGCGCTCAACGAAGCGAAGACGCTGGGGCGCGACCAGTACTGCTTCTACACCCAGAGCCTGGGCGACAAGGTCCGCCAGCGCCTGAAGCTGGAGAGCCAGCTGCGTCTGGCGCTGGAGCGCGGCGAGCTGTCGCTGCACTACCAGCCGCAGGTGGACATCCGCAGCGGACGGATCAACGGCGTCGAGGCGCTGATGCGCTGGCACAACCCGGCGCTGGGCGAGATTCCGCCTGCCGAGTTCATCCCGATCGCCGAGCAGAGCGGGCTGATCTTCCCGATGGGACGCTGGGCGCTGGAGGAGGCCTGCCGGCAGAACCGCAAGTGGCAGGACGAGGGTCTTCCCCAACTCTGCGTGGCGGTCAACGTTTCGGTGCGCCAGTTCCGCGATCCGGGCCTCATCCCCACGGTGCGCGCCGCGCTGGAGGCCAGCGGATTGTCCGCCCGCTGCCTGGAGATCGAACTGACCGAGAGCGCCTTCGTCGAGGATGCCGAAGCCGCGATCGCGACCAGCCGCAAGCTGCACGAACTCGGCGTGAAGCTCTCGCTGGACGATTTCGGCACCGGTTACTCCTCGCTCGCCTACCTGTCGCGCTTTCCGTTCGACAAGATCAAGATCGACCAGTCCTTCGTGCGCGACATCACCTCCAACCCGACCAATGCGGCGATCGCCAACACCACCATCGCCCTGGCCGAAAGCCTGCACATGTCGGTGCTGGCCGAAGGCGTGGAGACCGAGAGCCAGCTCAATTTCCTGCGCCAGCGCGGCTGCAATTCGATGCAGGGCTATCTGTTCGCCCGTCCGCTGGTGGCGGACGAATTCGCCGCCCTGCTGCGCGAGGCGCGCAGCCTGCCCGCCGCGCCCGATGTGGAGATCGAGCAACGCACCCTGCTGCTGCTCGACGACGAGGCCAACATCCTGCGCGCCCTGCAGCGCCTGCTGCGCCAGGACGGCTATCGCATCCTCGCCACCACCAGCGCGGCCGAAGCCTTCGAACTGCTGGCGCAGAACCGCGTCCAGGTGATCGTTTCCGACCAGCGCATGCCGGAGATGAACGGCACCGAGTTTCTCTCGCGCGTGAAGGAACTGCATCCGGAGACCATACGCATCGTGCTGTCGGGCTATTCGGAGATCGAATCGATCACCCAGGCGGTGAACCGCGGGGCGATCTACAAGTTCTTCACCAAACCCTGGGACGACATGCAGCTGCGCGAGGAACTGCGCGAGGCCTTCCGCGTGGCGGAGAAGGCCCGCGGCGCGTGAGCCGCGCCGGGCATCCGGCGCCGCGTGGAATCAGCTGGCCGGCGGATCGAGCGGCAGCCGCACGGTGAAGCGCGACCCCTCGCCCGGGCGGCTGTCCACGGTGATCTGTCCGCCGTGGCGCTTGACGATCTCGTAGGAGATCGACATCCCCAGGCCGGTACCCTGCCCCACCGGCTTGGTGGTGAAGAAGGGCTCGAAGATGTGCCCGATCACCTCCGGCGGCATGCCCTTGCCGCTGTCGGCCACCTCCAGCTCCACGGCCGCGCCGACCGCCCGCGTGCTCAGTACGATGCGACCGGGGGCACGATCGATCGCCTGCGCGGCATTCACCAGGATGTTCATCAGCACCTGG
This sequence comes from Thauera sp., assembly GCA_030603925.1. Classification (GTDB taxonomy): domain Bacteria; phylum Pseudomonadota; class Gammaproteobacteria; order Burkholderiales; family Rhodocyclaceae; genus Pseudothauera. Next base: position 16,674 of record JAUVWV010000021.1, on the reverse strand, counting down.
CTGACCTGCGCGGGCAGGCAGCGCACGCGCGGCAGCGTGCCGAACTGGCGCACCACCTCGGCCTTGTACTTGAGCTCGTGCCAGACCACGGTGAGCGTGCTCTCGATGATCTCGTGCAGGTCGGTGTCCTGCCATTCGAGCTGGTCGGCGTGGGAGAAGGTCTTCATGTCCTGCACGATCTTCTTCACCCGGTCCAGCCCTTCGGCCGATTCCCTCAGCAGATCGCCGATGTCGCTGCGCAGGAAGTCGAAATCGGCCTCCACCTTGAGGCGGCGCAACTCCTCGCGAAAGGCGGCGGGCGGGCCGAGCGCCTCCAGTTTTTCGTCATAGCGCCCGAGCAGGTCGAGCAGCTTGCCGACGTACAGGCCCAGGCTGCCCAGGTTGGAGCTGACGAACCCGACCGGATTGTTGATCTCGTGCGCCACCCCGGCGGCGAGCTGGCCGATCGCCGACATCTTCTCGGACTGCAGCAGCTGCTGGCGGGTACGGTCCACCTCGGCCAGCGCGCTCTGCAGCTCGGCGGTGCGCGCGGCCACGCGCTGCTCCAGGCTAGCATTGAGCTCGGCCAGTTCGTCGCGCGCCGCGGCCAGCGCAAGGTTGCGCTGCGCCATCAGCTCGTAGAGCCGCCCGATGGCTTCCACCAGGATGCGCGTGGCGCCGCCCTCGCGCTCGTGCTCCGGCATGCTGCGCCGTTCGGCCGGCCGGCCGGCGCGGATGCGCGCGATCTGCCCGGCCATCTCGCGATCCGAGCCCAGGATGTGGAAGGACAGCCAGGTGGTGATGAAGTTGGCCAGCACCTCAAGGATGTCGCGGGGGCGGCCGGCCGCCAGATACTCGCGGCGCGCCACGCGGATCTGCTCGGCAAAGATCTCGTGCTGGCGGGTATGCGCCGCGACATGGGCGGCATCGCAGCCCCAGCGTGCCATCAGGGCTTCTTCGTCGGCGAAGTGCTCCTGCGCGTACGACTCCAGTCCGTCGAGCAGCACGGCGACCTCGTCGTCGCTCGCCTGGCGCTGCCCGGTGACGACCTCGACCAGTGCATTGAGCATGTCGACCAGGTGGCGATGCTGGGCATCGACCGTATCGATTTCGAGTTCGTAGCGCTCATCCCACTTGAATGCTTCCAGCATCGCTGGCTCCATGGAAACGGGCGGCGATCCGCCCTGCCGCGCCTGTGCGGCGTAGTGCTGCTCAGCCGTTCGGATGCCGGCGTTCGTACTCGGCCTGCAGGTCCGGATCGAGGATCACCGATCCGTCGTCGCCCCAGCGCACCTGGGTGATGCCGGGCTCCTCGGCTTCGAGCCGCTTGCGGGCGATTTCTTCCGGGGTGGCCAGTTCGCGCTCCAGGCGGCGTTCGTCGGCCAGTCGCTCGGTCTCCAGCTGCAGCGCGCGGTAGGCCAGCCCCTGGGCGATGGCCGACACCAGTTCGTAGTCGTTCCACGGCTTGGCGATGAAGCGGCTGATCTGCGCCTCGTTGATCGCCGCCACCAGCGCCTGCAGGTCGGCATAGCCGGAGAGGATGAAGCGTACCGCAGCGGGCTGGATCTCGCGCACCTTCTTGAGCAGCTGCACGCCGTCCATGCCGGGCATGCGGTAGTCCGAGATCACCATCGCGTAGGGCGTTTCGCCGACCGCACGCAGGGCGTCCTCCGGGCAGCTGCAGCAATCGACCTGCAGGCGGTAGGTCTCGCCGCCGAACGTGCACGGGGTGAGCAGGAGAAGGCGTTTGAGGGCGTTCAGGATGCCCGGTTCGTCATCGACGAGCAGGATACGGTGAGTCATGCTTGCTCCTTGCAGGAATCGGATTCAATCCGCGGGCGCTGTGCGCCACGCGAGGCAGCTCCGGGCCGGCCCACTTCGTCTCAGCCCCGGCGCTGGCGCACATACAGCGTCAGGCGTCCGCCCTCGCTGCGCTCGTAGTCGCGGATCTGCCGGATCAGGTTCTCGTCGAGCATGTAGTCGGTGGCGAGCAGCAGCACGCCTTCCGGGCTGATCAGGTCGCGCGCGAGGAACATACCCGGACGCAGTTCCGCGGGAATGACCGCGATCTCGTCGGTGGGCGGTTCGGGGGGCGCGCCGAACAGTGCAAGGAAGGCGTCCACCACCGCTGGATCGTAGCGCTTGCCGCGCCCCTGCAGTACCAGCTTCTTGGCATCGTCCTCGCCCAGCCGGGTACCGGTGAGCGTGCCGTGCAGGTGGCCGTCGTATTCGTTGGCCAGCGCGAGGATGCGCGCACCCTGCGGAATCGCCAGTCCCGCCAGCCCGTCCGGATAGCCCTGGCCGTCGAAACGTTCGTGATGGCTGCGGATCAGGCGTGCGGCGCCGCGCAGGTCTTCCAGCGCCATCAGCACCTGCTCGCCCTTCGCCGGATGCTTGCGCCACTGCCCCAGCTCGTCGCCGTTCATCTTGCTCGGCGGCTTGGCGAGCAGCGCGTCGGGCAGGCCGATCTTGCCGATGTCGTGCAGCAGGCCGGCAAGGAAGATGTCGTTGCACTGACGTCCGTCCATGCCCATGGCGGCGGCGATCTTGCGCGCCAGATCGGCCACCCGGCGCGAGTGGCCGGCCATGTTGCCGCCACGCAGTTCGATCAGGTTGGCGAACACCTGGATGGAGGTGAAGAAACTGCGCTTGAGCCGTTCGTGGGCGCGGCGCAGTTCCTCGGTGCGCTCACGCACCTTTTCCTCCAGGCCGGCGTTGAGCACCTTCAGCTCTTCGTTCTGCTGCGCGGTCAAGGCCTCCAGGCGCGCCTTCTCGCGCAGCAGCCCCTGGCGTTCGAGGGCCTCGCGCACGGTCAGCGACACCTCGCCGTCGTTCCACGGCTTGGAGATGTAGCGGTAGATCTGTCCTTCGTTGATCGCGGCGATGGTGGAATCCATGTCCGCGTAGCCGGTGAGCAGGATGCGCACGATGCCGGGCCAGCGCTGGCGCACCTCGGCGAGGAACTGCGCACCGTCCATCATCGGCATGCGCATGTCCGAGATCACCAGGTCCACGGCGCCGTTCTCGGCCTGGAGCATGGCCAGTCCGTCCGCGCCGCTCTCCGCGATCAGCACGCGATAGCCGGCGGGACGGAACAGGCGGCGCAGGGACGAGAGGATGTTGGCTTCGTCATCGACGCAGAGAATGGTGGCCGCTTGCGGCAGGTCGGTGCTCACGAATCGGATTCCTCCTTGGTCTGGCGTATCGGCAGTATGACGCGGAAACGGGTGCCCTCGCCAAGGCGGCTGTCCACCTCGATGGCGCCGCCGTGCTTCTGCACGATGCCATACGACAGCGACAGGCCGAGCCCGGTCCCCTTGCCCACCGCCTTGGTGGTGAAGAACGGATCGAAGATGCGCGGCAGGTGTTCCGGAGCGATGCCGCCGCCGGTGTCGCTCACCTCGACCCAGACCTGCTCGCCCGCCACCCCGGTGCGCACCTCGATGCGCCCGCGCTCGCTGCCGATGGCATGCGCGGCATTGACCAGCAGGTTCATGAACACCTGGTTGAGCTGCGAGGGCAGGCATTCGATCTCGGGCAGCGTGCCGTAGTCCTTGACCACGTCGGCCTTGTACTTGATCTCGTTGTTGACGATGTTGAGCGTACTGTCCAGCCCCTGGTGCAAGTCGGCTTGCTGCCATTCCTGGCTGTTGTCGACGCGCGAGAAGTCCTTCAGGTCGGCAACGATCTTGCGCACCCGGGTGATGCCCTCCCTGGACTCCGCGATCAGCGAGGGCACGTCCTCCCTGAGGAACTCGAAGTCCTTGCGCTTGCGCAGTTCGAGCGCGGCATGCACCGCAGGATGATCGGCCGGCATCGCCTCCGCGGCGCGTTCGAAGGCGGCCAGCACCTCGAAAGTGTCCTGCAGATAGCCCTCCAGCGTGCCCAGATTGGATTGCACGTAGCCGATCGGATTGTTGATCTCGTGCGCCACGCCGGCCGCCAGCTGGCCGATCGAGGCCAGGCGTTCGGACTGCGCCAGCTGAGCTTGCGCCTCGCTCAGGCGCTCATTGAGTTCGGTCAGCAGCGCATTGTGGCGGCGCAGTTCGTCTTCGGTACGCTGGCGCTGCAGAATGTCGGCTTCCAGGTCGGCCTTGGCCTGGGCGAGCTGCGCGGTGCGCTTCTCGATCAGCACTTCGAGGCCGGCCTGCGAGCGCCGCAGATCCTCTTCGGCGCGTTTGCGCTCGGTGATGTCGACCAGGGTCTCGATCGCACCGACGATGCGCCCATCGCCATCGCGCAGCGGGGCCGCGGTGAACGACAGCCAGCGCCCGCCTTCGCCGAGTTCCGGGAAATAGCCTTCACCCTCGTAGGCGCCCGGCACCACCCGGCTGGGACGATACTGGTCGTGGTAGTACTGCTCGAGGCCGTCGAGGCGCCCGTCGACGATGAGGTCGGCCATCACCGGGCGGTTCTCGCCGTAGAAGGCCAGGCCGCTGCGGGTGCTGCCCACCATCCTGTCCGCCGGCAGCCCGCTGATCACCTCCAGCGCGTGGTTCCAGTGGGTGATGACGTGATGCTCGTCGATGACGAAGGTGGGCACCGGATCGCCCTGCAGGGCCTGGGCGAGTACCGTTTCCATCTTGCGGTGGCCGGCCTCGGCGCACTTGCGCTCGGTGATGTCCGAACTGACCCCGACGTAGAAGGGATCCTCGCCATCGCAGCCCGGCACCGGGAACACCGTGAGCGCCAGCCAGACCCGGCGCCCATCCTTGCGCCGGTTGCACACCTCGCCGCGCCAGTCACCGCCGGCGCTGAGTTGCGCCCACATGCGGCGGAAGTAGTCCGGGTCATGCTCGCCGGAGGCGAACATGCGGTAGTCGCGGCCGACGATCTCCGCCGCCGCATAGCCCAGCGCCTCGCAGAAGGCCGCGCTGGCATACACGATGCGGCCCTGCCCATCGCTGAGGGTCAGCTGGATGTGGCGCGACAACCCCGCCTCGGCGAGGTTGTCGAGCACGGCGGCCATCGCGCGCGGCAGCGCCTGGTCGGGACAGATGAACATGCGGTTTTCCTTGGATGCGGCGGCCCCCTGCAGGCCGGGCCGTTCGCGCCGGCCTGCGCGGCATCACCCCGGCTCGGCGCCGGGGACGTCCGCCAACGCGCACAATGATCCGTCGCGATACGCCCTTCGTGCAATAGCGCGCGCACTGCGCATGCACGCGGCGCCGCGGCTCAGGCCTTGCCCGGCGGGCGGGCGAGCTTGCGCTGCAGGGTGCGCCGGTGCATCTTCAGCGCCCGCGCGGTGGCCGAGATATTGCCTGCGTGCTCGGCCAGCACACGCTGGATGTGTTCCCACTCGAGCTGATCCACCGACAGCGGCTCGCTGCCGAACGACTCCTCGATCGCCGCCTCATCGGCCTTCAGCGCCTTGACGATGGCATCGACCTCGGCCGGTTTGGCCAGATACTGTACCGCGCCGAGCTTCACCGCATTGACCGCGGTGGCGATGCTCGCATAGCCGGTCAGCACCAGGATGCGCGCATTCGGGTTGATGCCCAGCAGCGGCCCGATGAGCTTGAGTCCGGACTCGCCGTCCAGGTTGAGATCGAGCACGACGAACTCGGGTTCGTGCTCGTCGGCCAGCAGCAGCGCCCCGGCCTGGTCGTGCGCGCTGTAGACCGAGAAGCCGCGCTGCGCCAGCGCGCGCGACAGCACCCGGTTGAACACCGGATCGTCATCGATCACCAGCAGGTGGGAAGGCAGCTCGCTCATCGCCGGGTCTCTCTCCTCTTGCGTCCATCAGGTCCGGATTCTTTCCAGCGGCACGCTCAGGCGGGCGATCGTACCACCGCCTTCGCGTGCGCCCAGTTGCAGGGTGCCGCCGACGCGCGCCACCGCCGCACGCGCGAGGAACAGCCCGATCCCCATGCCGCCTTCGCGCGCGCCGAGCGGCGCGCGGCCCAGCGAATCATGCAGATCGGCGGCGATGCCCGGGCCGCGGTCGCGCACCTCGACCTGCAGCACGCCGTCGCCGAGCCGCGCATCGACCTCCACCGACAGCGCGCTGGCATCGGCCGCATTGTTGATCAAGGTGTGCAGCGCCTCACCCAGCGTCGCGTCGGCCACGATCCGCGTGTGCGCAAGCTCGGCCGCACAGTTCAGCTGCGCGACAGCATGCGGACGCATGACCTGCCAGCGCCGTAGCACCTGTTCCACCCACTCGTCGGCCGGCAACGCGCCGCCGCCTTCGGCGCGCAGCGCACCGGCATCGGCGGTGAGACCGCCAAGGATCTGCTTGCAGTGCTCGACCTGCTCGCGCATCAGCAGCAGATCCTCATGCGCCGGCGTGCCCGGCGGCGCGCCGCGTGCGAGTTCATCGACCAGGATGCGCAGGGTGCCGAGCGGCGTGCCGAGCTTGTGGGCGGCTGCGGCGGCCAGGTTGGCCAGCGCCAGGATGTGCTCGTCGCGCGCCTGTGCCTCGCGCGCCGCGGCCAGTTCGCGCTCACGGCGGCGCAGCGCGGTGGTGGCACGCATCACGAACCACACCACGACGATGGTCGACAGCACGAAGGTGAGCCACATCCCGGCCAGGTGCCAGTGCATCGCATCGGCGTGGTCATGGAAACCCACCGGCAGGTTGAAGTGCCAGAGCAGCGAATATGCCGCCACCGCCTGGGCGGCCAGCAGCCAGCCCAACCGGGCGGGCAGGATGGTGGCGCCGATGGCCACCAGCGGCAGCAGCAGGGAGATCAGCGGATTGGTGGCGCCCCCGCTGAAGTAGAGGAAGGCGCTCCAGGCGAACAGATCCGCGGAGAGCTGGCCGAACAGGCCGGCGTGACCAGGCGCCGGGCGGCACGACACCCAGGCGATGCTGAGCAGGTTGAGTGCGGCGAGCAGCAAGGCCACGGCGAGCAGGCGCCCCTGCGGCAACTCCACCCCCAGCAGCACGGGCAAGGCCAGCGCGGCGGCGGCCATGCAGCCCGCCGACAGCCAGCGCAGCAGCAGCAGGCGCGAGAATTGCGGCCCGCTGATCGGAGCGGATACGGACTCGGCGGCGGGCAGCGCGTTCATTGCGCGATTATCACGCGCCCGCCGCGCACTACCGCGCCTATTCCGTGGAAATTTTCGTTTTTGTCCTAAATCAAGGATGGGGGGCATCGACATCCCTAGAGTGCGAGTGCGACAAATCGTCGCAGCGTCAGATTGACGCAGGCGCCGGCACCGGCCGCGCCGGGACGATCACCGATCATCGTACGAAGGGAGCCGCACCACCATGAGCCAAGACCATACCAAGACGCTCGACGCCCAACCCGATCAGGGCCGTCGCAAGTTCCTGAACACCGCAGCCTTCGCCGGCCTGGCCGGCGCGGGCCTGTCCGTCGGCCTCTCCGCCTGCAAGCAGGAACAGGCCGCTGCTCCCGCCGCCTCCGCCCCGGCCGCCGCGCCGCGCGCCGTTGCGGCCGCCGCCAGCGGCGGTGCCGGCAAGTACCACCTGGAGCCGGGCGAGCTGGACACCTACTACGGCCTGTGGTCCGGCGGCCACACCGGTGACTTCCGCGTGCTGGGCCTGCCGTCCGGCCGCGAACTGCATCGCGTGCCGTGCTTCGTGCCGGACGCGCTGGTGGGCTGGGGCCACACCAACGAATCGAAGGCCATCATGGGCACCAAGGCCGATGGCAGCCTGAAGTACACCGTGGGCGACACCCACCACACCCACGCCTCCTACAAGGACGGCAACTACGACGGCCGCTACGCCTGGATCAACGACAAGATCAACAGCCGCATCGCCCGTATCCGCCTCGACTACTTCGTCTGCGACAAGATCACCGAGCTGCCCAACGTCAGCGGCTTCCACGGCATCTTCCCGGACAAGCGCGACCCGGTTGATCCCGCGATCAACTACACCACCCGCGTGTTCTGCGGCGCCGAGTTCCACACCCCGCTGCCCAACGACGGGCGCGACCTGGATTCGCCGGACAAGTACCGTGCGCTGTTCAGCTGCGTCGACGCGGAATCCATGGAAGTGCGCTGGCAGGTGCTGATCGATGGCAACTGCGACCTCGTCGCCACCTCCTACGACGGCAAGCTGGCGGCCTCCAACCAGTACAACACCGAAGGTGGCTACCACTACGAAGGCATGATGTCGGCCGAGCGCGACGCCTGCGTGTTCTTCAACATCGCCCGCATCGAGCAGGCCGTGAAGGAAGGCAAGTTCCGCACCTACGGCGACTCCAAGGTCCCCGTGGTGGATGGCACCAAGGCCGCCAACACCGACCCCACCACCGCCCTGGTGTGCTACGTCACCGTGCCGAAGAACCCGCACGGCGTGAATGCCAGCCCGGACGGCAAGTACTTCATCTGCGCCGGCAAGCTGTCGCCGACCGCCACCGTGATCGAGCTGTCCAAGGTGCTGGACTGGTTCGACGGCAAGCTGGACGACGAAGACAAGGCCATCGTGGCTGAAGTCGAACTCGGCCTGGGCCCCCTGCACACCGCCTTCGACGGCCGTGGCAACGCCTACACCACGCTCTTCCTGGACAGCCAGATCGTCAAGTGGAACGTGGATGCCGCGATCAAGTTCCACAGCGGCGACACCAGCGCGCAGTACGTGGTCGACCGCCTGGACGTGCATTACCAGCCGGGCCACATCAACGCCTCGCAGTCCGAGACCATGTTCGCCGACGGCAAGTGGCTGTGCGTGGGTTGCAAGTTCTCCAAGGACCGCTTCCTGCCGGTCGGCCCGCTGCACGCCGAAACCGAGCAGCTGGTGGACATCTCCGGCGACAAGATGAAGCTGGTCGCGGATCACCCGGTGCGTCCGGAACCGCACGACTTCATCATCTTCAAGCGCGAGCTGCTCAACCCGAAGAAGATCTACTCGCACGACGAGTTCCCGCTGGCGGTCACCGATCCGAAGGACGCCGGCGTGTATCGCAACGGCAACAAGGTCACGGTGAAGATCACCTCGCTGGCACCGGCCTTCGAACCGCGCGAGTTCAAGGTCAAGCGCGGCGACGAAGTCACCATCATCCTCACCAACCTGGACAAGATCGAGGACTTGACCCACGGCTTCGCCATCCCGAAGTACAACGTCAACTTCATCGTCAATCCGCAGGAAACCGCGTCGGTCACCTTCAAGGCCGACAAGCCGGGCGTGTTCTGGTGCTACTGCACCCACTTCTGCCACGCCCTGCACCTTGAAATGCGCAGCCGGATGATCGTCGAGGCCTGAGGCCGCACACGACAACCGACTACGTCACCAGGCATTGGGCCGGGGCGCGAGCCCCGGCCTGTGCAAGCCGCTCCCGCAAGGAGCGGGTCGATCGGGTGATCTCTTCGAGGGGCTGCGTGCCCCTCGCTTTTTTTTGTGCTTACGGCATGTACACAAAGCCCTGCGGGCCGAATTGATTCGGAACAAGTACAAATTAAGCGTTCGCTTCTAGAGTTGGCCCCACGGTCGCAATCAAGCACGCCAACCCCGCAGAAGACATGAAAACGACAATTCCGGCATTCCTGCGCAGTCTCATCGGCGCAGCCGCACTGACCCTCCTTGCCCCGGCCGCCCTGGCCGACGCCTACAACGCCAAGCTCCCGGACGAGATCAACACCGCCCCCGACCTGTGCAGCTACGCGCCCTGTGCCGAAGTGCTGCCGGGCGCCACCGAGTTCACCGAGCGCAAGGGCCGTCCGTTCTACGTCGAGGGCTACGCCGAGCGCGAAGGCAAGCGCGAGCTGGTGGGCTACGTGATGCTGTCCACCGACATCACCGACATTCCGGCCTATTCGGGCAAGCCGGTGATCACCCTGATCGGCATGGATGCGAAAGGCCACTTCGCCGGGGTGAAGATCCTCAAGCACTCCGAACCCATCCTGCTGCTGGGCATCCCGGAATCAGCCATGGTGCGCTTCAACGAGCAGTACCTGGGCAAGTTCGTCGGCAGCAACATCGAGGTGGGCCGCACCCGTCCGGGCGAGGATGTGATCGGCCTCGATGCCATCTCCGGCGCTACCGTCACGGTAATCGCGCAGAACCAGGTGATGATGACCTCCGGCGCCTCGGTGGCGCGCCAGGTCGGCATCCTGGAACCGGTGGTGCGCGAACCGGCGCGCCTCAAGGAAACCGGCGCCGCGCTCGACTGGGCCACACTGGTCAAGGAAGGCAGCGTGAAGCGCCTGACTGTGCGCCCCGAACAGGTGGGCCTGCCGCGCGACGGCGGCGAACCCTTCATCGACCTGTGGTTCGGCTATCTGAACCAGCCCGATGTGGGCCGCGCCATCCTCGGCGAGGGCGCGTGGCGCAACCTGATGAGCCGGCTCGACGACACCGAGCACGCCATCTTCGTGATCCGCACCGGCGGGCTGGAATCCTTCAAGGGTTCGGGCTTCGTGCGCGGCGGCCTGTACGACCGCGTGCAGATCCGCCAGGGCTCGGACACCTTCACCTTCCGCGATCTCGACTACTACAACCTCTACAGCCTGGCCGCGCCGGGCGCGCCGGCCTACAGCGAGTCGGCGATCTTCATCGTGCGTCCTGAGCACCAGGGCGCGAGCTTCTCCGGCGCCTATCCGTGGAAATTCGTGTTCCTCGGCAACCGTGTGGACCGCGCCACCGGCCAGCGCAGCTTCGCCAACTTCGACACCGAGTTCTGGATTCCGGCCCACTACCTGGAAGGCGGCCGCCCGGTGATCAAGAAGCCCACCCCGACCTGGCTGCGGGTGTGGCAGACGCGCGCACTGGAGATCGGTCTGTTCGCAACGCTGCTGGTGGCGGTGGCCGCGGTGTATGCCAACCGCGACCGTCTGACGCGCGCCTCCACGCACAAGAACAAGTGGCCGGTGAATGCCTTCAAGTACACCGCCTGGGTGATCAGCATCGGCTACGTGGGCTTCTACCTGATGGCGCAACCGTCCATCACCCAGGTGCTGACCTGGTTCCACGCCCTGCTCTTCCAATGGACCTGGGAGCTCTTCCTCACCGATCCGTTCATCTTCCTGTTCTGGATCTTCATCATCGTCACCGTCTTCCTGTGGGGCCGCGGGCTGTTCTGCGGCTGGCTGTGCCCCTTCGGCTCGCTCTCCGAGCTGCTCTACAAGATCGGTGGCGCGGTGGGCCTGAAGCGCTACCAGTTCAAGCTGCCCAAGCCGCTGCACGACAGGCTGAAGTGGGTGAAGTACGCGGTGTTCTTCGGCCTGCTGGCGGTCTCCGTACTGTCGATGACGCTGGCCGAGATGCTCGCCGAGGTGGAGCCGTTCAAGACCACCTTCCTGGTCGGCCTGTTCAACCGCAGCTGGCCCTACACCCTGTTCGCCGCCGGCCTGCTGGGCCTGTCCATCTTCATCGAACGGCCGTTCTGCAAGTACCTGTGCCCGCTCGGCGCCGCGCTGGCGATGCCCAGCACCTTCCGTTGGTTCGGTCTCTAGCGCAAGCAGGAATGCGACAGCTGCAAGGCCTGCGCGGTGGGTTGCGGCTCGCTCGCCATCGACAAGGATGGCCGCATCGACCAGCGCGAATGCCTGCTGTGCCTGGACTGCATGGTGCTCTACACCGACGATCACGGCTGCCCGCCGCTCGCCCAGGAACGCAAGCGCCGCACCAAGGCCGGCCTGTCGCTCACGCCGATCGGCGCGGACGGCTACTACATCCCGATCAAGCCGGTGCCGGCCGCCAAGCCCGCCACCGCCTGAAGACGACAAGGAGAACGCGAGATGGTCAACCCGACGATGCCCACCGATCCGGTCGAGCCGCCCTACGCCGCCAGCGGCACCCTGGGCCTGATCGCCGCCGAACTGTGGGACCACCTGTGGCCGTGGAACCGCTCTGCCTTTGCGGGGCAGAAGGCGCACTGGCGCGCCCTCCAGGCGGCGGGCCTGGCGCTGGGCGCGGGCGCCACGCTGATGTGGGTGCTGGCCGCGATGGGGCGCCTGGACGCCGGCGCCATCATCGGCTGGTGGTTCGGCTGGAGCGTGTTCGAGGTCATCGTGCGCCTGGGCTCCAAGCCCTACGTCAAGGAAGGTCCGTGGTGGGGGCGGCGCTACCGCAAGGCCAGCCCGATGGACATGGTGTGCTACGTCGGCTTCAGGAACCTGCTGATCGGCGCCACCCTGTTCATCGCGCTCAAGTCCGCCGGCCTGCTGGTGCTGTAAGGGACGCCCGCGCAATGCCGTTTTCCCTGCACCGCGCGCTGCGCGCGCTTGCCCTGCTGCTGTGCGCCCTGGCGGCCGTGCCGGCGGCGGCGGCCACCGTATGGACGGTGCGCCCGGGTGAATCCATCCAGGCTGCCATCGACGCGGCCGCCGCCGGCGACACCGTGGAAGTGCAGCGCGCGCGCTACCTCGAGAACCTGCGCATCGACAAGCCGCTCACCCTGCGCGGGGTGGACCGCCCGACGATCAGTGGCGGGCTGAAGGGCGACGTCATCCGCGTCACCGCCGAGGATGTCACCATCGAAGGGCTGATCGTCTCGGACTCCGGCGACAGCCTGCGCGAGCAGAACGCCGGCATCTACATCTGGCCGGGTTCGCACCGCGCGGTGATCCGTAACTGCGACATCACCTACAGCCTGTTCGGCCTGTGGGTGGAGCAGGCCAACGACGTGCTGATCGAGGGCAACCTGATCACCGGCAAGCGCGAGTACCGCTCGCCGATGCGCGGCAACGGCATCCAGCTCTACAACACCCGCCGGGTGCACGTGATCAACAACAACGTCGGCTTCGTGCGCGACGCGCTGTATGTGGATGTGAGCCACGACGCGGTGTTCCGCGGCAACCGCCTGCACCACAGCCGCTACGGCACGCACTACATGAACTCCTACCGCAACCTGTGGGAGGACAACGACGTGTGGATGAACCGCGGCGGCCTGGCGCTGATGGAAGTGCGCGACCAGCTGGTGCGCAACAACCGCGTATGGGCCAACTCCGACCACGGCATCATGCTGCGCACCATCCAGGACGCCGTGGTGGAAGACAACATCGTGGCCGGCAACGCGCGCGGCTTCTTCATCTACGACGCCGAGTACAACGTGCTGCGCGGCAACCTGGTCACCGACAACATCGTCGGCGTGCACCTGTGGGCCGGCTCGAAGAACAACGAGGTCGAGATGAACGACTTCGTCGGCAACCGCGAGCAGGTGCGCTACGTCGGCGCACGCGACATGGTGTGGGGCGAGAAGCAGGGCAACCACTGGAGCAACTACCTGGGCTGGGACCGCAATGGCGACGGCATCGGCGATGTGCCCTACGAAGCCAACGACATGGTCGACCGCCTGTCCTGGCGCCACCCGTTGATGAAGCTGCTGCTCGCCAGCCCGGCGATACAGACGCTGCGCCTCGTCGGCCAGCAATTTCCCCTGCTGCGTGCCCCCAGCGTGGTCGACCCGAACCCGCGCATGCAGCCCAAGTACGACAACTGGAGAGACTGGCGTGGAAAGCACTATCCAGGCAGCCGCTGAAGCCGCGAACGCCGACGCGGTGGTCCGCGTGCGTGGTGCAAGCAAGCACTATGGCACGGTGCGCGCGGTGGACGGCGTGGATCTCGCCGTGCAGCGCGGCGAACTGTTCGGCCTGATCGGCCACAACGGTGCCGGCAAGAGCACCCTGTTCAAGATGATGCTGGGCCTCATCCCGGCCACCGCGGGCGAGATCGCCATCGACGGCGCGCCGGTCACCGGCAGCGGCTTTCGCGCGGTGCGGCGCAAGATCGGCTACCTGCCGGAAAACGTGGTGCTGTACGACAACCTCACCGGGCTGGAAACCCTGCACTTCTTCGCCAAACTGAAGAGTGTGCCGGCCGCCGGCTGCGGCGCGCTGCTCGAACGCGTGGGGCTGGCGCATGCCGCCGGCCGCCGGGTGCGCGAGTACTCCAAGGGCATGCGCCAGCGCCTCGGTTTTGCGCAGGCCCTGCTCGGCCGCCCGCAGATCCTCTTCCTCGATGAGCCGACCACCGGGCTGGACCCGGAAGCGATCCGCGAGTTCTACGTCATCCTGCGCGGCCTGCGTGCCGAAGGCGTGACGGTGATCATCACCTCGCACATCCTCGCCGAGATCCAGGAGCGGGTGGACCGCCTGGCCATCATGGCCTCCGGCAAGGTGCAGGCGCTCGGCACGGTGCAGGCGCTGCGCGAGGAGATGGACCTGCCGCTGTGGTTCGACGTGCGCGTCGCCGACAGCGACTTCACCGCGGTGCGCGACGCGCTGGGCAGCCTGCCGGTTGCGGCCATTGAGGCGCACGACGGGCGGGTGGCCGTGCAGGTGCGGCGCGAATCGAAGATGGCGGTGTTCGCCGCGCTGGCCACGCTGGGCGAGCGCGTGCTCGACCTGCATGTACGCGAACCGTCGCTGGAAGACGTGTTCTTCGGTTTCTCGGACTGACGAAGGGGCAGACGCTCATGGAACTCTCACAAGTCGCCACCATCGCCGGCAAGGAATTCTGGGACCGCATCCGCAACCGCTGGGTGCTCGCCGTGGCGCTGGTATTCACCGTGTTCGCGCTGGTCATCGCCTACTTCGGCGCCGCCCAGCAGGGCGCGGTGGGTTTCCGCTCCATCGAGGTCACCATCGCCAGCCTGGTCAGCCTGGTGATCTACCTGATTCCGCTGATCGCCCTGGTGCTGGGCTTCGACGCCATCGTCGGCGAACGCGAACGCGGTTCGCTCGACCTGCTGCTGTCCATGCCCATCACCCGCTTCGAGCTCATCCTCGGCAAGTACCTCGGGCTGGCCGGCGCGCTGGCCTTCTCCACCGTGGCCGGCTTCGGCCTGGTGGCGCTCGTGCTCTCCGCCCAACTGGACCTCAACGCGCTGTTCCACTACTTCGGCTTCATGGCCTCCTCGGTGCTGCTCGGCATGGCCTTCCTCAGCTTGGCGGTGATGCTGTCGGTGCTCGCCGCCGACCGCACGCGCGCCTCCGGCCTGGCGATCGCGATGTGGTTCTTCTTCGTGCTGGTGTTCGACCTGCTGCTGCTCGGCGCGCTGGTGGTCACCGGCGGGCAGTACGGCGGCGACATCTTCCCCTGGCTGCTGCTGCTCAACCCGGCCGACGTGTTCCGCATCCTCAACATCTTCACGCTGGACGACGTACGCACCCTGTACGGCCTGGCCACCGTGTTCCCCCCTTCGCTGGCCGAGCCCTGGCTGCTGACCGCCGTCATGCTGGGCTGGATCGCTGCGCCGCTGGGCATCGCCAGCTGGCGCTTCGGCAAATAGACCGGCGCGCACGCCGGCATTACAGGAGAAAACCCATGTGCACCCATCACCGCTGCTTCAGCCGCCGGCACTTCCTGCTGGCGGGCGCGGCCACCGGCCTGCTCGCCGCCTGCGGGCAGTCCTCCACCACCGGCAGCGGCGCACTGGTGCCGGTCGAGGTCGACCGCGGCACCTCCTGCGCGCTCGACGGCATGCTGCTCGCCGACTACCCCGGCCCCAAGGCGCAGATGCACTACGACGGCGTCGCCGAACCCGACTTCTTCTGCGACACCGTGGAGATGTTCTCCATCTACCTGAGCCCTGAACAGATCCGCAAGGTGCGCGCGATCTACGTGCAGGACATGGGCAAGGCCAGCTGGGACGAGCCGGTGGGCCACTGGATCGAGGCGCGCAGCGCCTGGTATGTGCATGGCTCGAACCGGCGCGGCGCGATGGGCCCGACCATTGCGCCCTTCTCCACGCAGGAAGACGCGCAGAAATTCGCCGGCGAGTTCGGCGGCACCATCGTCCGCTTTGCCGACGTCAAGCCCGACATGGTGGTGCTCGACGGCGGCGCCCTTCACGACCACAGGATGTAAGCCATGGATCCACTGTACGAGGCACTCGAACCCGAGCAGGCCACCGAAGTCTCGCAACTCGCACGCGTGATGTACGAGGCGCGCGAGCATCGTCGGCAGATTCTCGAGGAGTACCACACCGACGACCCGGCCGAACTGCTCGCCCGCGTCGCCGCCCTGGCGGCCGCCGGCGAGGCCGAGCATCCGGCCTACGAGCACTATCTGGCGGTGTGCATCCTGGACGACACGCGCAATGCCGCGCGCACGCTGATGGCGGCCCGCCTGAAGAACGAGGAGGCCGAATTCGACCTGCCGCCCTCGCCCCACCTGGTGCTCAACGAGATGCTCGAGGCACAGGGCGAGACCCTGCTCGGCGGGCCGCGCGTGCTCCGCCAGGACGCCCTGCTGCTGACCCTGCGCAACGGCGTCGAACTCACCGTGCACTACGCCACGCCAGCCGCCTACTCGCTGCGCTGGAAGACGCCGGACGGCGCCGAACTGGGCATCGACACCGCGCCCGGACACCGCGCCCTGCACAACGGGCCGCAGCACCTGCACCGCGCCGACGGCAGCGTGGCGGACGATCCGCTGACCCGCCCGGGCCTGCCGCCCTGGCAGAACCTGCGTGCGGTGATTGAAGCCCTGCTCGACGACCCGCTGCTCAACCGTCTGCAATGAACGCCGCGCTGAAGTCGCCCCGCGTACTGCTGCCCGCCGCCGCGCTCTGCCTGGCGCTCGGCATCGCCCTCGCGGTGCTGCCGCAGGGGCGCCAGGGCATGGTCGACTTCAGCCCGCCGGACGAAGACATCTGCATCGTGCCGCCCGCCCGGGTGATGGCCGCCACGCCCTACGACCCGGCCTCCGGCCTGGCCATTCACGACGCCCGGCCGGTTCCGCCGGAAGCGCGCTGCCCGGTGTGCGGCATGTATCCGGCACGCCATCCGCGCTGGGCGGCGCAGCTGATCTTCGCCGACGGCGCAGCACACTTCTTCGAT
>JAUVWV010000089.1 GCA_030603925.1 Thauera sp. | reverse complement strand
CGACGGGCCGCGAAATGCGGGCTAAAATCCGCCCCCATGACGCCGCCCCCTGCCCCACGCCGCTGGCGCCCTTCCCCGCTGATCCAGACCACGCTGGGCATCCACCTGGGTGCGCTGGGCGCACTGGCCGTGTGGCCGCAGTACTGGACGGCGACCCTCGCCGTGGTGGTGGCCAACCACCTCGCCCTCACCGCAGCCGGCCTGTGGCCGCGCAGCAGCCTGCTGGGCCCCAACATCACCCGCCTGCCGGAAGCGGCGCGCGCGCGCCGCGAGATCGTGCTGACCAACGACGACGGGCCGGACCCGCAGGTCACCCCGCAGGTGCTGGCCCTGCTCGAGGCGGCCGGCGCACGCGCCAGCTTCTTCTGCATCGGAGAACGCGCCGCCGCCCATCCGGAACTGCTCGCCGAGATCGTGCGCCGCGGCCACGAGGTGGAGAACCACTCGCAGCACCACCGCCACCACTTCTCGCTGTTCGGCCCGCGCCGCATCGCCGCCGAGGTGAGCGCCGCGCAGGCCACGCTGGGCGGCCTGGCCGGCCGCCTGCCGCGCTACTTCCGCCCGCCTGCCGGCTTGCGCAACCCCTTCCTGGAGCCCGTGCTGGCCCGCCACGGCCTGCAACTGGCGGCCTGGACGCGGCGCGGCTTCGACACCCGCGAGGGCGATGCCGCACGCGTACTGGCACGTCTGACGCGCCGCCTGTCCGCCGGCGACATCCTGCTGCTGCACGACGGCCACGCCGCGCTCACCGCGGCGGGCCGCCCGGTGATCCTCGACGTGCTGCCCCCCCTGCTTGAACGCATCGCCGCCGCCGGCCTGCGCCCCGTTCCCCTGAGCCACGCCCTGCAATGACCGCCGCCTTCCGCAAACGCCTGCTCGACGCCGCCACCGCGCCCTACCGCCCCGCCGGCCACTTCGCCTGGCATTTCGCCCGCGGCAAGCTCAGCCGCGACCCGGTGTTCTTCAGCATCCTCGAGCACGGCATGCTGCCCGGCGAATGCCGCATCGTGGACCTGGGCTGCGGCCAGGCCCTGCTTTCCAACCTGCTCCCCGCGGCCGGCCGCCTGCATGCCGCGGGCGACTGGCCGGCAGCATGGCCGGCCCCGCCGCGCCTCACCGGCTACCGCGGCATCGAACTGATGCCCAGGGACGTCGAGCGCGCCCGCCCGGCCCTGCCGGCCGGCGCCGAGGTGGTGCAGGGCGACATCCGCCATGCGGACTTCGGCCAAGCCAACGTCGCCATCATCCTCGACTCGCTGCACTACATCGACGTTGCCGCACAGAACGCGGCGCTCGTCCGCGTGCGCGACACCCTGGCGCCGGACGGCACCCTGCTGCTGCGCGTCGGCGATGCCGCGGCCGGCCTGCCGTTCAAGCTGTGCATGTGGGTGGACCGCGCGGTCACCTTCGTGCGCGGCCACCGCCTCGGCGAACTGCACTGCCGCCCGGCGGCGGACTGGCGCGCCACCCTGGAATCGCTCGGCTTCGCCGTGCGCAGCATGCCGATGGACGCCGGCACGCCGTTCGCCAACACCCTGCTGCTCGGCCGCCTGGGCGCCCGCAGCGGCTGAGCGGCACCAGTGTTTGTTAGAATCGGCGGATATTCCACCGGACAGCTGCCTTGACCCCCCTGCTCCTGACCCACTTCACCGCTACCAGCTGCCTGGGCGCCGGCCTCGCGCCGACCCGCGCGGCACTTGCCGAGGGGCGCAGCGGGCTGAGCCGCTGCGACTTCGAGACGGCCACGCTGGACACCTGGATCGGCCGCGTGGCGGGCGTCGAGGACGTCGTCCTGCCCGACGCGCTGGACTGTTACCGCGCGCGCAACAACCAGCTGGCCCTGCTCGGCCTGCAGCAGGATGGCTTTCTCGCCGCGGCGCAGCACGCAGCGGCGCGCTATGGCGCCGCACGGGTGGCGGTGCTGCTCGGCACCAGCCCCTCGGCCATCCTGGAGACCGAACTCGCCTACCGCCGGCGCGACCCGCAGAGCGGCGCGCTGCCGGCCGAGTTCGACTACCGCGGCACCCACAACATCCACTCGGTGGCGGAGTTCGTCCGCGCGGTGATCGGCTGCAGCGGCCCGGCCTGGGTGGTGTCCACCGCCTGCTCCTCCAGCGCCAAGGTGTTCGCCGGCGCGGCGCGCCTGATCGCCACCGGCCTGGTCGATGCGGCCATCGTCGGCGGGGTCGATTCGCTGTGCCTGACCACGCTTTACGGCTTCAATTCGCTCGAACTGGTGGCCGCCACGGCCTGCCGCCCCTACGACCCGGCACGCAACGGCATCTCCATCGGCGAGGCGGCGGCCTTCGCGCTGCTCGAACGCGCACCGGCCGCAGCGCCGCCCGGCGCCCTGCTGCTCAGCGGCTGCGGCGAGTCGAGCGATGCCCATCACATGTCCTCGCCGCACCCGCAGGGCCTGGGCGCGCGCATGGCGATGGAGGCGGCGCTCGCCGGCGCTGGCCTGGCACCGGCGGACATCGACTACATCAACCTGCACGGCACCGGCACGCCGGCCAACGACGCCGCCGAAGGGCTGGCGGTGAACAGCCTGTTCGGCCGCGACACGCCGGCCAGCTCCACCAAGGGCGCCACCGGCCACACCCTGGGCGCGGCCGGCGGCCTGGAGGCGGTGTTCTGTGCGCTGGCGCTCGCCGACGGGCTGATCCCCGGCAGTCCGGGCACCGGGAGCGTCGATCCGGCGATCGACATTCGCTACGAATGCCGCCCGCGTCCGGCCGTGCTGCGCCATGTCCTGACCAACTCGCTGGGCTTCGGCGGCACCAACTGCAGCCTGGTGTTCTCGCGCGTGCCGGAGGCCTGAACCGATGCCCCTGATTTCCACGCCCACCGTTGCGCTGGCCGCGCGCATCGCCGGCATCGGCCTGATCGGCCCCGGCCTGGACGACTGGCCGGCCGCGCGCGCGCTGCTGGCCGGCGAAGCCGCGCACGAGCCGGCCGCCACCCGCATCCCCACCCCGGACCTGCTGCCGCCGGCCGAACGCCGCCGCCTCGGCGCGGTGGTCAAGCTCGCCATCGCCACCGGCCTGCAGGCGGTGCGCGCCGCGGGTGCCGACCCGGCCACGCTGGCCACGGTATTCGCCTCCTCGGGCGGCGACGGCGCCAACTGCCACGCCATCTGCGAAACCCTGGCGGGGCCGGACCGGCTGATCTCGCCGACCCGCTTCCACAATTCGGTGAACAACGCCGCCTCCGGCTACTGGGGCATCGCGGTGCGCGCGATGGCGCCCTCCACCACCGTGTCGGCCTTCGACGGCAGCCTGGGCGCCGGCCTGCTGGAAGCCTTCGCGCTGCTCGCCGACAGCCGTGCGCCGGTGCTGCTGATCGTCTACGACCACCCCTACCCCGCCCCGCTGGACGCCACCCGCCCGCTGCCCGACGCCTTCGGCATGGCGCTGCTGCTGAGCCCGGCGGAGGCAGGCGAAGGCCCGCTGCTGAGCCTGAGCGGCTTTACCGACGCGCCCGCCGACACGCTGGCCGAACCGGCCCTCGAAACCCTGCGGCGCAGCATTCCGGCCGCACGCGCGCTGCCCCTGCTCGCCCGCCTGGCCCGCGGCGAGGCCGGCGGCGTGGTGCTCGACTATCTCGACGGCCTGCGCCTGCAGTTCCAACTGGGCGCATGAGCGCACACCTGCCTGACCGCGCCTGGATCCTGGCGCATATCCCGCACCAGGGCAGCATGTGCCTGCTCGATGCAGTCACCGCCTGGGACGCGGCCCGCATCCGCTGCACCGCCAGCAGCCACCGCGACCCGGCCAATCCGCTGCGCGCCCACGGCCGCCCGGGGGTGATGGCCGGCATCGAGTACGCCGCCCAGGCCGTCGCGGTGCATGGCGCGCTGCTGGCCGGCGAGGACGCCCCGCCGGCGCCGGGTTTCCTCGGCAGCACGCGCGGGGTGGAATGCCTGGTGGACCGCCTTGACGACCTCGACGCGCCGCTCGACATCGACGCCGAACGCCTCTCCGGCGATGCGCGCACCCTGCTCTACGCCTTCACCGTCGCGGCCGCCGGACGCGTGCTGCTGCGCGGACGGGCGGCGGTGGTGCTGCAGGCGGCAGTCCCGGATTCCGCTGCGCTGCATCCGGGCTACGGCGCACCTCCTACAACCTCCTGAACCGGAAACCGATCCATGACCCAGCGCGCCCTGGTCACCGGCGGCAGCGGCGGCATCGGCCGCGCGATCTGCCTGCGCCTTGCCACCGACGGCTATGAAGTCATCGTCCACGCCAACCGCAATCTGGCCGCCGCCGAAGCCATCGTCGCCGAGATCCAGGCCGCCGGCGGGCAGGCACGGGCCGTGGCCTTCGACATCACCGACGCGGAGTCCACGCACGTCGCGCTGGAAGCCCTGCTCGCCGAGCGCCCGGTACAGGTGCTGGTGAACAACGCCGGCCTGCACGACGATGCGGTCTTCCCCGGCATGTCGGCCACGCAATGGCAGCGCGTCATCGACGTGAACCTGAACGGCTTCTTCAACGTCACCCAGCCGCTCACCCTGCCGATGATCCGCACCCGCCGCGGACGCATCATCAACATCAGCTCGGTGGCCGCGCTCGCCGGCAACCGCGGGCAGGTGAACTACGCCGCCGCCAAGGGCGCGCTGCATTCGGCCACCAAGGCGCTGGCGCTGGAACTCGCCCCGCGCGGGGTGACGGTGAATGCGGTGGCGCCCGGCATCATCGACACCGCGATGATCGAAGGCAGCTTCGACGCCGAGGCGGTGGCCCGCCTGGTGCCGATGAAGCGCGCCGGCACCCCGCAGGAAGTCGCCGACCTGGTGGGCTTCCTCGCCTCCGACCAGGCGGCCTACATCACCGGCCAGGTGATCTCGATCAACGGCGGCATGATCTGAAACCATGACCACACCGGCTGAAGCCCTGCACGCGGTCAGCGTGCACACGACCGAAGCGCTGCTGTTCTTCACCCTGCTGCAGCTCGCCATCATCATCCTGGCCGCGCGCGCCGGCGGCATCCTGGCGGTGCGCTGGGGGCAGTCCTCGGCGGTGGGCGAGATCATCGTCGGCATCCTGCTCGGCCCCTCGCTGTTCGGCTGGGCGATGCCGGAGGTGTTCGACTACGTCTTCCACAGCGCGCCGCCCGAGCCGATGCAGATCCTCTCCCAGGTCGGCCTGCTGCTGCTGATGTTCCAGATCGGCCTGGAGTTCGACTTCGGCCACCTCACCGAACGCAAACACCGCCGCACCGTGATGTGGGTGGCCGGCGCCGGCCTGCTGGCGCCCTTTGCCTTCGGCTTCGGGCTGGGCTGGACGGTGCCGGCGATGCAGGTACCGGGCAACAGCGCACTGCTCACCGGGCTGTTCATCGCCACCGCGTTCTCCATCACCGCGCTGCCCATCCTCGGGCGCATCATGATCGAGTTCCAGCTCACCCGCAGCCCGCTCGGCGTCATCGCGATCAGCGCCGCGGCGATCAACGACGTCATCGGCTGGCTGCTGCTGGCACTGGTGTCCACCCTGGCGGTGGCGCACTTCCAGCCGCTCGCCTTCGGCATCAAGATCGCCCTGGTGCTGGGCTTCTTCGCGCTGTGCTGGTGGGGCGTGCGCCCGCTCGCCAAGCGCATGGTGCGCGCCGCCCGCCCGCGCCGCGGGCGCTTCCCGCCCACGCTGATGGGCGCGCTGCTGGCGCTGATCTTCCTGGCCGGCATGAGCACCTACCAGCTCGGCATCTTCGCCATCTTCGGCGGCTTCATGATGGGCGTGATCCTGCACGACGAACCCGGCCTGCGCGAAGCCTGGAACACCCGCGTCGGCCACTTCGTCACGGTGTTCTTCCTGCCCGTCTTCTTCACCTACACCGGCCTGCGCACCGACATCGGCAGCCTCGATTCGCTGGAGGCCTGGGGCTGGTGCGCCCTGGTGGTGGGGCTGGCCACCCTGGGCAAGTTCGGCGGTTCCTGGCTCGCCGCGCGGCACTGCGGCCTCGGCCACCACGAGGCCCGCATCCTCGGCATCAAGATGAACACCCGCGCGCTGAGGGACCTGGTGGTGATCAACGTCGGCTACGACCTCGGGGTGATCTCGCAGGAAGTGTTCACCATGCTGGTGATCATGGCCATCGCCAGCACCGTGGTCACCACCCCCTGCCTGCGCTGGTGGCTGCCGAAGATCGGCCACCGCTTGCCGGCGGCGGTGCGGGAGTAGGCGAATCACCCGTGAGCCGCTCAAACGGCGGCGGCTTGCGGTACGGCTCCCCCCCATCAGCACAAACAGCTCCTGCGCTTGTTCCGCCGCTGACCCTGATGTCCGCTGCAATGCGATGTCAGAAATGGCGCTGGACAAAGCACCCCCTCATGCGTACAGTTTTGCGTACATGTACGGAGCCATGCCATGGACGCAATTTCCTATACTGCTGCGCGCGCCAACCTCGCGAGCACGATGGATCGGGTCTGCAACAACCACGAGCCCCTGATCATCACCCGTAACGGACAAAACTCGGTTGTGATGGTTTCGCTTGAGGACTTTCAAGCCCTCGAGGAAACCGCATACCTTCTGCGCAGCCCGGAAAACGCGCGGCGCCTGTTGGGCGCGGTCGCTGAGTTGAACGCCGGCGGAGGCAAAGAGCGGGAACTGGACGAATGAGGTTGATCTTCGCCCAGGCCGCATGGGACGACTACCTCTATTGGCAGCAACAAGACCGGCGGATGGTGGAGCGAATCAACAAGCTCATTCGGGAAACGCAACGCGAGCCCTTTTCAGGGATCGGCAAACCTGAGCCGCTAAAGCATGCCCTGGCGGGATATTGGTCCAGGCGCATTACCGACGAGCATCGCATGGTGTACAAACTCGATGGCGACTCATTGTTGGTAGCTCAGTTGCGCTACCACTACTGAACCATTTCAACGTAGAGCTAACCGGCGCCGCGCGGCTCGTGACCGGGAACATTCCCAATTACGAGGATGGCACCGCATGCCGGGTACTTCCCTGTGCCGCATCCGATCAGCGCCGCAGTCCGACCGAAACGTGTAACGCGGCAGGCGCTCGCGCCACCACCGCGTCAGCGGTTTAGTTCAACGTAGAGGTGAGCGGCCTGTGCGGTTTTTTGCGTAGGTCCGCTCAACTGCCGGGTTGGGCCTAGGCGAACACACTGGTAACTGCGCCGTACACAGCAAGAAGAACACCGAATGCCTGCTGCTTGAAACCTCCGACGGTTACTAGGTCAAGCTTCGACGAAAGGTGGTTCAATGTGGCCGTGTTGGCGGCTACGGCAGTCGAGAGTTCTGAGTGAACCTGTGCAATGCGTTCATTTGCGGACCGAAGATCTTCGCTGACACTCTGACGAAACTCTTCAAGCTGGCGCTCAAGCTCGGCAACTTTCTCTTCGATCGTCGAAGTGGCACGATGGACGGAAGCGCGCGCGTTCCCAAACACCGTGGCGCTTGCTATCCCAGATACACTTAATGTCACCGACCTTCGAAAGAGTGGAAATGACCGAAACCACCCGAGAATGATGTTGCCGAAATGCTGACCTCGGAACAGGCCAAGATTTGAGTTGACTGAGTAAAGAACGATAAGGCCGCCGACAATTTGAAGCACTGTGCCAGAAACTTTGTTTACCAAGACGGCATCAGCTGGGAAGAGCCTATGCGCGCCTGCGTGAGCCAACGCAATTGGCGCGAGTGATAAGACCGGCCATGCACGTAGAAACCAGAAAAAAAGTGCAGAAAGAGAGCGCAGCATGCTAGGCCCAACGTAGAGCTAACGGGCGCAAGCCGGCTTTCCGGCGAAGCGTCCAGCGACCGAAGGGAGCGACGTTGAGCGCCATGTTAGAGCTAATTTCCGAAAGAGGATGGAGAGTAAATTTCTTCAAATTTTTTTCTATCAATTGACTCTCCACTCTTGATTAACTTATTTGCTTCACTCTCTACTTCAGCAAGAAATTTGAGGTAGTTCTTGTGACCATCTGTCATCGGAGATAGGTCGGGGTCGCACTTGTTGTCAATGTGATATCGGATGTGCCATCTGATTGCTGCGGAATTTATGTATTCCGCCTTGATCATTTCTCCCCATTCTTTGCCGAATATTACAATTTCTTCTGTTGTGCCGTTCTTTTGGTGATGCTTCTGTATCTCTGTCGTTCGGCTCCGAATGCTATCAAGCCCATCGTTTAGGCTACGAATTAGGGAGTGTATGAGCTGATATGAAATCCTTTGGTTTTGGTTTAAATATAAAAGTGCGTCTTTATAATAGTTTGAAAAAATATAGTTTGAGACGCCAATGCAGGCTGAGTTTCCAACACCTTTTGCACCGTATATCTGTAGATCCCTGGCGCAGGACGTCATCACTCTTTCCATTTCTCGGTCTATGTCACCCAGTTCTTCAAGAAGAAGCGCTTTGATTTTTCGCGCTTTTGCCCAGTCTTTGACTAGGCTCGTGACTTGAGCGAGTAACCAGCCAATGAAGCCAGACGCGATACCAATACCTAGTTTGATGATCAGATCGTTGTTATCCATGGCTGGCTCTAACGTTCAAGGTGAGGGGCGCGAGCCGCTTAGCGGCGAAGCGTCCCTCTCGACCGCAGTGTTAGCCGTGAACTCAGCACCGGTAGATTTGCTGAAATCACGCACAACCATAAGTGCCCTTTTGACGAGAATGGCCTTGGCAGAAATACAGAGCATTTCAAAGGCAAAGGCTCCGAACAAGGCTGCGAGAAGGGCCGCGACAATGTCTGCATTTGCAGGACCAACGACAGCATATGCCCTGACAGGAAAGACAATTGCCCAAAAAGTAAAGAGCAAGAACAAGCCGAAATATTTAGGTGCACTGTCACACACCAACGAACCGTCACGACAATCGACCCAGCCCAATAACCCATTGCCACCAAAGTCTTCAGGTGATTCCAAGAGCGCTATGACCGTCATACCTTGTTCAATATTCGGCTTTCCTGGAACTGTGACAACGTAATGTCGCCTTCCGCCGGATTCAAAACCGAAGCTTGTATGAGCAATCAAACCAGAGCCGCTTGACGCAGCAGGAAATAAGCGGTCAAAGGTAATCTTCTGAAAGACCATAGCGGCTAACGACGGCCTTCAGCCGACGGAACGAAGCGCAGCGAAGTGACGGTGGGCTGCAAGCACTGGTTGGGCAACTTGTCGGTACGACCGCACGCCTGCTCTTCGCATGTCAAATTGCAGGTCATCGACTAACGCCGTACGCTGAATGAGGCAGAGTGTCGAAACCGCTGATGAACTGTCGATAAATTCTGCATGGAGGGGGATGGTTGTCAATTTCTTCAAGCGACATCTTCCGATATAGCCTTATAATTTCTTTCGTTTGCTGCCTTGCCTGATGACTATTCAATCCTTGGTTTGTAATGTCGTCAATTATTTTGGCGACCATTCGTCTTTGAACGTGAATATTACTCCTCTCCCAGTCTTGAAATATGTGGCGAGAGGGGAATCCTCGCGCCTCACAATGCTCAGCACTTGCTCTTGCGTATTCGAAATAGAACAGGTTTAGCATTTGTTCTTCAAGTGTGGCCGCGAATGCCGGCTGCGTGACTGGCAAAATCAATATAAATGCGGTCTTTGGGTTCACGTTGCCGTGCTTCTAGTAGTTGATGTGCGCGTTGATGCGGGTATGAGCCCAACGTTTGGTTAAGGGGCGGGCTTTAGCCCGTCCCAGTGAGCGAAGCGAACGGTTTGAACCACTAGTTAGATTTCATTTCAACTCTTTGGCTACTAAGCGACTAAATGCCCTGTAAGAAACTATGATTGCTTCGAACATATACCGATCTACCGGGTTGGGGGCTTTGTAATCGAGAAGCGCCCTGCCAACACTCATTCCCCTACGAGATGCAGCCGGAATGCTGAGGTAGTTGAAAGTGTCAGTCAGAGCTTTCGAGCTTTGTGCACCGTCATGGGCAACACGATTTCTTAGTTTGTGCGCATGTGTTAAAGCTGCCCATGCTCCGGCGGGAAGTTTTTTATCAAGTTTGCTGAGGAAGTGGCTAGCGCCAAATAAGGCATTGGCTCTTTTTTTTAGATGCGCTGGCGCAGCCCAGCCGAAAACACCCTGGAGTCCACGGTCGATTCCGCCAATAATGAAAGTGGCTCGTTTAGGCTGCACATTAAACTTTGAGCGTGCTGCCAAAATAAAAACATTCAGAGCGAAATGCTCGAATTGTGAGGCGGCTTCAAAGAAAATAAACTCTGCAATATCTCGTTTGTCGTGATTTGGAAGGCGCTTGTGCGCTGCTGCTGGTGTTTGATAGTAGCCATTTTGAATAAGGCGACGTTTCAACGATTTCGCTCGCAGCATATCTCCGTTAAATTTCTTGAGTAGCGCTTTTTTAGCAGGAGCGATAGATGTGGTCATTTATGGAATCTAACGTGTTGTATACATCAAATCTGCCGGATATTCCGGAATCTGCCGGATAATCCCCGCGGGCTCTGCATGCTCATTTGTCATTGCAATCAACGCGCTCGGCTCCTATGCTGTACATATGAACAGCCACCCCCACCCCGCCAAACCCGGCACCCCCGAGGCTACACCTCCATCCAACCCGCCGAGGTTGCTCGATCAGGTGCGGGCATGCATTCGTTACAAGCACTACAGCATACGAACCGAGAAGGCGTATGTCCATTGGGTTCGTGCATTTGTCCGGCAACAGGGGATGAGCCATCCGCGCGACATGGGCGCGGCGGAGGTTCAGGGGTTTCTGAGTTGGCTCGCCAATGATCGCTCGGTCGCCCCATCAACGCACAACCAGGCCTTGTCTGCATTGCTGTTCCTGTACCGAGAGGTGCTGGGCATCAACCTGCCGTGGCTGAACGAGATCGGACGGCCGAAGAAGCGCGAGCGGGTGCCGGTGGTGCTCTCCAGGCCGGAAGTCGCACGGCTGCTGGCCGCGCTGGAAGGGGTGGAGGCCGAGCTTGCGCGGTTGCTCTACGGTACAGGCATGCGCCTGATGGAGACGCTGCGCTTGCGGGTAAAGGAGTTTGCGACGCACCTGCTGGGAAGCGGTCAGGACATCCGCACGGTTCAGGAGTTGCTCGGCCATGCCGACGTGTCGACCACGATGATCTACACCCACGTGCTGAACCGGGGCGGCTTGGGTGTGACCAGCCCGCTCGATCAGCTTTGACCCCTGGGGTTCTGGCGCCTGGACCAGGGCGCCGGCGATCGCTCAGCCCCGCAGCCGTCTCCACGCCAGCAGCGGCAGGCGCAGCAGGAATCCCAGAAACAGCCGGCTGTGCATCCAGGTGAGCAGGGTGTTGTCGCGCAGGTAGTTGAAGTGCGAGACCCCGCCTTCATCGGCACGGAAGTACTTGACCGGCGCATCGAGGTTTACCGGGCGCACGCCGCGCCAGGCCAGGCGCACCACGGCTTCGGGGTCGAAGTCGAAGCGGCGCATCCAGCGCTGGCCGCGCATCACCGCGCGCAGGGGTTCGACGGGGTAGACGCGGAAGCCGTAGAGCGAGTCGCCGATGCCCATCCACAGGGTTTCCAGATTGGCCCAGGCGTTGGACACCTTGCGCCCGCGCACGCGCAGCAGCGGCGCGCTGGCGTCGAACACCGGACGGCCGAGGATCATGCAGTCGGGCCGGGCGGCGGATTCGGCCATGAAGTGCGGGATGAGTCCGGCGGGGTGCTGGCCGTCGGAGTCCATGGTCAGCACGTGGGTGTAGCCGGCGCGCGCGGCCTCGTCGAGGCCGTGCAGTACGGCGGCGCCCTTGCCGCGGTTGTGCGGCAGTACGAACACGCGCAGGCCCTCGTCTTCCTGCGCCATGGCCAGGAGCTGTTCGGCGGTGCCGTCGGTGCTGCCATCCACCACCACCCACACCGGGTTCCACTGCGCGCGCGCCGCGCGCACGGTGTCGAACACCTTGGCGCCGGGGGTGTAGCTGGGGATGAGGACGGATTGGGTCGCGGATACTTCCGCGCCGACGCGGGCGGGCGGGGTCTTGGAGGGGACGGGCGGGATCTTCAGGCGGCCTCTGCCGCGCGCGCGGCAAAGGGCGGGG
>JAUVWV010000199.1 GCA_030603925.1 Thauera sp. | reverse complement strand
CTTCGCGGCGGAAGATCTCCTCGAAGGTGCGCTGCACGGTGCTGGTGCCCGCGCCGGACGAGCCGGTGATGGCGACGATGGGGTGGCGTTCGGACATGGCGTCCTCCGGTTGCGATGGGAAAGCCTTGTGTAGCCTGGATGGAGCGCAGCGGAATCCGGGAGCGGCGGTGCAGGTGCCGGAGATCGCTCCCGGATTCCGGTCTCCATCCGGGCTACATGAGTCAGTGCTGCAGGAACAGGCTGCGGCTGTGGAACAGCGGCAGCTCGGCGTCCCCCTCGGCGGCCGGTTCGGCGTGATAGCGTTCGATGCGCTCGACCTCTTCGCGCGAGCCGAAGACGAAGCCGATGCGCTGGTGGAGTTCCTCGGGCGGCACCGCTAGTACCGGGCGGTCGCCGGTGGAGGCGCGTCCGCCGGCCTGCTCGACGATCATGCCGATCGGGTTGCATTCGTAGAGCAGGCGCAGCCGCCCGGGTTTGGCGGGATCCTTGCGGTCGCGCGGGTAGAGGAAGACCCCGCCGCGCATCAGGATGCGGTGGGTCTCGGCCACCAGCGAGGCGATCCAGCGCATGTTGAAGTCCGCGCCGCGCGGGCCGGTCCTGCCGGCCAGGCATTCATCCACATAGCGGCGCACCGGCGGCTCCCAGAAGCGCGCATTGGAGGCGTTGATGGCGAACTCGCGGGTCGCTTCGGGAATGCGGATGTCGGGGTGGGTGAGGAGGAAGTCGCCGACGATGGGATCGAAGGTGAAGCCGGCCACCCCCTTGCCCACGGTCAGCACCAGCATCGTCGAAGGGCCGTAGATCGCGTAGCCGGCGGCGACTTGCCGGGTGCCGGGCTGCAGGAAGTCGGCGGCCATCGCATCCTCGCCGGGCGCGGGGGCGCGCAGCACCGAGAAGATCGAGCCCACCGAGACATTCACGTCGATGTTGGACGAACCGTCCAGCGGGTCGAACACCAGCAGGTACTTGCCGCGCGCATGCCCGGCGGGCAGCGCGATCGGCGCCTCGTTCTCCTCGGACACCATGCCGGCCAGGTCGCCGCCCCAGTGGGTGGCGCGCAGGAAGATCTCGTCGGCCAGCACGTCGAGCTTCTTCTGCGTCTCGCCTTGCACGTTCTCGCGCTCCAGGCTGCCCAGGGCGCCGCCCAGTTCGCCGTGCGCGAGCACCCGCGAGACCGCCTTGCAGGCCTGCGCGACCTGCAGCAGCAGGGCGTTGAGTTCGCCGGTGGCGTCCGGGTGGTTGCGCCGTTGGGTGATCAGGTACTCGGTGAGGGTGGTGCGCTCGATGGAGAACATGTCGACATCCCGGCGGTGTGTTGCAATCAGGTGACACGAGCCTAAGGATTTGCTGAAATAAGCTCCAATGATGTTTTTGCCGATATTGAGATAAGGAAAGCTGATGAAGCTCGCCCAGCGCACCACCCTGCGCCAGTTGCGTGCGATCGTCGCGCTGGCCGACAGCGGCAGCTTCACCCAGGCCGCGCGCCTGCTGCATCTCACCCAGCCGGCGGTGTCGATGCAGGTGCGTGAGCTGGAGGCCACCGTCGGGCAGGTGCTGGTGGACGGCCGGCGCGAGATCCACCTCACCCCTGCCGGCGAGGTGGTGGTGCGCCATGCGCGCGAAGCGCTGGGGGCGCTCGAACTGGCCGAGGTGGAGCTGAAGGCGATGCGCGGGGTGGCCGCCGGTACGCTGGAAGTGGTGGCGATCACCACCGCGGAATACTTCGTGCCCCATCTGCTGGCCGAGTTCGGCCGGCGCTACCCCGACATCAGCTTCCGGCTGACGGTGAGCAACCGCGAGGCGGTGTATGAACTGCTCAAGGACGGGCGGGCGGACCTGGCCATCATGGGCACGCCGCCGCGCGGCCTGCCCCTGCGCCGCATCCCCTTTGCGCCCCATCCCTTGAGCTTCGTCGCCGCACCGTGCCACCCGCTGGCCGGGCGGCGCAACATCCCGCCTGCCGCCCTGGCCGGCGAGCGCCTGCTGCTGCGCGAGCGCGGTTCGGGTACGCGCGGCAACCTGGAGCGCTTCCTGCGCGCGCACGGGGTGAAGGCGCTGCGCGCCGACGAGATGGGCAGCAACGAGACGCTGAAACAGGCGGCGATGGCCGGTATGGGGGTGGCCTTTCTGTCGCATCACACCTTCGGCATCGAACTCGAGGGCGGCCGGCTGGTACGCCTGGATGTGCAGGACACCCCGGTGATCCGCGAATGGAACGTGCTGGTGCACGCCGACCGCCCGCCGACGCCGGCGCTCGAAGCGATGCTGGACTTCCTCCAGTCGGAGGGGGCCGCGCGCCTGCGGGAAGACGGTACAGGGTCGCCGCAGACGGCGGCGTAGGCGGACGCACGGCGCTTTTCCATACCTCTGGCATGGTTTTGCGGGCATAATCCGAAAGCTGTATCGACAACGCATTGACGGCAACCGCGGAGGTCCGTGCCAGGATGAATCTCAACAGCAAGGTGACGTTCCTGTTCGCTGCGATCGCGCTGGGCATCCTGGTGATGCGGATCGCCATCAGTCTGTACGCTTTCCGCTCGTTCTCCATTTCCTCGTCGTCGGCGCACGTGCGCACTGCCGCGGAGGTGGTTCGCGTGCACCTCACCGAGGCGATGATCCAGGGCACCATCGAACATCGCGAGCAGTTTCTCGGCCGCCTGATGGAAGTGCAGGGACTGTCCGTGGCGCGCGTGGTGCGCTCGCCCATCGTGGACCAGCAGTTCGGCGCCGGCCTGGTGCGCGAGCTGCCGGCCGACGACATCGAGAAGGCGGTGCTGGCCGATGGCAAGCCGCGCTACGAGTTGCGCGAGGCCAACGGCGACACACTGTTCCGCGGCACCATCCCGTTTGCCGCGACCACCGAGGGCACGCCGAACTGCCTGCAGTGCCACAACGTGCCCGAAGGCGCGGTGCTCGGCGCGGTGACCATGGAGATGTCGATTGCCGACCTGAAGGCGCGCGCGCTGATGACGGTGTTCGGCCTGGTGGCGGTGGTGGCCCTGTTCGCCCTGCTGGCGATCGCCCTGGTGCGGCGCATCATCCGCCCGGTGGGCGAGGCGGCGCGCGATGTGGAGGTGGCCGTGCAGCGCGCGCTGAAGGGCGACTTCAAGGGGCAGATTTCGCAGTATCCGCACGACGAGATCGGCCAGATCGCCAACGATACGAATCGCCTGCTGAACTATCTGGACGGCGGCCTGGAGCGCATCTCGCAGCGCGTGGTGCAGCTCACCGGGCGCAATCCGCGGCAGGACGAGAACAAGCTGGAAGCGACCATCGACATGGTCAACAGCCTTGCCGACGCGCAGGCCTTCAAGCAGGCGATCGAGGAGGACGAGACCAAGGGCGAGATCTACGACCGCTTCGGCCGCGTGCTGAGCGAGCGCTTCGGGATCGGCACCTATTCGATCTACGAGGCGGCCGACGGCAAGCAGATGATCCCCATCCAGGTCGATGGCGAGGCCGGCGGCGCCTGCCGCTGGTGCGATCCGCACATCCTGGTGCGTTCCGAGACCTGCCGGGCGAAGCGCTCCGGTCATCCGGTCGATGGCGTGCAGCAGCCCGGGATCTGCCACGCCTTTCAGGCGGCGCCGGACGGCGGCGCGCAGCGCCGGCACTACTGCGTGCCCATCATTCAGTCCGGCTCGGTGGGCAGCGTGATCCAGCTGGTGGTGCCGCCGGAGGAGTCCGACCGGCTGACCGAGCTGGCGCCCTTCATCCACGTGTACGTCCGTGAGATGGCGCCGGTGCTGGAAGCCAAGCGGCTCACCGAGACCCTGCGCGACTCCTCGCTGCGCGATGCGATGACCGGGCTGAACAACCGGCGCTTCCTGGAGGAGTATGTCGATACCCTGATCGCGTCGGCGCGCCGTCGCCAAGTGTCGCTGGCCATCATGCTGCTCGATCTGGACTACTTCAAGGTGGTCAACGACACCTACGGACACGATGCCGGCGACACCGTGCTGAAGGCGCTCTCCGGCGTGTTGAAGCAGTCGGTGCGCGCGTCCGACATGGTGATCCGCTTCGGCGGCGAGGAATTCCTCATCGTCCTGCAGGACGCCACCGAGGACGGTGCGGCGAAGGTGGCGGAGAACATCCGCAGCGCGGTGGAGAAGCTGAAGATCCAGGTGGCCGGCGCGATGCTGCAGAAGACCATCTCGATCGGCATGGCGATGTTCCCGGGCGACAGCGAAACCTTCTGGCAGACCGTGAAGTTCGCCGACGTGGCGCTATACCGGGCCAAGGAGCAGGGGCGCAACCGCGTGGTGCGCTTCCAACCGGAGATGTGGGAAGGCCACGCCGAGTCCTACTGAGCCCGCGCGGCGGGGCTCCTCAGGCGCGGGAGAAGCCCAGGTAGGCAGCCTCGAAGTGTTGCTTGCCGTGCCGGAGGAAGGCCTCGAAGTCCCATTCGCCGTCGCCGAGCAGGTGGGCGAAGGCGGGCCGCAGGACGTAGGCGGCGGCCGCCAGATGCTCGCCCGCGGGGGTTTCCACGGTGACCGTGCGGCGCTCGTACATCCCTCCTTCGAAGGCGTCGAGCCGCTGCAGGGCGTGTTCGTCCAGGTCGCGGTACAGGCGGCCGGTGACGCTGGCTCCGGCCTGCGCGACGATCGCCGGGTAGGTCTCGCCGCGCAGCGGATGACGGATGTAGCCGTGCAGCAGCGCGGGCTGCGCATCGAAGGCCGCCCCCGTGGCGCGTGCCATGATGTCGGCGCACATCAAGGAACCGTAGGTGAAGCAGTGCATGCGGCGCTCAGCCGCGTTGCCAGGCGGCGATCAGCGGGTCGCGGTGCACGGCGAGCTGGGCCACGCTGACTTCGATTACCGGGCCGCTCAGGGTGTGCCCGGCGCAGGCGCCTTCCAGGCGCACGCCGGTGCCCAGCGGCTCGATCACGATCGCGCCCTGGTTGGCCTGCAGGCGGCTCTGCCGGTCGCGTTCGCCGATCAGCACGCTGCCGTTGGTGAGGTTGAGCTTGCCCTCGAGCTGGGCCGGGCTGCCGGAAGTGAGCTTGGCCGCAACGGTGCACGGCACCATGCGGTAGTCGTTGACCAGCTTCAGGGCGTGGCGGCGCAGATGACGCACCAGTTCCTCCTCGGACTCCGGCAGCTTGCCTTGCGCCTTGCGCGAGAGCTGTTCGAGTTCGTCGTCGGTCAGATGCGGCGCCGCGGCAACCAGGATGTCGCGCTCCAGCGGCCGTGCGTTGAGCGCCATGGCCGACAGGTGGGCATGGTGGGTCTCTACCGTGGCGCCGGCCTTCGCCAGCTGCTTGCCGGCAATGGTCGGCAGGCCCTGCAGCACCATGGCGCCAAGCAGTTCGCTGAAGGTCTTGCACAGCGATTCGTGATCGAGTTCGAGCAGGCGTTCCGGCGCGGCGACGTCGAGGTCGAAGGTGAGCTGAAGCTTGACGTTGGCTTTGGACATCCGGAGGCTCGCAGCGCGGTGAGGGAAGCCCCGATTATGTGCCAATTTTCTGCCGCCGTGCACCCTGTCGGTGGTCCGGACTTATGCTCAGGGCAAGAAAAAACGCGCCCCGCGGGGCGCGTTCCGTGATGCGCCGGGGGCGCTGCGTCAGCGCACGACCTGGGCCAGTTCGCCGGCCTTGTAGCGTGCGGCCATCTTCTCCAGCGACACCGCCTTGATGCGGCTGGCCTGGCCGGCGCAGCCGAAGGCCTCGAAGCGCGCCTTGACGACCAGCTTGGCGGCTTCGCGCGCGGGCTTGAGGAATTCGCGCGGGTCGAACTTGGAGGGGTTCTCCACCAGGAACTTGCGCACCGCGCCGGTCATCGCCAGGCGGATGTCGGTGTCGATGTTGATCTTGCGCACCCCGTACTTGATGCCCTCGACGATCTCCTCGACCGGCACGCCGTAGGTCTCCTTCATGTCGCCGCCGTACTGGCGGATGATCTCCAGCAGCTCCTGCGGTACCGAGGAGGAGCCGTGCATCACCAGGTGGGTGTTGGGAATGCGCGCGTGGATGGCCTTGATGCGGTCGATGGCGAGGATGTCGCCGGTGGGCTTGCGGCTGAACTTGTAGGCGCCGTGGCTGGTGCCGATGGCGATGGCCAGCGCGTCGCAGTCGGTCTGCTTGACGAAGTCGGCGGCCTGGTCGGGGTCGGTGAGCAGGGCGCTGTGGTCGAGCTTGCCTTCTGCGCCGATGCCGTCCTCCTCGCCTGCCATGCCGGTCTCCAGCGAGCCCAGGCAGCCCAGCTCCGCTTCCACGGTGACGCCGATGGCGTGCGACAGCTTGACCACCTCGCGGCTCACCGCGACGTTGTACTCGTAGGACGACGGCGTCTTGCCGTCTTCCATCAGCGAGCCGTCCATCATCACGCTGGAGAAGCCCGAGCGGATCGCCGCCATGCACACCGCGGGCGACTGGCCGTGGTCCTGGTGCATGACGATGGGGATGTCCGGGT
>JAUVWV010000410.1 GCA_030603925.1 Thauera sp. | reverse complement strand
GCCGCGAATACTGGTTCGACGTGGTCGACGCGCGTCGCCTGTCCTGGCTGGCCGCGCGCCAGGCGGACATGTTCCTCGACACCGGCAACCGCCTGCTGGCCGCCTGGGGGCGCCAGACCCAGGCGCACATCGACCAGCTCTTCGAGGGCGAGCACGCGGTGCAGGAGGAGGCCGCCTTCGCCCCGCACCCGGGCGGGCACCTGCTGGCGAAGGTACACAACGCCATCCTCGACCTGGTCGAACTCGAACCCGGCAGTGTGGCGCTCGCCCCGGCGGACCGCAGCATCGAGGTACACGTCTGCCACTCGCGCACGCGCGAACTCGAAGTGCTGCACGACCGCCTGCTCGGCCTGTTCGCCGCCGACCCGGCGCTGCGCCCGGAGGACATCGTGGTGCTCGCGGCCGACCTCGAAGGCA
This sequence comes from Thauera sp., assembly GCA_030603925.1. GTDB lineage: Bacteria > Pseudomonadota > Gammaproteobacteria > Burkholderiales > Rhodocyclaceae > Pseudothauera. The sequence continues at coordinate 1,151 of JAUVWV010000410.1, read as the reverse complement.
CCGCCCCGCTGGTCGAGGCGGTGTTCGGCACCGCGCCGCCGGCACGCCGCATTCCATGGCGCATCACCGGCCTGGGCGGCACGCGCGAGAACGCGGTGGCGCGCGCGCTGGACGCCCTGCTGGCGCTGGTGGGCGGGCGCTTTCCGGCCAGCCGGGTGTTCGACCTGCTGCAGCAGGAGGTGGTCGCGGCGCGCTTCGGCCTGGACGTGGCGGCGCTGGAAACGGTGCACGAATGGATGCGCCTGGCCGGCATCCGCTGGGGCCTGCGCGCCGCCGATGCGGGTTCTGCTGCGCCGCACACCCTGGAAGAGGGCCTGCACCGGCTGTTCCTCGCCTGGGCGGCGGGCGACGCCGCGGCCCGGGCGCCGTTCGCCGGGCGGGTCGGCGCGGCGCATCCTGAAGGCGGCGAGGCGCTCGCCCTGGGACGCTTCTGGCGCTACGTGGAGACCCTGCGCGGACTGCGCGATAACCTGCTGCGCGAACACGATGCGCCCGGCTGGCAGCGCAGCCTGAACGAAGCGCTCGACCGCCTGGTGGGCGACGATCCGCGCTGGGCCGAGGAGCTGCGCGAGGTGCGCGGCGCGCTCGCCACGCTGGCGGCCAACATCGCGGCGGCCGGCCTCGACAGCCCGCTGCCGCTGCAGGTGGTGCAGCCGGCGCTCGCTGCCTTGCTGGACGATCCGGCGCGCGGCGGGGTGCCGGGCGGTGCGCTCACCTTCAGCGCCCTGCCGGCGCTGCGCGGCCTGCCCTACAAGGTGGTGGCCATCGTCGGGCTGGACCAGCATGCCTTTCCGGGCAGCGCCCGGGCCGACGAGTTCGACCTGCTCGCCGCCTTTCCGCACAAGGGCGACCGCCAGCGCCGCGAGGACGACCGCAACCTCTTCCTCGACCTGCTGCTGTCCGCGCGCGAGGTGCTGCACCTGTCATACACCGGGCGCAGCGTGCGCGACGGTGCGCCGTTGCCGCCTTCGGTGCTGGTCGATGAACTGCTCGACGTGCTGGCCGAAGCCTGCGCCGCCGACCCGGCCGACCCCGCCGCACTCGCCGCGGCGCGCCGCCGGCTCACCGTGGAACATCCGCGGCAGGCCTTTACCGCCGACTACTTCCTGCCCGACGCCGCACGCGACCCGCGCCTGGTGAGCTACCACGAG
>JAUVWV010000253.1 GCA_030603925.1 Thauera sp. | reverse complement strand
GCCCAAAGTTCTCGAGATCTGACAGGAGCCGATAAATGGCCGTGACTTACAACTACGGCACCGGTCGCCGCAAGACCGCGGTGGCCCGTGTGTTCATCAAGCCGGGCTCCGGCAACATCGTCGTCAACGGCAAGCCGGTTGACCAGTTTTTCTCCCGTGAAACCGGCCGCATGATCGTCCGTCAGCCGCTCGTGCTGACCGGCAACGAAGCGCGTTTCGACATCATGGTGAACGTCACCGGCGGTGGCGAGTCCGGCCAGGCCGGTGCGGTGCGCCACGGCATCACCCGCGCCCTGATCGACTACGACGCCGAGCTGAAGTCTGATCTGCGCAAGGCCGGCTTCGTCACCCGCGACGCCCGCGAAGTGGAGCGCAAGAAGGTCGGCTTCCACAAGGCGCGCCGCCGCAAGCAGTTCTCCAAGCGTTGATCCCCGCGGGATCCGCTCACGCAAAGCCGCCCGCGAGGCGGCTTTGTGCTTTGTGGCAGAATCGGACTCGACGGGCGGTGCGATAATCCCGTCCGTGGAGATGCATTTCCGGCAAGGAGAAGAGATGATCAAGGTAGGTGTGGTTGGCGGAACGGGGTATACCGGGGTTGAACTGCTGCGTCTGCTGGCGCTGCATCCGCAGGTCCGGCTGACGGCGATCACCTCGCGTGGCGAAGCCGGGCTGCCGGTGGCGGAAATGTTCCCGAGTCTGCGCGGGCGCGTGGATCTGCGCTTCGTCACGCCGCAGGAAGCTGCGCTCGAGCAATGCGATGTGGTGTTCTTCGCCACGCCCAACGGTATCGCCATGAAGCAGGCGGCCGAACTGGTTGCGGCCGGGGTTCGGGTGATCGATCTGGCTGCCGATTTCCGCATTCGTGACGTTGCCGAGTGGCAGAAGTGGTACGGCATGGAGCATGCCGCACCGGAACTGGTTGCCGAGGCGGTGTATGGCCTGCCGGAGGTCAATCGTGAGCAGATCCGCAGCGCACGCATCGTGGCCAATCCGGGTTGCTACCCCACTGCGGTGCAGTTGGGCTTCCTGCCGCTGATCGAGGCCGGCGTCATCGATCCCGCCCATCTGGTGGCGGATGCCAAGTCCGGTGTGTCGGGGGCAGGGCGCAAGGCGGAGGTGCACACCCTGTTCGCCGAGGCCGCAGACAGCTTCAAGGCCTACGGCGTGCCCGGGCATCGTCATCTGCCCGAGATCCGCCAGGGGTTGGCGCGCGCCGCGCAGGGCGAGGTCGGGCTGACCTTCGTGCCGCATCTGACGCCGATGATACGTGGCATCCATGCGACGCTCTACGGCCGGCTGAAGGCCGAGGCCGACCTGCAGGCCCTGTTCGAGCAGCGCTACGCGGCGGAACCATTCGTCGATGTGCTGCCGACCGGCAGCCACCCCGAAACCCGGTCGGTGCGCGCGTCCAACATGTGCCGCATCGCGGTGCACCGTCCGCAGGGGCAGGACGTGGTGGTGGTGCTCTCGGTGATCGACAATCTGGTGAAGGGCGCTGCCGGACAGGCCGTGCAGAACATGAACATCATGTTCGGCTGCGAAGAGACGCTCGGCCTCGACATCGTTCCGGTGAGTCCCTGAGGGAACCTTTGCAAGTCCTTACGATCAATTTTGACCAGTGCTGGACGAATGTCGCATCATTGGCCTGCATACCCAGCGAGGAGAGAACATGAACGCAGTTGTTGAAAGCCCGGAAGTGCTCGTCTTTACCGACAGCGCGGCCAACAAGGTGAAGGAACTGATCGAGGAAGAAGGCAACCCGGCGCTCAAGCTGCGCGTCTTCGTGACCGGCGGCGGCTGCTCGGGTTTCCAGTACGGCTTCACTTTCGACGAGGAAGTGGCCGAGGACGATACCGCCTTCGAGAAGAACGGCGTCACCCTGCTGATCGATCCGATGAGCTACCAGTACCTGCTGGGGGCTGAGATCGACTACAGCGAAGGGCTGGAAGGCTCCCAGTTCGTCATCCGCAATCCGAACGCGACCAGCACCTGCGGTTGCGGTTCTTCCTTCTCGGCCTGAGCGCAGTTGCGCTCTGCCATGTAAAAAGGGGCGCTGCGGCGCCCCTTTTTTTGATCGAGTCCAACCCGCTTCAGCGCAGCGCCGCCACCGTGCTGTGGTTGAGGAGGGCGATCCGCTCGAGCAGCGGCGCGGTCTGCTCGTTGAACTGGACAAGCTCGCGCTTGCTGAGCGGCTGGGCCGTCGGCAGTGCAATGCGCATCGGGTCGTGCGGCACGTTGTTCACACGGATCTCATAGTGCAGATGCGGGCCGGTTGCCCAGCCGGTCATGCCGACGTAGCCGATCACGTCACCCTGATTCACCCGGTCGCCCTTGCGCAGGCCGCGCGCAAAGCCGTTGAGGTGAGCATAGGCGGTCGAATAACGATCGCGATGCTGCAGGATGATGATGTTGCCGTAGCCGCGCTGGCTGCCGACGAAGGAAACCGTGCCGTCCGAGGTCGCCTTGATCGGGGTGCCGGTCGGCGCGGCGAAATCCACGCCCGCGTGGGTGCGCCAGTTCTTGTGAATCGGGTGAAGCCTGCGGCCGAAGCCCGAGGTCACCCGCGAGAACTCCAGCGGCGAGCGCAGGAAAGCCTGCCGCAGGCTGCGGCCGTCAGCCGTGTAGTACTGATCGCGTCCGTCGTCGCCGCGGAACAGCACGACGATGTGGCGCTTGCCCTGGTTGACGAACTCGGCAGCGAGCACCTTGCCGGCACGGGTCGGCACACCCTGGTCGTACAGCGTCTCGTACACCACGCTGAAGGAATCGCCGCGCCGCAGATCGGTATGGAAGTTGATCTCGGTGCCGAAGATCTCGGCGAGCTTGGAGGCAACGCTGTCCGGCAGTCCCACCGCATCGGTGGCACCGAACAGCGAATGCTGGATGGTGCCGCTACGCATCTCGACTACGGTGCTCAGTGCGTCGTCGCGCACCTCCTTGGCCTGGATGCCGTCTGCGCCGCGCTCGATGGTGAACCGTCCGCCGCCCTGTGCGACCGGCAGGCTGAGCGTGAGCAGCCGGCCGTCGGGATTGACCAGTGCGGTGACCGAACGTCCCGCACGCAACTGGCGCAAGGTGGCCTTGCCCTGCGCATCGTTGAGCAGGAAGGCAAGCGCCTCGGGGTCGGCAATGTTCAGTCGGCGAAAGATCGAGTGGATGGTGTCGCCCGCCTGCACGCGCTCGTCGTAGACATACGGCAGGGTGTCCTCGGCCGACGCCGTCAGTGCCTGCAGGTCGAGCCGTTCGACGACGGTCTCGAGCGGGAAGGGCGGTGGTGCGTCCGGTGCGGTGGCGGTCGCCGCAACAACACCGAAAAGCGAGACGCCGAACAGCGAAGCGAGGATCCAGGCGCGCGGAGCGGACGGAAGATGTGCCTGGAGATCGGCTAGAATCTTGTTTCTTCGGGCCTGCATGGGACTCTTCGGGCAAAAAAACTCCCGCGAGTCTATCAAAAACCGCAGCTATCCCGTGACATGTGCAGGGAGATTTTTTGTAAATGAGCGATGTTGCATCCGCGCTGGCGCTGATCAAGCGCGGCGCCGACGAGGTTCTGATCGAAGCCGAACTGGTCGAGAAGCTGAAGAGCGGCCGTCCGCTGCGGGTCAAGGCGGGATTCGACCCCACCGCGCCGGACCTGCATCTTGGCCATACCGTGCTGATCAACAAGATGCGCCACTTTCAGGAGCTCGGGCACCAGGTGCTGTTCCTGATCGGCGACTTCACCGGAATGATCGGCGATCCCTCGGGCAAGAACAGTACACGGCCGCCGTTGTCGCGCGAGCAGATCCTCGAGAATGCGCGCACCTACCAGGAGCAGGTGTTCAAGATACTGGACCCGGAGCGCACCGAGATCTGCTTCAACTCCGCCTGGATGAACGAGCTCGGCGCCGCGGGCATGATCCGTCTGGCTGCGCGCAGTACGGTGGCGCGCATGCTGGAGCGTGACGATTTTGCCAAGCGCTACAGCAACGAGCAGCCGATCGCAGTGCACGAGTTTCTCTACCCGCTCTGCCAGGGGTACGACTCGGTGGCCATGAAGGCCGACGTCGAGCTGGGCGGTACGGATCAGAAGTTCAATCTGCTGATGGGGCGCGAGCTGCAGAAACATGAAGGGCAGGCGCCGCAGTGCGTGGTCATGATGCCGCTGCTCGAGGGCCTGGACGGCGTCAACAAGATGTCCAAGTCGCTCGGCAACTATATTGGTATCGCGGAACCGGCGCGCGAGATCTTCGGCAAAGTGATGTCCGTCTCTGACCAGTTGATGTGGCGCTACTACGAACTCCTGTCCTTTCTACCCGCCGGGGAGATCGCAGCCTTGCGGCGCGCCATCGAGGAAGGGCGCAATCCGCGCGACATCAAGGTCATGCTCGCCCAGGAGCTCGTTGCGCGCTTCCACGGCACGGCAGCGGCCGAGGACGCCCTGCGTGACTTCGAAGCCAGGTTCCAGCGCGGCGCGCTCCCCGACGATATGCCCGAGGTGAGCGTTCTGGTCGGCAGCGAGGGGATGCCGGTGTTTCAGGTACTCAAGCAGGCCGGGCTGACCGGGACGACGTCCGAGGCGATCCGCATGATCGGCCAGGGGGGTGTCCGTCTGAACGGCGAGCGCATCGAGGACAAGGGGCTGTTGCTCAAGGCTGGTGAGACCGTCGTTCTGCAAGTCGGCAAGCGCAAGTTCGCCTCGGTGGTGCTTGGCTAAGTACGCCTCGCCCTCAGCGCGCGGGAAGACAACAAAGGGCGGGCAGCGTGAGCTGTCCGCCCTTTGTTGTTGATTCGTCGGGGTTCTTCCCTGTGCCCGTCCCGGGCGCCGGTGGTGCGTCGCACAAAATCTTTCACGGCGCTGTTGACAGTGTTTTTTTCGTCTCTATAATTCGCCCCTCTTCGCGCTGCACAGCGCACTGCGGCAAGCGCCGCGGGGGCTGTGAAGTGAGCGTGGAAGCGGTTCTTCGGCAGATTGGCGG
>JAUVWV010000338.1 GCA_030603925.1 Thauera sp. | reverse complement strand
GTGGCATAGGTGGAGAACTTGTAGCCACGGCGGTATTCGAACTTGTCCACGGCCTTCATCAGGCCGATGTTGCCTTCCTGGATCAGGTCGAGGAACTGCAGGCCGCGGTTGGTGTACTTCTTGGCGATGGAGATCACCAGGCGCAGGTTGGCCTCGGTCATCTCGCGCTTGGCGCGGCGCATCTTGGCTTCGCCGGTGGACATCTGGCGGTTGATGTCCTTCAGTTCCTTCAGCGGGATGCCGATGCGGTCCTGCAGGTCGATGAGCTTCTGCTGCTCCTCGAGCACTGCGGGGTGGATGCGCATCAGGCCTTCGGCGTAGTTCTTGCCGGCGCCGATCTCGTCCTTGAGCCAGTCGAGGTCGGTTTCCTTGCCCGGGAAAACCTTGATGAAGTGGGTGCGCGGCATGCCGGCGCGATCGACGCACAGCTGCAGGATGTGGCGTTCGTGGGCGCGCACCTGCTCGACCATGTGGCGCACCGAATCGCACAGCTTCTCGATGGCCTTCGCGGTAAAGCGGATGTTGAGCAGTTCGTCGGAGATCTGCTGCTGGGTCTTCAGGTAGTTCTTGTCCTGCGAGCCCTTCTTGGCGAGCGAGGCCATCTGCTTCTCGTACAGCCCGCGGATGGTCTCGAAGCGCTGCAGGCCTTCGGTCTTGAGCTTGAGCAGGGATGCCGCATTGGCGCTTTCACCGCCGTCGCCGTCGTCGCTGTCGTCGCTGTCGTCATCGGACTCGCTCTCGCTGTCGTCGGACGAGGTCTCCCCGTCGTCCGACGAGGTGTCGGACATGTCGGCCTCTTCGCCGCCGCCGTTCGGGTCGAGCAGGCCGTCGATCAGTTCGTCGATGCGCATTTCGTCGCGCGCCACCTTGTCGACGATTTCCAGCATCTCGGCAATCGTCGTCGGGCAGGCGGAGATGGCCAGCACCATGTGCTTGAGGCCGTCTTCGATACGCTTGGCGATCTCGATCTCGCCCTCGCGGGTGAGCAGCTCGACGGTGCCCATCTCGCGCATGTACATGCGCACCGGATCGGTGGTGCGGCCGAACTCGGAGTCGACCGAGGACAGCGCCTGTTCGGCTTCCTCTTCGGCCTCGTCGGCATCGACCGTGGCCGGCACGTTGTCGGACATCAGCAGGTCTTCGGTGGCGGGCGCCTCGTCGAAGACCTGGATGTTCATGTTGTTGAACGTGGCGATGATGCCTTCGATCTGCTCGGCATCGGCGACGTCGTCCGGCAGATGGTCGCTGATCTCGGCATAGGTGAGGTAGCCGCGCTCCTTGCCGAGCGTGATCAGGGTTTTCAGCCGGGTACGACGCACTTCTGCGTCGAGCGGCGAAACCTGCGGGCTTTCGGTGACCTGTGCGGCTTTGCCAGCCTTCGAGGCCTTGCCTCGCGGGCTGTTCTTGCGCGAATCCGTGGTCTTTTCGCGGGCCATAGCGCTCCTCGGTTTGGGGGCAGACTGATAGGTAAACAGGGAATTATACTAAAAAACTTAGACTTTGCCGGTGCTGCTGAGGTTTCGTTTTTCCAGCAGCAGCTCGGCGAGGCGGTGGCGCCCTGCGGCGTCCAGTCCGCCTTCGGCCGCCAGTGCGGTGAGTTCGGCGATTTCGCCGGCCACTGCGTCGGCCTGCAGCTTGCGCAGGGTGTCCTCGAACAGGGGCTCGACGGCCGCGTCGTCGAACTCGGCTTCGACCAGTTCGCCGGCCGTGCGTGCCAGGGTGTCGCCATGCTCGGTGTCGCGGAAACGCTCCACCAGGGCGCCGAGCCCGCAGCTCGGGTTCAGGTCGCCGACGCTGATTGCATCGATGATGGCGACCAGTGCGCGCGCCTCCGGGGAGTCGCCGGGGATCAGGTCTACCGGCAGACGTGCGGCGCGCTGAGGGTGGTGCATCACCAGGCGCAGCAGGGTGCCGACGAAGGAGGGTTGTTTGCGGCGGCCGTTGCCGGGGCGCGGAGGGCGGCGATTGGGTGATGCAGGCGGCTGGCCGGGGGTGGTTGTGTTTCGGCGCGGGGCGTCCTGCAGGCCGAAGGCGCGTTCCACCTCCTGCTGGGTCAGCGCGCTTTCGTCGGCGATCGACTTGAGCAGCTGCAGCTTCAGTAGTGGGGCGCCGATCCGGCTGACCAGCGGGCGGGCCTCATGGACGAAGCGCGCGCGGCCTTCGGCGCTGTCCATGTCGCACTGTGCGCGCAGGGTCTGCAGCAGGAAGGCGGCCAGCGGCGTGGCGTTGCGCGCGGCGTGCAGGAAGGCGTCGGCGCCTTCGGCGCGCACGAAGGAGTCCGGGTCGTGCTGTTCGGGGAGGAACAGGAAGGCCAGCGTGGCGTCGTCGCGCAGCGTCTCGAGGGCGTTCTCCAGGGCGCGCCAGGCGGCCTTGCGTCCGGCTGCGTCGCCGTCGAAGCAGAACACGATGCGGTCGGTCTGGCGCAGCAGGGTCTGAATGTGGTGCGGCGTGGTGGCGGTGCCCAATGCGGCAACGGCGTTGCCGATGCCGTACTGGGCCAGGGCGACGACGTCCATGTAGCCTTCCACGACCAGCGCGAAGCCCGCGTCGCGGATCGGCTTCTGCGCCAGAAACAGGCCGTAGAGCTCGCGCCCTTTCTCGAACAGCGGCGTCTCGGGGGAGTTCAGATACTTCGGCTCGCCCTTGTCGAGGATGCGCCCGCCGAATGCAATGGTGCGCCCGCGGCGGTCCTGGATTGGGAACATGATGCGCTCGCGGAAGCGGTCGTAGCGGCGCCCCTGGTCGGTCTCGATCACCAGTCCGGCCTCGAGCAGCGCCGGGTCGGCGTAGTGGGTGGTGATCTTCTCCAGCGACTGCCAGCCTTCGGGGGCGTAGCCGATGCCGAAGCGGGCGGCGATGCGGCCGGTGAGCCCGCGGCGCTTGAGATACTCGATGGCGCGCTCGGAGTGCTTGAGCTGCTCACGGTAGAAGTGGGCCGCGC
>JAUVWV010000178.1 GCA_030603925.1 Thauera sp. | reverse complement strand
ATCTGGCCGACCTTCATCGCGCCGCTGTTCAACAAGTTCACCCCGCTTGCCGACGAGGCCCTGCGCAGCCGCGTGGAAGGCCTGCTCACGCGCTGCGGCTTCAAGTCGCGCGGCCTGTTCGTGATGGACGGCTCGCGCCGCTCGGCGCACGGCAACGCCTACTTCACCGGGTTCGGTGCCGCGCGGCGGATCGTGTTCTTCGACACCCTGCTCGACAAGCTCGCGCCGCAGGAGGTCGAGGCCGTGCTGGCGCACGAGCTCGGTCACTTCCACCACCGCCATATCGTCAAGCGCATCGCCCTGCTGGCCGTCGTCAGCCTGGGTTTCATGGCGCTGCTGGGCTGGCTGATCGCCCAGCCCTGGTTCTACGCCGGGCTCGGCGTGCACGAACCCGGCACCGCCGCGGCACTGGCCCTGTTCGCCCTCGCCCTGCCGGCCTTCACCTTCCCGCTGGCACCGCTCGGCAGCCACTGGTCGCGCACCCACGAGTTCGAAGCCGACCACTACGCGGCCGAACAGACCCGTGCGGCAGACCTGGTCGCGGCCCTGGTCAAGCTCTACCGCGACAACGCCGCCACCCTGACGCCCGATCCGTGGTACTCGAAGTTCTTCGATTCACACCCTCCGGCGGCCATCCGCGTCGCCCGGTTGCAGGCCCTCGGTTAGGAGAACGACATGAAGAAGACCCTGCTGGCAGCCCTTCCGCTCTTTGCGCTGGGCGCCGCGCCCGCCCTCGCCGACCCCTTTCCGGGCGCGGACATCGCGCAGGGCAAGGCGATGCATGCCGAACAGTGCATCGAATGCCACGCGCGCCAGTTCGGCGGCGTAGACGGCTCCGACATCTATACCCGCCTGGATCGCCGCATCACCACGCCGAGCGGGCTCGCGCAGCAGATCACCACCTGTACCACCATGCTCAACCTGGATCTCTTCCCCGAAGACGAACTGCACCTGGCGGGCTATCTCAATCAGCAGTACTACCACTTCAAGTGAGTGCCCGCCACGCCACCAGCCAGCGCCTGCACGGCCTGATCACCGCGGCCTACGGCCGTCACTACGAAGTGCTCACCGCCAACGGCTGCCTGCAGGGCTACCCGCGGGGCAAGAAGAGCGTGTTCGCCTGCGGCGACGAGGTCGACCTCGCGCCGCGCGGCGACGGCCAGGGCGCCATCGAACACCTGCATGCGCGGCGCAATCTGCTGTGGCGCTCGGACGCCTTCCGCGAAAAGCTGATCGCCGCCAACCTCACCCAGGTGGTGATCGTGGTCGCCACCGAGCCGGCCTTCTCCGACCTGCTGATCTCGCGCTGCCTGTGCGCGGCGGAATCGCAGGATCTGCAGGCGCTGATCGTGTTGAACAAGGCCGATCTGGGCGAACGCCTGCCAGCCGCGCGCGCCGCGCTGGCGAATTTCACCGCACTCGGCTACCGCGTGCTGGAACTCTCCGCACTGGATGGCGCAGCGGCTCTGCTGCCGCATCTGCAGGGCCAGCGCAGCATCCTGGTGGGCCAGTCCGGCATGGGCAAGTCCACCCTGACCAACGCGCTGATCCCGGAGGCCAAGGCCGCGACGCGGGAGATCTCCACCGCCCTGGATTCCGGCAAGCACACCACCACCTTCGCCCGCCTGTACCCGCTGCCGGGCGACGGCTGGCTGATCGACAGCCCGGGGCTGCAGGCCTTCGGCCTCGCCCACCTCGACCCGGATCATCTGGCGGAGTGCTTCGTCGAGTTCCGTCCGCTGCTCGGCCAGTGCCGCTTCCGCGACTGCCGCCACGAGGCCGAACCGGGTTGCGCGCTGCGCGCCGCGCTCGACGACGGCCGCATCGACCCGCGCCGCTTCGAGCACTACCGCGCCATTCGCAGCGAGATTGCCGAGGCGAAGCGGCTCAACCCGGGCTGGTAGCGCACTGCGGAGCGCGCCGGGCGCGCCCCGCAGTGCGCTCAGGAAACCGGCACGAGGAAGTCGTCGGCGATACGGTCGCCCAGATCCTGCACCCGGCCCAGCAGGCGCACCACGTAGTTGTGCAGGCCGTCGCGCACGATGTCGTCGATGCGCCCGAAACGCAGCTGCGCCTCCAGCTCGCCGGCACGCCGCTCGGTTTCCGCCGACTGGTCGTTGACCACTTCGCGCAGATTGGCGTACACCTCCTTCATGCAGCGCGCGATCGAGCGCGGCATGTCCACCCGCAGCAGCAGCAGTTCGGCCACCCGCGCCGGGGTGATCAGGTCGCGGTACACCTTGCGGTACACCTCGAAGGCGGAGACCGAGCGCAGCAAGGCGCTCCACTGGTAGTAGTCCGCCGCACCGCCTTCCACCTCGCCGGCAGGCAGCAGCAACTGGTATTTCACGTCGAGGATGCGGGCGGTGTTGTCCGCCCGTTCCAGGAAGGTGCCGAGGCGGATGAAGCGCAGCGATTCGTCCTGCAGCATGGTGCCGATGGTGACCCCGCGCGACAGGTGCGAGCGGTACTTGACCCACTCGAAGAACTCGCCGGCACCGGCATCGGCGAGCATCTCCGGGGTGAAGTCGCGCATCTTCAGCCAGGTGCCATTGGTGGTTTCCCATAGCTCGGAGGTCAGCGTGCCGCGCACCGCGTGGGCGTTCTCGCGCGCCGCGCGCAGGCAGTTGCGCACGCTGGACGGATTCTCCGAATTGAACACCATGAACTCGAGCACCGCTTCGGGCGAAATCTCGGCGTAGCGCTGGTGAAAGGCGCCTTCCAGCCCCATGATGCGCAGCGTGGCGCCCCAGGCCTGCTCTTCCTGCACCGCGGACTGCGGCATCATCGACATGCGCAGATTCACGTCGAGGATGCGCGCGATGTTCTCCGCGCGTTCCATGTAGCGGGCCATCCAGTACAGGTGGTCGGCGGTACGGCTCAGCATTTGCATTCTCCCTTCGTGATCTCGTGTACCGCGCCGTTCAGGCTTCCAGCACCCAGGTGTCCTTGGTTCCACCGCCCTGCGAGGAATTGACCACCAGGGAACCTTCGCGCAGCGCCACCCGGGTCAGTCCGCCGGGAATCAGCTGCACCTCCTCGCCGGACAGCACGAAGGGACGCAGGTCGATGTGGCGCGGCGCAATACCGGCGTCGACGAAGGTCGGACAGGCCGACAGGGCCAGCGTGGGCTGCGCGATGTAGCGCTCCGGATGGGCGACCAGGATCGCGCGGAAGGCCTCCACCTCGGCCTTGCTCGCCGCCGGGCCGACCAGCATGCCGTAGCCGCCCGCACCATGCACCTCTTTCACCACCAGTTCGGCGAGATGGTCCAGCACGTAGCTCAGGTCGTCCGGCTTGCGGCACATGTAGGTCGGTACGTTGTGCAGGATGGGCTCCTCGCCGAGGTAGAAGCGGATCATCTCCGGCACGTAGGGGTAGATCGACTTGTCGTCCGCCACCCCGCTGCCGATGGCGTTGGACAGCGTCACCCGCCCGGCGCGATAGGCCTGCAGCAGGCCCGGCACACCCAGCACCGAGTCCTTGCGGAAGGCGGTGGGATCGAGGAAGTCGTCGTCGATGCGGCGGTAGATCACATCGACGCGCTGCGGACCGCGTGTGGTGCGCATGAACACCTGCTCGTCCTGTACGAACATGTCCTGCCCCTCGACCAGTTCCACGCCCATCTGCTGGGCGAGGAAGGCATGCTCGAAGTAGGCGCTGTTGTAGGCGCCCGGCGTCATCACCACCACCGTGGGATCGACCACCCCGGTGGGCGCGACGCTGCGCAGGGTGTTGAGCAGCATGTCCGGGTAGCGGTCCACCGGCGCGACCCGATAGCGCGAGAACACGCGCGGGAAGAGCCGCATCATCATCTTGCGGTTTTCCAGCATGTAGGACACCCCCGAGGGCACGCGCAGGTTGTCTTCCAGCACGTAATACTCGCCCTTGCCGGCGCGTACGATGTCCACCCCGGCGATGTGGGCGTACAGGTCGCGTGCCACGTCGACGCCCTGCATCACCTTGCGGTACTGGGCGTTGTTGAGCACCTGCTCGGCGGGGATGTGCCCGGCGCGCAGGATGTCCTGCTCGTGGTAGATGTCGCGGATGAACAGGTTGAGCGCCTTCACGCGCTGGCGCAGGCCGGCGGCCAGGGTCTGCCACTCGTCGGCCGGGATGATGCGCGGGATGATGTCGAAGGGAATCAGGCGCTCGATTCCGGCGTTCTCGCCGTATACGGCAAAGGTGATGCCGTGGCGGTGGAACAGCGCATCTGCCTCGGCGCGTTTCTGCACCAGGCGCTCCTCCGGCATCTCGGACAGCCAGCTTGCGTAGGCCGCGTAGTGCGGTCGCACACGCCCCGCCTCGTCGGTCATCTCGTTATAGAACTGCTTGATGGTCATGGCTCTGGGCCCGCCTTTTCGAGGGTGGAACGGTCACGTTTTGTGACAGCGAAAAGCATGCCAGCGTTCGGACATGGCCTGCGGGGCGTTTTCCCATGCAATGAGGCGCGAAACGCACCATCTCGGTGCAAGCACCTCCACCGCGCATGATCGATTGGTGCATCGGCATGTCCGATGGATGGCCCGCAGGCGAAAAAAACCCGCCGAAGCGGGTTTTCGTGCGGGGTGAGACGCGCTCAGATGCGCTCGAAAATCGCCGCAATACCCTGGCCGCCGCCGATGCACATGGTGACCAGCGCATAGCGGCCGTTGGTGCGCTGCAGCTCATACACCGCCTTGGTGGCGATGAAGGCGCCGGAGCAGCCCACCGGGTGGCCGAGCGCAATGGCGCCGCCGTTCGGGTTGGTCTTGGCCAGATCCAGCTCCAGGCCCTTGGCCACGGCCAGCGCCTGGGCGGCAAAGGCTTCGTTGGACTCGATCACGTCCATCTGGTCCAGGCTCAGGCCGGCGCGCTTGAGCGCCAGCTTGGAGGCCGGGATCGGGCCTTCGCCCATCACGTCGTTGGGCACGCCGGCCACGGCGTAGGACACCAGGCGGGCCATCGGCTTGTAGCCGGCGCTGGCCGCGGCAGCGGCATCGGCCAGCACGAAGAAGGCCGCACCGTCGTTGATCCCGGAGGCGTTGCCGGCGGTCACGCTGCCGTCCTTCTTGAAGGCGGGCTTCATCTTGGCCAGCGCTTCCAGCGTGGTGGCACGCGGATGCTCGTCGGTGTCGAACACCGTCTCGCCCTTGCGGGTCTGCTGGACAATGGGGACGATCTGCGACTTGAAGTAGCCGGCGGCGATGGCGCGCGCGGCACGCTCCTGAGACTCGAGCGCGAAGGCGTCCTGCTCCTCGCGGCTGATGCCCCACTTGGTGGCCAGGTTCTCGGCGGTGATACCCATGTGGCCGACGCCGAAGGGGTCGGTCAGCACCGACACCATCATGTCGATGGCCTTGGTGTCGCCCATGCGGGCGCCGGTGCGCAGCGCCGGCATCATGTAGCCACCGCGCGACATCACCTCAACGCCGCCGCCGACGCCGAAATCGCAGTCGCCCAGCATGATGGCCTGGGCGGTGGAGACAATGCCCTGCAGGCCGGACGAGCACAGCCGGTTGACCTGCATGGCCACCGAATCCATCGGCAGACCAGCCTGGATGGAGGCCACGCGCGGCACGTAGGCGTAGCGCGAATCGGTGGGAATGCAGTTGCCCACGGTCACGTAGTTGATCTGCTGGGGATCGACGCCGGCGCGGGAAACCGCCTCACGCATTACGGTACCGGCGAGTTCGGCGGGCTCCAGGGTGCTCAGCGAACCACCAAAGGCACCGATTGCCGAGCGCACGGCGCTCAGCACCACAACTTCACGATTTGCCATCTGTTACTCCCTCCACGTCAATCAACCGCCGACCCAGCCGGCTATTCCGACCAGTGCCAGCAACAGCAGGCAGAGCAACAGTGCGCGCCATACCAAGCCCACCGCACTCTGCATGTAATCGGCATCGGCTTCCTCGCCGAGCCCCATTTCCGGCCGCTCCACGATCTCGCCGGACTCGTGAACCGGCATGCCCAGTCTCACGCCCATCGCGCCGGCACCGCTCGCCAGAAGTATACCGGAGGCCTTGTCGGCCCATAGCAGCGCCTGGGTGCGCCAGCAGAACACGGCTCCTTCGAAATCCCCTACAACGGAGAACGAGGCCGCGGTGAGCCGTACCGGCACGAAATCGATGACCTCGAAGGCCTTGCGCGCAAAGCGACCGAACTCGCCGAACTCCACATCGCGCCGATTGCCCCAGTCGTCCGAAAAGTAGCGTGCGAGGCGGTACAGCACCGCCCCCGCAGGGCCGGGCAGCACGATGAACCAGAACACTACACCGAATACGTTACGGTGTGCGGACACCAGCGCCTGCTCGATGGCCAGCCGGGCAACCTCGGTCGAACTGGCGTCGTGGTACTGGCGTCCGCGCCATTCGCCGAGCAAGGCCCGGGCGCGCTCGAGTTCGCCCATGCGCAGGGCCAGGTGGATGTCGGTGAAGAAATGGCTTTCCTGGCGGAAACCCATGGTGAGGTAGAGCACGCCGATGTTGAAGGCAAAGGCGAACAGCGGATGCAGTTGCCAGAGCAGGTAGTGCACCAGGATGGTCGCAAGGGTGGGCAGCGCCACCACCAGCCACCATGCGACCTGACCGTTGCGCGCCTGACCGTCGTTGAAACGCTCGGTGAGCAGGGCGGAAATCCGGCGCAGGGGGTCCAGCACCACCTGCTGAGCCGGCAGGGGACGCACCTGCTCGATGAGCAGGGCAACGATCAGCGAGAAGAGCGTCATTCGGGGTCGTCTGGGTGTAAACGGGCTGCTGGCCTTGTCTTGCGGCCGCTGCGAAGACGATACCACAAACGGGCAACGGAGTTTCGCGCCGGCGACGATGCCAATGCCCTGCAGGGCGGATTAAATTAGTTGACCGACCGGTCAATCAATTTTGCTATTATTTGATCCAGGTCAACTTTCTTGACCTCTTCCGGCCGCATCTTTCGCAGCACGCGGCCCGCTGCCGCAAGTCCAATACCAGAACGAGGAGACACACATGGCCCGTAACGAAAAGCTGGCGCAACAAATGGAGTTCCCGCCCGAGACGCAGCAACTGGCCAGCGACAATTAGCCTGACCGGTCGGCGACAACTATCTTGGCCGGTTGGATCTGCAGCCGGGAAGATCTGGAAGCGAGGGATACAGTGCTCTTCTGACGAGAGACGTTGGGAGAGGCTGAGT
>JAUVWV010000177.1 GCA_030603925.1 Thauera sp. | reverse complement strand
GATTTTTTTAACCTATTCATCGTTAGATGAGTTAGTAACATAAAGTGGTGTTTGTGAGGCGGAGTCTAGGCTCTCTGCTAGACTTCCGCAACTGCAGAAATGCAGCTCAGAAATATTCGTCGCTCGATGCCTGAGCAACGTTAACTGCCGGACAGGCAGCAGCTACTGTGAAACCGTCAGCTTTGCTACGTTGTTACCGAGCCACAATCGAGCAGTTGGTGCTTGACCATCACGCCACCAACCCGCGGGTGTTCGGCTCGGTGCTACGCGGTACTGATAAGGAAGGTAGCGATCTCGACCTACTGGTCGATCCACTCCCCGGGGCGACGCTCTTCGATCTGGGAGGGCTGCAGGAGGCGCTGGTCGAGATGCTTGGCATTCCGGTAGACGTAGTAACTCCGGGTGATCTTCCGGTGCAGATTCGGCAGCGCGTGCTATCCGAGGCCCGACCCTTGTGACCGGGGTTGCTCCTGCGGCGGCGGCCCTGCTGTGCCTTCCCGACGGTGACCAAACCGTGTCGCCACCCATCAACGATTCCTTGTAAACCCCAGTGCCGGATGAAACCGCCAGCCCTGCGGGTTTTCGGGTAGCGTCACCGTGCCGTAGCGCTCGGCGCATGCCTCCAGCGTCATGTCCCGTTCCTCGGCCAGCGCAGTCAGTTCTGTCATGTAGTCGGTGACGCCCCACGGCGTCATGCGTGTGCCGGTCACCTGCGCATCGTCGATGCGGTGGTTCATGCCATCCTCGATCCTCACGTACAGCTTGCGATAGCGTTCCTCCGCGGGTGCGACGCGGTGGAGGGCGTAATCCTCGCCTTCCTCGTCGGGCAGCAGGACGACGTCCAACTTGGGTTTGGGGTCGTAGCGGAAGGGCTGTTGCTGGGGCAGGACTGCGGTCAGTGAGACACCGGGCCGCAGCCAGTGAGTCGTGGCATTGATCGCCGATTTCGGTTTTACCCCTTTCTTCAATCGATGTTCACTGATCACCTCGTTGCTTGATTGCGGGCGCATCTGGAACTGGATGCGGGCGTGCTCAAGATCCACCAGTCTCGCCGTTGGCTGCAGTGCTTCGTCCGGTTTGGGCAGGATGCGCGGGCGGGCGTCGATGACCTCGCGTTGTTCGGCTTCGAGCAAGTCCGCGAGCGAATGGGACTGCAGCTTGAAGCGGGGGTCGGGCATCTCGAAGCCGGGCTTGCAGTAGGCCGGCTCGCCGGGGTGTTCGAAATGGCGCAGGTTGCTGTCCAGCACCACCATGTTGGGGGTGTCTACCGCGCCCGGACGGTGGCGGCGGATGCGGCCGGCGAGCTGGATCAGCGAGCGCATCGAGGACGGTTCGACCACTGCCCAGTCGTAATCGTGGTCGCGCCCGACCTCGGTAACCGGGCTGCCCAGCACGATGAAGAGGTGGTCGGCTTCCGGGTTGGCGTCGAGCCGGCTGCGGATCTCCGGAAGCGCAAAGACTGCGTCGGGCGTGCGGCGGTTGAGCGCGGCATCCAGGCGGTGCTCGATGGACGAGCGGATCAGCAGCGGATACTGCGAGTGGTAGGTGCAGAGGTGTATCCGGGTGTCGTCCGGTGCGCCGAGGGCGTAGAGGGACAGTGCGACGTCGACCAGCGGGTCGATGTTGGCCATGCGGATCAGGCCGAAGCTGACGCGCTTGCCGGATTGTGGGTCGATGGCGTGGTGCGCGGCGTGCAGGCTTAAGGCCGCTTCGCGCATGCTCGCCGCCATGGTGTGGCGCAGGACATCGTGCGCCTTGCCTGCGAGCGGAAGGGGCAGGAGTTCGGCGCGTCGCCGTGCGGCCTCCTTGGCGAGGTGCGCATGGCGGCGCTGGGCGAACGCCAGCTGTTGGCTGGCAAACGCGTCGCCCTCGCCACAGTCATGCCGGGTCTGGTCGAACTCATCCACCCACATGCAGCAGACCTCGGGTGCGGTGCCGGGCCGCTCGCCGCGATTGCGCTGGAACCAGCGCCGCCCGTCGAGATAGGCTTCGAACAGCCCTTGCACCAGTGCCGGCGGCAGGGTGGCGGAGGACAGCAGTACGCGGCTACCGAGCAGGCCGGCCCAATGCACCAGGCGGGCCAGGGCGGGCAGGTCGTCGATGTCGAAGTCGTCGGGTTCGTCCAGCACCAGGTCGCCGCTCATCAGGCGCAGCATCGGCGCGATCTGGGCGCCGCCGCGCTGACTTTCGGTGGCCGGGGTGAGGTGGTCGATGGTGCAGACGAGCAGCGGGGCGGCGATCAGCGCATGGATGCGTGGGTCGTGGGACAGGCGCTGCAGCAAGGGGTAGGCGGTGTTGCCCTCGAACACCACGCCCGCGTCCTCGGGTAGCAAGGATTGGGTGGAAGCCGATCCGCTCTGCTCCGCGAGTTGTTCGTAGTGCTCGAACAGTTCGCGGTTGGCGGCACCGCCGACGCGGATTGCCAGCGCGGAATCCGATAGCTGCAATTCGTCGCGAAAGGCGCGGCCGGTCTGCAGCGTGAGGGTGCGCAGGCCGAGCGCAAAGGCGCAGCGCAGCCCGCGCGACGGGTTGGCGAGCGCATTCATGATGCGGGCGTTGGCCAGCGTCTTGCCGCAGCCGGTGGAGGCCATGTTGACGATGAATGCGCCATGGCGGGCGGCGGATTCGCGCATTGCCCCGGCAAGGTCGGCGGCGCGGTCCTGCCAGCGAAAGCGGGCCTCGGCGCTGCGTTTGCGCAAGCCCTTGTGGCGCACAAGCCGAGGCAGGTGATGCTCGAAACCAGGCAGTGCATGGGCGACCATGCCGGCGTGCCGGGCGACGCCGAGCAGGTGTTCGTCGAGGGTCTGATTGACGGAGCCGGTCTTACGGTTGGTATTGGCGAACAGCGGATAGGCCGGGTTGAGGTCGCTGCGCGCGGCCGGATCGATGAGGCTGGAGTAGTGGTGATCCGCCAGCATCAGGCCAAGGCGACCGAGGTGCATCACGTACGGATCGTGCAGCCAGTCGCGCGCATCCGCGCTCTGCACGATTGGCAACAGCCGGCGTGCCACGCGTGCGCTGCGCTTGCGCCAGGCATCGGTTGTGACTGGAAGACCGTGGGGGAACATCCAGTACGGCTCGATCGCGCCCTTGTTCGCTTCGCCAGAAAGTTCGTTCCAGTTCGCATCCACCTTTTCCAGCAGATTTTCCAGTTGGGCTGCGCTGAGATCGGTTACACGTGCCCCCAGCCACTTCCATTGCCCATTGGCATCCTTCGTCGGCATGAGCGGCAAACGGTGATGGGTCAGCACGAGCCACGCGACCGTCCACGCAAGCGGGGGCAGGACGGTGAACGGCTTGCTGTCGCGCGCCTTGGGGTCGATCCCGTCCCGCAGCACGCGATCGATCCAGCTGGTGTCATCTTCCGCAGACGGGGCGATGAGCCGCTCCAGCCATTCGGCGTCGGTGCTGTGGCCGACGAATGCCTGGAACAGACGCAGTGATACCCACTCGTGGCGATACAGGTTGCGTGCGACAGGTCCCTTTGCGGCGAGTCTTTGCTGAAACGCGAGGCAGGCCTTGCCGAGGTCGTGCAGCAGCGCCGCGAGGGAGGTCAGCAGGTGGATGACGGTGAGGCTATGCCAGTCGTTCTCCGATTCGGTGCGCAGTACGTTGCGTCGCGTCAGGTTCGTCGGCGTCGCCCCCCGCTCGTTGAACTGCCGCGCATCGCCGACGATCCACAGCAACTCGCTGTGGTCCTTGCCGCGAATCCAGTGGCAGGCCACGGCCGTGTTCTTACGCGCGGTCTTGCGCAGCAAGCGGTAGAGGGTTTCCAGCCCGGCCTGGGTGATGGGCGTCTGCCAAGTGCGATCGCCACGGCGTTCGGCGAACTGGTCGAGGATACGCCGGGTTTCCGTAAGCGCGTTCTTGCTGCATTGGGAGATGAGCAGCACGTTCATGCGGCGTGCTTCCCGGTTTCGGTGGCGATGGTCTTGAGGGTGTCGATCATGAAATCCAGCGACTCGGTCTGGACCAGGGTCTCGATGCAGTTGTCACGGAATTCCTGCTCGCTGTCGCCGCGCATTGCCGAGACGAAGGCCTGTGGCAGGATCACGGCGTCCTTGACCAAATCGGCGACGTCGAACACCAGCCCGCCGCGTCGTGTCTTGCCGTGCAACACCGCCAGGCCGTGCGGCAGGCCGAGCACCCAGGTAGCGGTGGCGCCCAGCCCATAGGCGAGGTAGTTGCCGTGGTCGAGAAAACGGTTGGCCGGGTCGCCGCCGCTGCCGCCCTTGGCGCGGGTGAATTCGCCGTAGTCGGTGGCGTCACAGGCGAGTTTGAAGAGGGTCTTCGTGAGGCGGGCTTCTTCGGTGAGCAGGGCGGTGTTGTCCACCGCTGCGGCGATAGCGCGCCGGGAGGATTCCAGTGCAGCCTCGAGCCGTTCGCGGGGTACGACGAAATCCGCTTCCGCGAGTCGTCGGTTGTTGGTCCAGTGCGCCGCGATGCGCGTCAGCCGGGCCTGCTGGATGGCCTTGGCGGCGCTCAGCCGCAGCGCGTCGTCGAACCAGAAGCGCACCCAGGCTTGCAGGTATTCGGTCGGGCGGTATTCGCTCTGAGGCGAGAGCCACGCCACTTCGAAGTCGACCTCGTTGGCGCTGAACAGCGGCGTCCCGCCGCCACCGCAGAAACCGACCAGCACCCCGGCCTTGGCCAGCTCGCGCATCGCCGCCTGGGTGATCGAGGTGCCGGTGCCGAGCAGCAGGGTGGTGGTGTTGGCGATGGGGATGTTCCAGTACAGCGACTGCTTGCCTTCGTCGGTGACGTACTCGACGCGGCCACCGTTCACCAGAACCCGGCAATGCTCCAGGTAATAGAGGTTTGCTCGCTTGGAGTGGAGGATGGTCTTGAGGTCCGAGGACGTGAGCGCATCCATGCCGTTCGCCTTAGCGTGAAGTGATACGGCATTATTCCATAGCTATGAGCTCGTATAGTGAGCCTGTCGAGACAGCCGGCACATGGGACATTTCGCCGATTATCTCCACTACGCGAAGCCACGGAGTCCGGCCCATTCCCCTCGACCTACCCCGCCGTGCTCCCCAGCCGCTGCGAAATCGCCGCCGCAGCCGCCCTCACCTTTTTCGCCGCCTCGCCTTCCCAGCTCGGATCAAACGCGTCTGCCGGCCCCATGGCGGTGATCGCCAGCGCCAGATTGCCGCTGCTGTCGAACACCGGGGCGGAGAAGGCGTTGATGCCGGGGATGGGGTTGCCGACGGCGCGCGCCATGCCGTGCTCGCGCACTTCGGCGACGATCTCGTCCACATGGCGGCGCGACAGGCGCAGCGCGGCCTGCGGCGAGGTGGCGAACTGGGCGACCTCCTTTTCCAGGATCGGGCGGGTAATGCGCGCCGGCAGCAGGGCGGCGAAGACGCGGCCGGTGGCCGAGAGCAGCAGCGGGGTCATCACCGTGCCGGGGCGCATGTTGACGTGGATCTGCTTGCTGCTTTCCTCGATGCGCACGATGGTGGGGCCGTGGTTGCCCCACACCGCGATGGCGACGTTGAGTTCGATCTCGTCGGCGAGGCGAGCGGCCTCGATGGTGGCGGCCTTGAGCGGGTCCAGCCCGTGCAGGGCGGTGAGGCCCATCTGCAGGGAGAACGGCCCCAGGCCGTAGCGCCCGGTGAGCGGGTCCTGTTCGATGAGGCCGAGCTTGCCGAAGCTCACCAGATAGGGGTGGGCCTTGGCCGGCGGCATGCCGGCCTCGCGCGCCAGGTCCTTGAGCATCATCGGTGCGCCCTGGCGCACCAGCGCCTGCAGCAGCGCGCCGCCCACCTCGATGGACTGAATGCCGCGGCGGTCCGCGCCGCGACTGCCGTTGCGTTCTTCTTCCAAAACTTCCCCCTCATGCCCCGCTGTCTCGGCTGGGCGGCATCTTAGCAGTTGCAATGCATCGTATTCCGCCTGCCGTTGTTTGACAATAGCGAACGTATTGACCATTGACAAACCGTGAACTAGGATTCGTCTATCCCCGGAAGCGACAAGAGGAGAGTCACCCGATGAATACCAAGGCCTTTGCCTCGCAGGCAGACCTGGAAGAGAAACAGATCAGCTGGGACAAGCTGTCCGACAACGCCTACGCCTACACGGCGGAAGGCGACCCCAACACCGGGGTGATCATCGGCGACGACGCGGTGATGATCATCGACGCCACCGCAACGCCGGTGATGGCGCAGGCGGTGATCGCCAAGGTGCGCGAGATCACCGACAAGCCGATCAAGTACGTGGTGCTCACCCATTACCACGCGGTGCGCGTGCTGGGTGCCTCGGGCTACAAGGGCGAGGGCCTGGAGCAGGTCATCGCCAGCCAGGACACCTGGGACCTGATCGTGGAACGCGGCCAGCAGGACATGGAGTCCGAAATCGGCCGCTTTCCGCGCCTCTTCAACGCGGTGGAAAGCGTGCCCGGGCTGACCTGGCCGACGCTCACCTTCCAGGGCGAGATGACCCTGTGGCTGGGCAAGCTGGAAGTGAAGATCAAGCAGGTGGGGCGCGGCCACACCAAGGGCGACACCATCGTCTATCTGCCCGCGCAGTCGATCTGCTTCTCCGGCGACCTGGTGGAAGCCGATGCCGCCTGCTACACCGGCGACGCCTACCTGGCTGACTGGCCGCAGACGCTCGACAAGCTGGCGGCGATGAACTTCGCCAAGCTGGTTCCGGGGCGCGGCCCGGCGCTGATGACGCCGGAACGCGTGCAGGCCGGCCTGGCCTACACCCGCGACTTCGTCGCCACGCTGTACCGAAGCGCGCAGGAAGCGGTGGCACTGGGCTATGACCTGAAGGCCACCATGGCGCACACGCGCAGGAACATGGACCCGAAGTTCGGCCAGGTCTTTATCTACGAACACTGCCTGCCCTTCGACGTGACCCGCGCGCACGACGAAGCCAGCGGCATCCGCGACCCGCGCATCTGGACGGCGGAGCGCGATCAGCAGATGTGGCACGCGCTGCAGGAATAAGCCTGCCGCGCCGTGCAGCCAGAGGAGTGCAGAGAGACACCGCACCGGCACCTGCCGGACAACGACGCGCCGATGACGGCCCACAGAAGGCCGCACGGACACGCACACAGGAGGAGACACCGTGCTGAGCACGTATCAATACCCGAAGTACGCCTACCGGCGCCCGCCGGAACTGGCCGAGGCCCGCGACGGGCATTACCCGGTGGTGGTGGTGGGCGCCGGCCCGGTGGGGCTG
>JAUVWV010000068.1 GCA_030603925.1 Thauera sp. | reverse complement strand
CGCAGGCCTTCGTCACGCTGCAGTCTTCCCTGGTCCAGCCGGGCGCCGAGAAGCTGGTAGCGTACTACCGCAGCGTTTACGAAATTGCGTCGCAGAACCAGGAAGAGATCACCAAGCTGCTCGAAGCGCAGATGGCTGAACTGAGCAAGACCTTCAACGCCGCGCTGGACGAGGCTGCGAAGTCCGCCCCGGCCGGTTCCGACGTCGCCATCTCGGCCGTCAAGTCTGCGCTCGCCGCAGCCAACTCCACCTACGACAGCATGAGCAAGGCTGCCCGCCAGGTGGTCGACATCGCCGAAGCCAACGTCAGCTCGGCCACCAGTGCCGCGGTGAAGGCGGTCGGCAGCGCAACGGCCAAGCCGGCACGCAAGAGCGCCTGAGCCGCCCCCTGGCCCCAGACTGCCCCGCAGCGCCGCAAGGCCTGCGGGGCAGTTGCCATTCAGCGCTCACAGCAGCGCTTTGAGACGGGCCACCCCGGCAGCGTCGAGCGCGAAACCGTCGATATCCAGTCCTACTCGCGCAGGCGCCAACCCACCCTGCTGCCGCAACTCGTCACGGTCGAGTTCCAGCCCATCGGTCGATAACACGACAAAGTCATCGCCCATCACGCGGAACACCATTGCATCCCCCGCACGCGCGGCCAGGCAGGCGGCAAAGCCCGCCAGCAGCCTGTTCCCCGCAGCCCAGCCGTGTTCGGCATTGAAGCGCGACACCTCAAGCAGGCTCAGCAGCGTGGCGCGCTCCAGGTCGGCGTGCAACTGGTTGCGCAGCACGAACTCCAGGTAGCTGGCGTTGTGCACACCCGTCAACTGGTCATTGAAGAAGTAGGCAAAGCGTTGGCGCTCCAGCGCCGTGCGCGGAAGCTGGTCGGATACCGGCGGCGGCTCGACGGCGCACAAGGCACGCCGCGCCGCCGCCGCCACCTTCGGGTCGTAGTGGCGCCCGGCGAGTTCGTCGATCTCGTCGAGCGCGGCCGCCACCGGCTTGCGTGGCCGGTAGATGCGGTTGGTGGTCATCGCGTCGAAGGCATCCGCCACCGCCATGATGCGGGCGGCCGGCGGAATCGCCTCCCCCGCCAGGCCGTCCGGATAGCCGCTGCCGTCGTGCCGCTCGTGGTGGTAACGCAGGATCTCCGCCAGATCGGCATACATGTCGATGCGCTTCAGGGTCTCGTAGCCGACCGAGACGTGCTGCTTGATCAGGTCGTACTCCAGTGCGCTGAGCTTGCCCGGCTTGAGCAGCACCGCGTCGGGAATCGCGATCTTGCCGATGTCGTGCAGGATGGCAGCCTGCTTGAGCTGGGCGACGGCGCCCTCCCCCAGCCCCATCTCGGTGGCGATCAGCCCGCAGTATTCGGCCACCCGGCGGGTGTGCCCCGCGGTATAGGTGTCGCGCCGCTCGATGAGGTCGACCAGCGAGAGGATGGTCTTCTCGTAATGGGTGATGCGCTCGCGCTGCAGGCGCTCGGTTTCGCCACGCTGATCGAAGGCGGCGGTGGCAAAGCCGATATCGCCGGCAAGCTGCTCCAGCATGGCAATCTCCTCGCCGTCGAACCCGGCCTCGCGCGCGGTGAACACGCACAGCGCACCGAAGGGCTGCGCGAACGCATCCTTGCGCAACGGCAGCGCCGCCACCCCATGTACGCCGCCGCCCATGCCGGCCGCCGCAGCGGCCAGGCCGCCCAACACCACCGTGGCGTTCTCGCGCAGGGCACGCGCCTCCGGCCCCTCGCCCTGCGTGGCGTCGAGCGCGCGGACGAAGTCCGCCGTACCGTAAGACTTCGCAGCCAGTTCGAGCCGCGTGCCGCCCAGCAGGCTGATCCAGGCGAAGCGGTAGTCCGGGTGCGCCACCATCCGGTCGCAGCAGGCCTTCAGCATCTCGTCGCGCGAACTGGCAGTGATCAGGATCTCATTGACGTCGGCCACCATCACCACGACCCCACGCAGGAAGCGCTCACGGTCGAGCAGCAGTCCGACCCGCCCGGTGCGCTCGGCGACCCGCGCCTCGAGCCCGGTATTGAGCGCCTGCAGTTCGACCTGGTGCTGGCGCAGGCGGCGGTTGGTGCGCCCGATGTAGCCCGCGGTCACCAGCAGCAGCAGGAGCAGCAGCAGGGCGATCGCCGCCCAGTGCCAGTACTGGGCGAGCACCTCGCGGGTGGACAGGTGGCGCAGGTGCTCGTAGGGGCCGATGCGCAACTCGCGCAGCGCCTCATGCACCGGCTGGTAGTTGAGCGGCAAGGTCCAGCCGGTAGTCTGGCTGGCCAGCGCGGCGGCTTCGTCCGGCTGCATCAGCATCAAGGCCACGGCGACCTCCACCGCCAGCCCCTCGGGGACGCTGCCCAGCCGGGCTAGCGGCCATTCGGGATAGAGATCGGTGCTGTGTCGCAGCGGAAAACTCGGGTTGCGCCGCTCGTTGAGCACGAACACCTGCGCGAGATCGATACGCCCTTCCTGCGCCATCCGCTCCAGCGTCTCGGTGCGCACCGTGCCGGCGGCATAGCGCCCCTCCAGCACCGCATGGACCACGGCATCGTGGGTGCCGAGAAAGTCTACGCCGGCAAGATCGCGTTCCGGATCCACGCCGCGCTTGCGCAGTTCGCGCCAGCCGGCATGCCAGCCGCCGAACGAGCCCTCAGCCACCGCGGCAAAGCGGCTGCCGCGCAGGTCCGCCACCTGGCGCACCGCGGCGTTCTCGGCCCGGGTGAACAGCACCCCGCCGAACACCCCGTAGCCGGCGCCCGTATCGTGCCGGTTGCGCATCGTCACCACCGGACTGATGCCGTACAGCGCTTCCAGCTCGACATAGTAGGAAGGGTTGGCGAGAACGAAATCGATGCGGCGCTGACGCACCGCAAGCTGGATCTCGTCGAAGCCGAGCGGGACGATGGTGAAGATGTGCGCCGGCAGGCGCCGCTGCAGATAATCCGCCGTCGGCCCCCACATCTGCATGGCGATCTCGGGGCCACGCAGGGCCAGAACGCCGATCCGCACCTCGGCGGCCTGCGCGGCGGGCGATGCCGCGAGCCAATGGAGCAGGACGAACGCAGCGCACAGCAGGGCGCGCACGGCGCCACTTGGGTAGCTGGGCTGGAGGCGTGGTCCGGAACTGAGTCTCATCGACATCCTCGGCGCTGACGAACACGCCGGCAGTTCGCGGACGGGATCCGCTCGGGTTGCGCATATCACCCTGCCGGCTTACCCATGATGCCAGCACGGAAAATCCGACACCAGCCTGCCGCCTTCTGCACAGGAAGCGCTCTGCGCGCAGGTGAACGAAAACGGGCACCTCGCAAGGTGCCCGTTTTCGTTCGGGTTTGGCGCGCCCGGAAGGATTCGAACCTCCTACCCCCTGGTTCGTAGCCAGGTACTCTATCCAGATGAGCTACGGGCGCTTTCGAAAGAAGCGAGATTTTAGCAGCCAATTTCGCTTCGTCAAGCTTTTTTCAAAGCTTTTTTTACTGCTGGCGGAGAGGGGGGGATTCGAACCCCCGTGCCAGGTTTCCCTGACCATCCGATTTCGAGTCGGCGCCGTTATGACCGCTTCGGTACCTCTCCGCTTCCCGCAGCCACCGGCTTGCGGGAGGGCGCATTATACGCACAAGCACGCGAAAATGCACCAGCCCCGCGCACGCAGTCTCACGCACCCGCAGTTGCCGCGGCCTTTGCCGTGCGCGGCAGCAGTTCTTCGTAGGCACGCACCGCTTCAGCGGCGTACATCAGTGTCGGCCCGCCGCCCATGTACGCACAGACGGCCAGGGTTTCCATCAGCTGTTCGCGGGTCACGCCCAGACGGATCAGCGCCTTCACGTGAAATCCGATGCACGCATCGCAGCGCGAGGCCACGCCGATCGCCAGAGCGATCAGCTCCTTGTGCAGGGCGGACAGACTGCCTTCCTTGAGCGCCCCCTTGGCCATCGCCGAGAAGCCCTGCATGGCCTCGGGCGCCTCGGCGCGCAGCGTCTCGAGCGCCCTGGAAACGTCATTGGTGATCTGCACGAAGGACTTGCCGGACATGGGATCGCTCCTAAATTAAGAGGACGCTAATATACCAGTTCAACCCGGACGCGCCTACCATCGGCCGGCACTCACCGATGCACGAAATTGATCCGTGCAGTTGCCGAGCACGGCCGCCTCGCCCAGAATCGCCTGGCCCGCGAACGAGGAAGTGCCTGTGCGCCTGCCCATTCTGCCCCTGCTGACCGCCGTCCTGCTTGCCGCCTGTACGCCCGAGGAAGTGCCGCGCATCGCGGATTACCGCGCTCTCGGGGAGTTGCGCGTGGCCACCCGCGAGGACGCTATCTCCTTTCGCAGCAGCGAGGAAAGCAGCTCCGGCTTCGAGCACGACCTGATCCTGCAGTTGGGCGAGCGGCTCGACGTGCCGGTCAGTTTCGTCGTCTATCCGGACGTCACCCGTGCGCTGAGCGCGGTCATGAACGGCGAGGCGCACCTGGCCGCGGCCGGCCTCGCGCGCAACGAGCGCCTGCCGCTGAAGTGGTCGGCCCCCTTGCGCGATGTGGACTACGTGCTGGTGGGGCGTACCGATGCGCCGAGCATCGCGCACGAGGCGGACTTCCACGGACGCCTGGTCACCGTGCGGCGCGGCTCCCTCCCCCTGGAAAAACTCGAACGCCTGCGTCGGCGGGTGCCCGGCCTCAACCTGCACGTGCCGGTCGCGGACGGCGATCAGGCACTCCTCGAACAGGTCGCCGAGGGCAAGCTCGACCTGGTCGCCACCGACCGCCTGCACTATGCACTGGCAAAACGGGTCTTCCCCGAACTACACGTGGCCTGGGATCTTCCGCTGAAGTCGCAGATCGCCTGGGCCATGCCGATGGACGAGGACGATCCGCTGGCGGCCGAAGTCGAGGCCTTCCTCACCGAATCGACCGACAGCGGGCGGCTTGCGCGCATCGCGGACCGCTACTTCGGCCATGTGCGGCGCCTGCGCGACCAGGACATTCATGCCTTCCTGCTGCGCGCGCAGGAGCGCCTGCCGCGCTATCGGCGCTACTTCCAGGAGGCCCAGGCACGCACCGGCATCGACTGGCGCCTGCTGGCGGCACTGTCCTACCAGGAGTCGCAGTGGGATCCTCTGGCCACCTCACGCACCGGCGTGCGAGGCATGATGATGCTGACCGCGGAAACCGCCGACCGCCTGCGCGTGCAGGACCGCCTGGACGCACGCGAGAGCATCCTCGGCGGTGCGCGCTACCTGGCCATGCTGCGCGACGAGCTGCCGGACGAGATCGACGAGCCGGACCGCATCTGGATGGCCACCGCGGCCTACAACCTGGGAATGGGGCACCTGCGCGGCGCACGCGCGATCGCCCGCAGCATGCAGCGCGACAACACCTCGTGGTGGGGCATGAAGAGCGTGCTGCCGCTGCTCTCGCGCCCCGAATACGCCGCCCGCCTGAAAGCCGGGGCGGCGCGCGGCGGGGAGGCGGTGATCATGACCGAGCGCATCCGCAACTACTACGACATCCTCCGCCGGATCGAGCCCCCCCACCTGCCGCCCCTGCAGCCGCGCGGCCTGCAGCTGAGCCGCAGCAACTGAAGCACGGCGGCGCGCCAGGCACGACGCGCCGCCCGCCGGACGTCAGACCGCGGGCTTGAGCACCTCGACGCCCCCCATGTAGGGCACCAGCACCGGTGGTACGGCGATCGAGCCGTCGGCCTGCTGGTAGTTCTCCAGCACCGCCACCAGGGTGCGCCCAACCGCCAGGCCGGAACCGTTGAGGGTATGCACCAGCTCGTTCTTGCCCTGCGCGTTCTTGAAGCGCGCCTGCATGCGGCGCGCCTGGAAGTCTTCGCAGTTTGAGCAGCTGGAGATCTCGCGGTAGGTATCCTGTGCCGGCAGCCACACCTCCAGGTCGTAGGTCTTGGCGGCGGAAAAACCCATGTCGCCCGTGCACAGGGTGATCACCCGGTAGGGCAGGCCAAGTTTCTGCAGGATGGCCTCTGCGTGGCCGACCATCTGTTCGAGCGCCTCGTAGCTCGTCTCCGGCTGGACGATCTGCACCATCTCCACCTTGTCGAACTGATGCTGGCGGATCATGCCGCGCGTATCGCGCCCCGCACTGCCTGCCTCCGAGCGGAAACACGGGCTGTGCGCAGTCAGGCGGATGGGCAGGTCGTCGAGCGCCAGCACCTGCTCGCGCACGGTGTTGGTGAGGGGAATCTCGGAGGTGGAGATCAGGTACTGCTCGCTACCGGCCTCTTCGCCACCGCGCAGCACCCAGAACATGTCTTCCTTGAACTTGGGCAACTGGCCGGTGCCGACCAGCACTTCGCGATTGACGATGTAGGGCGCGTAGCACTCGGTGTAGCCGTGCTCGCGGGTCTGTACGTCGAGCATGAACTGGGCGAGCGCCCGGTGCAGGCGGGCGATCTGGCCGCGCATGAAGGTGAAGCGCGAGCCGGACAGCCGGGTTCCGGTCTCGAAATCCAGCCCGAGCGGCGCGCCCAGGTCGACGTGATCGCGCGGCGCGAACTCGAAGCTGCGCGGCGTACCCCAGCGGCGCACCTCGACGTTGGCGCTCTCGTCGCGCCCTTCCGGCACGCTCGCATGCGGCAGGTTGGGCAGCCCGGCGGCGAACTCGCCGATCCGCTCCAGCAGCCCCGGCAAGGCCTGCTCGCAGGCCTTCAGCTCGTCGCCCAGCTGACCGACCGCGGCCATCACCGCCGAGGCGTCCTCGCCGCGGCCCTTCAGCTTGCCGATCTCCTTGGACAGCGCGTTGCGCTGCGCCTGCAGTTCCTGAGTGCGGGTCTGCAGGCGCTTGCGCTCATCCTCCATGGCCTGGAAGCTGGCCGTATCCAGGGCAAGCCCGCGCGTCGCAAGGCGCGCGGCAACCTGGTCGAGCTGGGTGCGAAGAAGCTGGATGTCGAGCATGAAAGATTTCCGATGTACGTTTCAATTCATTTGGATAGGACTGAAAGTTGATGTCGGGACCGAGGAAACGAGGCCATCCCCATGTCGCCAAAACGCTTTCAGCCACTCACGGCCGAATGCCGCACAGCACAAATTAGATTAAGAATATCAATTGCTTAGACGCTCTCGCCAGATGAAACTTTTCTTGCAATCACGCCCACGAAGATTAAGCTGAGAATGTTGATCGAACCGCGAAGACGGCCCTTGAACAGGAGGAGTGACGGCATGCTTTCCATTCGCGACTGCCTTGATTATTGCGATCTCACCGACGACGAAGTTGCCCTGATTGCCGAACACGAAGGCATCCCCGATGCCGCCGCAGCGCAGATGGCCTGCGGCCTGGTCCAGACGCCCGAAGGGGTCTTGCTGCTGACCAACTACATGCTCGACCTTGTCGAGCGCGCCACCGAACGTGGCGATGTGCAGAAGGCCCGCGAAGCGCGCAAACTCTGCGAGCGCTTCATGGCCGACCATCCGCTGCCCCACTGACGCCCCTCCACGCGAGGTCCGGCTCACCGTTCCGGGCCGGGCTTGGTGCTTGCCGTGCCGCCTGGCCCTGCCGGCTGCGGCTCGCCGCGTGCCGCCGCATCCAGACCACGCAGCCAGGCGAGCTTCTCGCCGATGCGCGCCTCCAGGCCGCGTGCCGTCGGGCGGTACCAGCCGGGTTCGGCCATGCCCTCGGGCAGGTAGCCCTCGCCCGCCGCGTAGGCGTCGGGCTCGTCGTGCGCATAGCGGTAGGCCTTGCCGTAGCCCAGATCCTTCATCAGGCGGGTCGGCGCATTGCGCAGGTGCAGCGGAACCGGGCGCGAGACATCCTCGCCAACGAACTTCCGGGCCGCATTATAGGCCTTGTACACCGCGTTCGACTTGGCCGCACAAGCCAGGAAGACAGTGGCCTGCGCCAGCGCCAACTCGCCTTCCGGCGACCCCAGGCGTTCATAGGTGGTGCAGGCGTTGAGCGCGATCTCCAGCGCACGCGGGTCGGCCAGGCCGATGTCCTCCACGGCCATGCGCACCAGCCGGCGTCCCAGATAGTGCGGATCGGCGCCGCCATCGAGCATGCGGCACAGCCAGTACAGCGCGGCATCCGGATGCGAGCCGCGCACTGCCTTGTGCAGTGCCGAGATCTGGTCGTAGAAGGCTTCTCCACCCTTGTCGAAGCGGCGCAGATTGCGCGACAGCGCCTGGTCGACGAAGTCCGCATCGACCTCGCCCACCCCGGCGGTGTCGGCCGCCACCTGCAGTTGCTCCACGAGGTTCATCATGCGGCGCGCATCGCCGTCGGCAAAGCCGACCAGGCGCTCGCGCGCCGTTTCGCTGAAGGCCCGCTCCGGGCAGGCAGCAAGACGCGCGCGCTCGAACAGGCGCGCCATGCTCGCATCGTCGAGCGGCTCCAGCACATACACCGCAGCGCGCGACAGCAGCGCGGAATTGACCTCGAAGGACGGATTCTCGGTGGTCGCACCGATGAAGGTCACCAGGCCCTGCTCGACGAAGGGCAGGAAGGCATCCTGCTGCGCCTTGTTGAAGCGGTGCACCTCGTCGACGAAGAGGATGGTGTGGCGCCCGCGTGCCTTCGCGGCCTGCGCCTGGGCAATCGCCTCGCGGATCTCCTTGACGCCGGAGAACACCGCCGAGAGCGCGACGAACTCCGCATTGAAACCCTGCGCCATCAGGCGCGCCAGGGTGGTCTTGCCCACCCCGGGCGGCCCCCACAGGATCATCGAATGCGGCGTACCCGATTCGAAGGCCAGGCGCAGCGGCTTGCCCGGCCCGAGCAGGTGCTGCTGGCCGGCGACTTCGTCCAGGCTGCGCGGGCGCAGGCGCTCGGCCAGCGGCACGCGCGGCGGGTCCAGTGCCTCGAACAGGTCGCTCATCGGCGGCGCGAGGGCTTCACTGGCCGATCACCTCGGCCCCCGCGGGCGGCGTGAAGCGGAACAGCTCGGGATCCAGCGCAGCGGCGCCGACCAGGCGGGTGAACACGATCACCGTGTTCTGCCCGAAGCTGTCGCGCATTTCCATACGGCGCAGTGTCCCGCCCGCGAGCCCGAGGCGCATCGATTCGAAACCCGCATCGGCCTGCCGGGGGCGTGCCAGCACCCAGGCCAGCCCGTCGGACGCGCCGCCGTCGGCCAGCTCGAAGGCCTTCTCGAAGTCGCTGCTGCCGACCAGCACCGCGGCCGGCGTGCTGCCCAGCGCGTCACCCAGCGGCCGCACGGTGACCTGCGCGAGATCGCGGTCCCACGACCACAGGCGCTCGCCGTCGCCCACCAGCAGTTGCTGGTAGGGCGTCTCGTAGCTCCAGCGGAAGCGCCCGGGGCGCGAGAAGGCGAACTGGCCGCTGGCCTGCTGCGGCTTGCGCCCGGAGGCCGAATACACGGTCTGCTCGAATTCGCCCTGCGCATGGCGCGTCTCGGCGACGAAGCGGCGCAACTGCTCGATGCCGTCGGCAGCGGCGGACAGCCCCGCCAACGCGAGCAGCAGCGCGCCTGCGAACGGCCGCAACAACGCGGCAACGGAATAACGGTGCATTTCAGTCGCCCTCCTTGGGCGGAACGATCACTTCACGGTTGCCGTTGCTGCCCATCGCGCTGACCAGGCCGGCACGCTCCATCTGCTCGATCAGGCGGGCGGCGCGGTTGTATCCGATGCGCAGGTGGCGCTGCACCAGCGAGATGGACGGTCGGCGGGTCTTGATGACCACCTCGACGGCCTGGTCGTAGAGCGGGTCGGCCTCGTCGCCGCCTCCCTCGCCGCCGCCGAGCGCCGCCTCCATGTCGTCCTCGGGTGCGGAGAGGATGCCGTCGACGTAGTCGGGCGGCCCCAGGCTCTTCAAGTGCTCGACCACCTTGTGCACTTCGTCGTCGGCCACGAAGGCGCCGTGCACGCGCACCGGCAGGCCGGTGCCCGGCGGCAGGTAGAGCATGTCGCCCATGCCCAACAAGGCTTCCGCGCCCATTTGGTCGAGGATGGTGCGCGAGTCGATCTTGCTGGAGACCTGGAAGGCGATGCGTGTCGGCACGTTGGCCTTGATCAGGCCGGTGATCACATCGACCGAGGGGCGCTGGGTCGCCAGGATGAGGTGGATGCCGGCTGCACGCGCCTTCTGCGCAAGACGGGCGATCAGCTCCTCGACCTTCTTGCCGACCACCATCATCAGGTCGGCAAGCTCGTCCACCACCACCACGATATGCGGCAGGGCCTGCAGCGGCTCGGGACTCTCCGGGGTGATCGAGAACGGGTTGGTGAGCGGCGCGCCGGCCTTGGCGGCGTCGTTCACCGCCTTGTTGAAACCGGCCAGGTTGCGCACCCCCACCGCGGCCATCAGCTTGTAGCGCTTGTCCATCTCGACCACGCACCAGTTCAGCGCATTGGCGGCGTGCTTCATGTCGGTGACCACCGGCGCGAGCAGGTGCGGGATGCCCTCGTAGATGGAGAGCTCGAGCATCTTCGGGTCGACCATGATCAGGCGCACGCGCTCGGGCTCGCTCTTGTAGAGCAGCGACAGGATCATCGCGTTGATGCCGACCGACTTGCCCGAACCGGTTGTGCCGGCCACCAGCAGGTGCGGCATCTTGGCAAGATCCGCCACCACCGGCTGGCCGCCGATGTCCTTGCCCAGCACCACGGTGAGCGGCGAATGCATGTCGTTGAAGACCTTCGAGCCGACGATCTCCGACAGGCGCACGGTCTGGCGCTTCGGGTTGGGCAGTTCGAGCGCCATGCAGGACTTGCCCGGCACTGTCTCGACCACGCGGATGGAGATCAGCGACAACGCGCGCGCCAGGTCCTTGGCCAGGTTCACCACCTGGCTGCCCTTGACCCCGGTGGCCGGGTCGATCTCGTAACGCGTGATCACCGGGCCGGGATAGGCGGCCAGCACCTTGACCTCCACGCCGAACTCGCCGAGTTTGGACTCGATCAGGCGCGAGGTGAATTCCAGCAGCTCGGCGGACGGCGGCTCGCCGTCGCCCGACGGATCGTCGAGCAGCGCCAGCGGCGGCAGCCCCCCCGCAGACAGGTCGGCAAACAGGGTCTGCTGGCGCTCCTTCTGCACGCGTTCCGACTTCGGCACCTCGACCACCGCCGGCTCGATGCGCAATTGCGGCGGCGGCGCCTCCACCGTCTTGCGCCGCTTGGTCTCCACCACCGCCTCGCGCTTCTGCGCCAGCTCACGTCCGGCGCGACGGTCCTGCCAGGTGTAGTAGGCGCGCTGGGCGACGAACCAGCCCTGTTCGAGCGCCAACCCGACCCGTTCGATCACGGTGAACCAGGAGATCCCCGAGAACAGCGACAGTCCGGAAGCCAACAGGGCCAGCAGCAACAGCGTGCCGCCGGTGAACCCCAGGTAGCGCTGCACCGCGCTGCCGAGCTCGACCCCGACCAGGCCGCCGGGCGCCAGCGGCAGGCTCGCGCCGTGTGAATGGAAACGCAGCGCTTCCAGTGCACTGCTCGCCAGCAGGACCACGAAGAAGCCGGCCAGCACGATGAAGAAGGAACGCCGGTCCACCTGGAACTCGTGCCGCAGGCGGCGGAACCCCCAGGCCAGGCCATAACCCAGGAAAATGACCCACCACCAGGCGGAAATGCCGAACAGATACAGCAGGAGATCGGCCAGCCAGGCGCCGAAGCGCCCACCCGGGTTGGCCACGCGGCCCACCTCGGCGGCATGCGACCAGCCCGGATCGGCCTTGCTGTAGCCGAGCAGGATCAGCCCGACGTACAGCGACATCACACCGAGCACGAGCCATTTCGCCTCCTGTAGCAGGAGGGAGATCTTTTCCGGTAGCGGTTGGGAGCGGGAGGTGGAGCGAGACAGCATCAGCGGGCGCCGGGCGGTTCCGGGAGCGTGGTCAGCGCCCGATTATATGCCAACGACGGCGCCCCCCGCGGGCGCGGTTGCCCGCCGTAACAATGCGGCCAACGCGCCGCCTCAGACGTCGTTGAGGCGCTCGCGCAGCACCACGCCGCGTTCGCTCTCCTCGATCAGGCCCTGCACGCTGAGGTCCTTCATCACCCGGCTGACCATCTCGCGTGAGGCGCCGATCATCTTGGCGATGTCCTGCTTGGAGATCTTGCGCACCACGATCATCTGCCCGTCGTGCTCCTCGGCCATCTCCAGCAGCAGGCGCGCCACCCTGCCATAGACATCCATCAGCGCGAGGCTCTCGATCTTGCGGTCGGCATTGCGCAGGCGCTCGGCGAGGTTGCACATGATGCGCCAGGCCACCTCGAAGTTGTCCTTCATGATCTGGCGGAAGTCCTGCTTGGGGATCATCACCAGGTCGGACGGGGTCACCGCCACCACCGAGGCCGAACGCGGCTGCTCGCCGAAGATCGCCATCTCGCCGAACAGCTCACCCTGTCCGAGGATGGACAGGATCACCTCGCGCCCGTCCTCGTCGCTGACCACCACCTTGAGGCTGCCGGTCAGCACGAAATAGACGAAGTCGCTGCGGTCGCCCGCCAGCACCACCGCCTGCCCGCGCGGAAAGCGCCGCATCATCGAACAGTGCGCCACCGCTGCAAGTACCTCGTCGGACAAGCCGTGAAACAGCGGAAAGGTCTTCAGGGCGATGGTGGAAACGGCGGTGGGTTGGCTCATGGGCTCTCCGGTTGCGGTACCTGCAGAAATGACGACACTTTTCGTACTTGACGGCAACGTGACTGATTTCACGGAAGTATAGACGGAAACCCATGACGTTCGGCAGTCCATGGTCTAAACACCGTCCACCGTGCCAGCCGGCCCGATTGGCGCGCGCTATGGGCGCGATTGGGCGCCCCCGGACGGCGCTCGGCTATAATCGGCGAATTGCCCATTCTGAAGGAAGGCACGCCCCATCATGACCACCAAGCACGCCCGACTGCTCATCCTCGGCTCCGGCCCCGCCGGCTATACCGCGGCCGTCTACGCCGCGCGCGCCAACCTCAATCCGGTACTCATCACCGGCCTCGCCCAGGGCGGCCAGCTGATGACCACCACCGAGGTGGACAACTGGCCGGCCGATGCCGACGGCGTGATGGGCCCGGACCTGATGGCGCGCTTCCAGAAGCATGCCGAGCGCTTCAACACGGAGATGATCTTCGATCACATCCACACCGCGCAGCTGCAGGAGCGCCCCTTCCGCCTGGTCGGCGATGCCGGCGAATACACCTGCGACGCGCTGATCATCGCCACCGGCGCCACCGCCAAGTACCTCGGCCTGCCCTCGGAGGAGAAGTTCTCCGGGCGTGGCGTGTCGGCCTGCGCCACCTGCGACGGGTTCTTCTACAAGAACCAGGACGTCGCGGTGATCGGCGGCGGCAACACCGCGGTGGAAGAGGCGCTGTATCTGGCCAACATCGCCAGGAAGGTGACCCTGGTGCACCGGCGCAGCAAGTTCCGCGCAGAAAAGATCATGGTCGACAAGCTGATGGAGAAGGTCGCCGCCGGCAAGATCGAGCTGGCGCTCGACTCCGCGCTCGACGAAGTGCTGGGCGACAACAGCGGCGTGACCGGCATGCGCATCCGCGACCTGAAGACCGACCGCACGCGCGACGTCGCCCTGCAGGGCGTGTTCATCGCCATCGGCCACAAGCCGAACACCGATCTGTTCGAGGGCCAGCTGGAGATGGAAGGCGGCTATCTGGTGACCCACGGCGGGCGCGAGGGCAATGCCACGCAGACCAGCATCCCCGGGGTGTTCGCCGCAGGCGACGTGCAGGACCACATCTACCGCCAGGCGGTCACCTCGGCGGGCACCGGCTGCATGGCGGCGCTCGACGCCGAGCGCTACCTGGACGCACTGGGCAACGTGAGCTGACCCGATGACCCGCCCCGCCCGCCACCGTTCGCCGAACCGGCCGCACGGAGCGGGCGGCGGCGGCGCGTCCTTCGAGGCGCTCGCCGGGCTCAGGCGCACCTTGCGCCCGACGCGACAGAACCCGATCATGCGGGCATGGGAAGCGGCGCACGCGCCGCCCCCCGACGTGCCGGCCGTGGCACCGGCAGCCCCCGAGGCTCCGCAGCCGGCCGATCTGGCGCTGTTCCAGCATGCGATGAGCGACGTTCAGCCGCGCGACCCGCGTCACGCGCGCGTCGAACTCGCCCCACCGCCGCCCGCCCCGGCACCGCTCAAGCGCCATGCGGACGAGAGCGCCACCCTGCAGGAGTCCTTGCACGCCCCACTGAGTTTCGAAGACCGCCTGGACATGGGCGACGAGGCGGCCTTCCTGCGCCCCGGCTTGCCGCGCAGGGTACTGGCGGACCTGCGCCGCGGACGCTGGGTGCTGCAGGGGGAAGTCGATCTGCACGGCCTCAACCGTGAGGAGGCGCGCGAAGCGCTGGCGCGCTTCCTGCAGGCCAGCCTGCAGCGCGGACGGCGCTGCGTGCGGGTGATCCACGGCAAGGGGCTGGGGTCGCCCGGCCGCTTCTCCATTCTCAAGCAGCTGTCGCGCGGCTGGCGGG
>JAUVWV010000408.1 GCA_030603925.1 Thauera sp. | reverse complement strand
TCGAAGAAGGCGAGGATGTTGCCGCCGCCGGCGTCGAGGAAGATGTGCATGTAGGGGTCCGGCTCGCCGGTGGACGGCACGGCGTCTTCGGCGATGGACAGCACCAGCTTCATGTCGAGGTGCTGTTCGTACCAGCGCGCGGTTTCCAGCGCGTCCTTGCAGCGGTAGGCGACGTGGTGGATTTTGTTGACCAGCATGGGGTGACCTCCGGGTGTTGGTGGTGCGTCCCTCCCCTTGAAGGGGAGGGCACTTTCTAGACGCCTTCGCGCGCGATCTTCATCGCCTCGCGCAGCACTGCGATGTCGCCGATGTGGTTGGCGAGCAGCAGGATCAGGCGGGCGTTTACCTGCGCGCTCTGCTCCTCGGTCAGGTCGCGGTGGGTGTCGATCAGCAGTTCGTAGAAGTCGTCGCCCGGGCTGAAGCTGCGGAAGTAGTGCTGGCCCGGCTCGAAGAAGTTGGGTTGGGTGTTGAGTGCCATGGGTGCAGGCTCCTTCAGGCGTTGCAGGTGGCGCGGGCGACGGCGGCGCGCACGCGGGCGGCATCGAGCGTGCGCCAGCGCGCGGCCACATGCTGGTCGGGGCGGGCCAGGTAGGCGGTGCCCGGCTGCAGGTCGTAGCGCTCGCGGATGCGGCCCTTGGTGTCGGTTACCGTGGTCAGCCCCATCGGTGCGCTGCCGCGGGCGGCCACCACCAGGGCCTGTACCGGCACCGGCCCGTCGGCCAGGCCGGCCAGCGTGCCGGCGGTGGCGGCGTCCAGCGTGGCGGCGTCTTCCACGTAGTAGAGCAGCTGGAAGCGGTTGCCCAGCACCTGCAGCAGCCAGTCGTGGCCGTCGGCAGTGCGCACCGGGGTGTCGTCCATCGGTGCGCCGGGCACCATCTGGCCGGCAAAGGGGGCGCTGTCCGGCGTGTTGAGCGGCGAACCGGTGAGGAAGCAGGGCACCGACAGGCGCCCGGAATTGACCAGCGCGCGCGCAAAGGGGTAGTGCTCGGCGAGGCCCAGCACCGCGTTGCGGAAGGTCTTGCTGACCGCGCTCTTGGGGGTGATGAAGTCGGTGGAGCGGGTCGAGTTCATGATGTTCTCGTCCGCGCCGAAGGTGCGCTCTTCCGAATAGGTGTCGAGCAGGGTGGCGGGCGCCTTGCCGTCCATCACCAGCTTGAGCTTCCACACCAGGTTGTCGGTGTCCTGGATGCCGGAGTTGGCGCCGCGCGCGCCGAAGGGCGAGACCTGGTGCGCGGCGTCGCCGACGAACAGCACCCGGCCGTGGCGGAAGTCGTTCATGCGGCGGCACTGGAAGGTGTAGATGCTGACCCATTCGAGTTCGAATTCGCGCTCCTCAGTTGCGTGCCAAGCGAGCATCGCCTTGATGCGCGGGAGTACCTTCTCCGGCTTCTTCTCTTCTTCCGGGTCCACGTTCCAGCCGAGCTGGAAGTCAATGCGCCAGACGTTGTCGGCCTGCTTGTGCAGCAGCACCGACTGGCCGGGATGGAAGGGCGGGTCGAACCAGAACCAGCGCTCGGCCGGGTAGTCGGCCTTCATCACCACGTCGGCGATCAGGAAGCGGTCCATGAAGATCTTGCCTTCCACCTCCAGGCCCAGCATGTGGCGGATCG
>JAUVWV010000158.1 GCA_030603925.1 Thauera sp. | reverse complement strand
GCGGCGATCGCCCCGCCCTTGAGGATCAGGCTGGGCTTGACGCCGAAGAAGGCCGGCCGCCACAGCACCAGGTCGGCGAGCTTGCCGACCTCGATGGAGCCGACCACATGCGAGATGCCGTGGCAGATCGCCGGGTTGATGGTGTATTTGGCGATGTAGCGTTTCACGCGGAAGTTGTCCGCGCCGCCGCTGGCCGCATCCTCGGGCAACGCACCGCGCTGCACCTTCATCTTGTGCGCGGTCTGCCAGGTGCGGGTGATGACCTCGCCCACCCGGCCCATGGCCTGCGAGTCCGAGGACATCATCGAGAAGCCGCCCAGGTCGTGCAGGATATCCTCGGCGGCGATGGTCTCGCGGCGGATGCGGCTTTCGGCAAAGGCCACATCCTCGGCAATCGAGGGGTCGAGGTGGTGGCACACCATCAGCATGTCGAGATGCTCGTCGATGGTGTTCACCGTGTACGGCCGGGTCGGGTTGGTGGAGGACGGCAGCACGTTGGGCCGGCCGATCGCCTTGATGATGTCCGGCGCATGGCCGCCGCCCGCCCCTTCGGTATGGAAGGTGTGGATGGTGCGGCCCTTGAAGGCGGCAATCGTCGTTTCGACGAAGCCGGATTCGTTGAGCGTGTCGGTGTGGATGGCGACCTGCACGTCGAATTCATCGGCCACCGTCAGGCAGTTGTCGATGGCCGCCGGGGTGGTGCCCCAGTCCTCGTGCAGCTTGAGGCCGATCACGCCGGCCTCGATCTGCTCGCGCAGCGGCGCCGGCAGGCTGGCGTTGCCCTTGCCGAAGAAGCCCAGGTTCATCGGAAAGGCCTCGGCCGCCTCCAGCATGCGGTGGATGTGCCACGGCCCCGGCGTGCAGGTGGTGGCCAGCGTGCCGGTGGCCGGCCCGGTGCCGCCGCCCAGCA
Source organism: Thauera sp. (assembly GCA_030603925.1). Taxonomy (GTDB): domain Bacteria; phylum Pseudomonadota; class Gammaproteobacteria; order Burkholderiales; family Rhodocyclaceae; genus Pseudothauera. The sequence goes on along the minus strand of JAUVWV010000158.1, from coordinate 6,872 downwards.
TGGTGGTCACCCCGCTCATCAGCGCCTCTTCGATCTGTTGCGGGCAGATCCAGTGGATGTGGCTGTCGATGCCGCCGGCGGTGAGGATCATGCCTTCGCCGGCGATGATCTCGGTGCCCGCGCCGATGGGGATGGTGACACCGGGCTGGATGTCCGGGTTGCCGGCCTTGCCGATGGCCTGGATGCGCCCGTCCTTGAGGCCGAGGTCGGCCTTGACGATGCCCCAGTGATCCACGATCAGCGCGTTGGTGATCACCGTGTCGGCCACCTCGGCGGAGACTTTCTGGCCCTGCCCCATGCCGTCGCGAATCACCTTGCCGCCACCGAACTTCACCTCGTCGCCATACACGGTGTAGTCGTGCTCCACCTCGATCCACAGCTCGGTATCGGCCAGGCGTACGCGGTCGCCGGTGGTGGGGCCGAACATTTCCGCGTAGGCGCGGCGGGAGATCTTGGTGCTCATCAGAGTTTCCCCATAACCTGGGTGTTGAAGCCATACACCACGCGCTCGCCGGCGAGTTCCACCAGTTGCACGGTGCGCGACTGGCCGGGCTCGAAGCGCACTGCGGTGCCGGCGGCGATGTCGAGCCGGTAGCCGCGCGCCGCGGCGCGGTCGAAGGCCAGCGCGGCATTGGTCTCGGCAAAGTGGTAGTGCGAACCGACCTGCACCGGACGGTCGCCGGTGTTGGTCACGCTCAGCGTCAGCGTGGCGCGGCCGGCGTTGAGTTCGATCTCGCCTTCGCGGGTGAGGACTTCTCCGGGGATCATCGCTGCGCGCTCCTTCAGGGAATGGGGTGATGCACGGTGACCAGCTTGGTGCCGTCCGGGAAGGTGGCCTCGACCTGGATCTCGGGAATCATCTCCGGCACGCCGTCCATGACCTGCTCGCGAGTGAGCAGCGTCGCGCCGTAGCTCATCAGTTCGGCCACGGTGCGTCCGTCGCGTGCGCCTTCCAGGATGGCGCAGCTGATCAGCGCCACCGCCTCCGGGTAGTTCAGCTTCACGCCGCGCACGAGGCGCCTTTCGGCCACCAGGCCGGCGGTGAACAGCAGCAGCTTGTCCTTCTCGCGGGGGGTCAGTTCCATGCTCTCTCCTCGTTCATTGCTTGTGTATTCCGGACGCGTGCCCCACCGGTAGGAGCGGCCTTGGCCGCGATTGCGGCGGTCGGTTCAACAAGGGCCGCATCGCGGCCAAGGCCGCTCCTACAGTCGCTCCGTACGCGAAGTGGCCGAACACTACGTACTCCATATCCGTGGCTTCTCGGCCGCACGACCGGCGAGCGCCGGGCGCAGCACCTGCCACAGCGCACGCAGCCAGTGCTGCCCGGCTTCGGCCTGCGGCCCCAGCCAGCGCGCCACCAGCAGGCCGGGCAGCAGGGTCACACCGCCCTCGCCCGCTGCCGGCTCGATCGCGCGGCAGGCGTCGCGCAGCGCCTCATTGAGCTGTGGGCTGGCGGCCAGCAAGGTGCCGACCACCGGTTGACCGGCGAGCCCGGCGGGGGAGGCGAGCAGCGCGCCGCCGCCTTCGATGCGGCCGGCTTCCAGCCACAGCGGGCGGCCGTCGCGGCTGATGCGGGTGGACAGCGCCAGCGCGCCGCGGGTGAAGCGCTCGCCCGAACCGCTGCGGCCCAGGCACAGCATCTCGGCGCCGATGAAGCAGGCATCGCCGGCGAGTTCCACCGTGAGCGACTGTTCGCCCACGGCCCCGTCATAGACGATGCTCTCCTGCGGCAGCCATTCGCACAGTGCGCCGGCGGCCAGTTCGAGGTGCTGATCGAAGCGCCCCGGTGGCGTATCGCCGCCGGCCGAGCGGTACCACTTGCCGGCGCCGGGCGTGGTCAGCAGCACGTGTGCGCCCTCACCCAGCGTGGCGGAGAAGTTCAGCTGGTCGCCGCCGACGATGCCGGCAGGCGGATGCACCAGAATGGTGTGGCACACCGCCTCACCTTCCGGGTACAGCGGACGCTGCACCACCAGCGGGCCGACATGGCGCCGTGCGGCCAGCACGGTGCGCGCGCCGCGACGAACGAAATCCAGGGTCAGCTCAGCACGCCAGCCGGCGCGGGCCGGCGTGGCAGCGGGCTGGGCGAGGAGATCCGGGCGCTCGGTGACGGCATTCATGCCGCATCCTTAGCAATCGGCGCGCCAGCCGCAGTCTAGTTTCGGTAAATCAATGTGTTGCCGCACGGCGCGGACGGCTGGTGAACGGACGACGGCCCGCGGCGAAAACACCGCGGGCCGCCTGCGCACCATTGCGGTGCGCACATCCCTTGCCTGCCCTGTTTCAGCCCATCATGCGGGCCGGCAGCCAGGTGACCAGGCCGGGAACCAGATAAAGCAACACCACCGCGGACACCATCAGCAGGAAGTACGGCAACGCGTAGCGTGCGATCTCGGTGATCTGCTTGCCGGTGAGCGCCTGCAGCACGAACAGGTTGAAGCCCACCGGCGGGGTGATCTGCGCCATTTCCACCACGACCACCACGAACACGCCGAACCACAGCGGATCGATTCCTGCGGCGTGGATGGTGGGCAGCAGCACCGCCATGGTGAGCACGACGATGGAGATGCCGTCGAGGAAGCAGCCGAGCAGGACGAAGAACACCGCCAGCGCCACCAGCAGCATGCCCTGCGACAGGCCGAGCGAACCGATCCATTCGGCCAGATGGCGCGGCAGGCCGATGTAGCCCATGGCGAGCGTCAGGAAGGCCGAGCCGCCGAGAATCAGCGCGATCATGCAGTACAGCCGGGTGGCCCCCATCAGCGCGGCGATAAAGCTCTTGCGGGTCAGCGACTTCTGGCTGGCGGCGATGATCAGGCTGCCGATCACGCCGATCGCCGCCGCCTCGGTGGCGGTAGCGATACCGCTGTAGATCGAGCCCAGCACCCCGCCGATCAGCAGGATCACCGGAATCAGGTTGCGCGACGCGCGGATCTTGCCGATGAAGTTGGTGCGCAGGTCGGCCGGCGGAATGCGTTCGCGATGCATCAGCGACCAGATGATCACCCAGCCCATGAACAGACCCGCGAGCAACATGCCGGGCAGCACGCCGCCGATGAACAGCTTGGCTATCGACACGTCGGCCGACACGCCGTAGACGATCATGATGATGGACGGCGGGATCAGCAGGCCCAGCGTACCCGCGCCGGCCAGCGTACCCAGCGCCATCGACTCCGGGTAGCCGCGGCGGGTGAGCTCGGGCAGCGCGATCTTGCCGATGGTCGCGCAAGTGGCGGCCGACGAACCCGACACCGCGGCGAACAACGTGCAGCCGATGATGTTGGTGTGCAGCAGGCGGCCCGGCAGGCGCTCCAGCCAGGGCGACAGGCCCTTGAACATGTCCTCGGAGAGCTTGGTGCGGAAGAGGATCTCACCCATCCACAGGAAGAGCGGCAGCGCGGTGAGCGTCCAGCTGGAGTTCGCTCCCCAGATCGCCACCGCCATGCCGTCGCCCGGTGCGCGGGCGGTAAAGCCGAGCATGCCGAGGATGCCGATGGCCATCAGCGCGAGGCCGATCCACAGCCCGCCGGCCAGCAGCGCCAGCATCAGGCCGATCAAGAGTGCAGCAATGGTCAGTTCCATGGTCGGCTCACTCCATGCGCACGGCTTCGCCGCCGGGTGCGGCCAGGCGCTTGGGCGTGCGTCCCAGGCTGGCGAGCACCAGGTCGTCGAGCACGGCGATCAGCAGCACCACTGCGCCGAAGGCCATCGACAGCTGGGGGATCCACAGCGCCGTGGCATCCACGCCCTGGGAAATCTCCTCGAACTCATGCGATTGCCAGGCCAAGCGCACCGAGTACCAGGCCAGCATGGCGACCACCGCGGTGGCCGAGGCGAGCGAGAACCACTCGAGGGCGCGGCGCAGGCGCGGCCCGACGCGTTCGATGACCAGGCTCACGCGGATGTGCTCGCCGTGCTTGAAGGTGTAGGCCAGCGCGAGGAAGCCGCAGGCGGCCATGGCGTAGCCCGCGTAGTCGTCGGTGCCGGGCAGGTAGATGCCCAGCGGCCGACTGACGATGCCGGCGGACACCATGACGAGCGTGGCGACCATGCCGACCGCGGCCAGTGCGCCGGACAGGCGGTAGAGGGAATCGAGGAACGCTCTCATGGCGGACTCCTGACAGATGGACCAAGAAGGAATGCGTAGGAGCGGGCTTGCCCGCGATGCGGCGTTCATCGCCGCACCCGACCGGCGGATCGCGGCCAAGGCCGCTCCTACAGGCAAAGCACGCCTCCGTAGGAGCGGGCTTGCCCGCGATGCGGCGGTGTTGGTGCCGCGAACCGGATCGCGGCCAAGGCCGCTCCTACAGGGCCGGTGGTGTTACCGGGCTGCGCGGTAGGCGTCGAGGATCCGCTTGCCGCCCCCCTGTGCCACCCATTCGTCGGCCATCGTCGCACCGACTTTCTGCAGGTCGGCGCGCAGCGCGTCGGACGCCGGCAGCACCTTCATGTTGTTGGCCTTGAGCTGTTCCACGTACCAGGCGGTCTTCTCTTCCGAGACCTTCCAGCCGCGCGCCTCGGCGGCCGCCGCGGCCTGGGTCACCGCCTGCTGGGTGGCGGGTTCGAGCGCGTCGAAGGCCTTCTTCGACACGAACACCACATTCTTCGGCAGCCAGGCCTGCACGTCGTAGTAGTACTCGAGCTGCTCCCAGCTCTTGGAGTCGTAGCCGGTCGCGGACGAGGTGATGTTGGCCGACACCACGCCGGTCGACAGCGCCTGGGTGAGGTCGGCAGCCTGCACGGTCACCGGCTGGGCGCCCATCAGCTCGATCATGCGCGCCACGGTGGGGCTGTAGGAGCGGATCTTGAGCCCCTTGAGGTCGGCCATCGAACTGAGCGCGGTCTTGGAATAAATACCCTGCGGCGGCCAGGGCACCGAGTACAGCAGCTTCAGCCCGCTCTTCGCGAGGCGGGCCTCCACGGCCTCGCGCGAGGCCAGCCACAGCTTCTGCGCATCGGCATAGCTGGTGGCAAGGAAGGGCACGGTATCCAGCGCGTAGAGCGCGTCCTCGTTGGCCAGGCTGGAGAGCAGCACCTCGCCGATCTGCGTCTGGCCGCCCTGCACGGCGCGCTTGATCTCGTTGGCCTTGAACAGCGAGCCGTTCGCATGGACGGTGATCTTCAGCTTGCCGCCGCTGGCCTCGGCCACCTCGTTGGCGAACTGCTGGATGTTTTCAGTATGGAAGTTGGCGGCCGGGTACGGGGTGGGCATGTCCCAGGTGGTCTGCGCCTGCGCGGCGCCGCCGACGCCGAGGGCGACCATGGAACAACCGAGGGCCTGCAGGATGCGGTGCTTCAGGTTCATCGTGAGTGTCTCCGGAAAGAGCTTGTAAGGGTGTTTTCGCACGTGAAGCAGAACGACGAATCCGCTGCGGCGGAAACGTCGTTGTTGAAAGATTGGATTTTTGTCTATAAATTGTCAAGGAATCGTAAACGTTACGTGAGAACAAAATGAGCAAACCCTCGCTGACCTCCCCTGCCGCCGACAGCGGCCGCATCGTCTCCTCGCAGCATCTGGTGTCGCCCAAATCACCCGAACTGTCGGAACTGGAGTTCGGCCTGATCATCGCGTGGCATGCCTTTGCGCGCTGGATGATGCGCTGCATGACCGCGGCCGGCGTCAAGGACATGACGCCGATGGACGTGCTGGTGCTGCACCACGTCGCGCACCGCGACAGCGAGAAGCGCCTGGCCGACATCTGCTTCGTGCTCAACGTGGAGGACACCCACGTGGTGTCGTACTCGCTGCGCAAACTCGCCGGACTGGGCCTGGTGTCCAGCGCCAAACGCGGCAAGGAGGCCTTCTTCGCGGTCACCGACCAGGGGCGCGAGATCTGCCTCGCCTACCGCGACGTGCGCGAGGCCTGCCTGATGCCCGGCTTCACCGGCACGCCCGAGGACAATGCGCAGATCGGCGAGCTCGCCCGTCTGTTGCGCACCCTGTCCGGGCGCTACGACCAGGCCGCGCGCGCGGCCTCGACCTCCGCCCTGTAAGCAGCCCGGAAGCCCGACCATGACCATCCGCGTACTCGACGCCGGCGATGCGGCCTTCACCATCGAGTTCGGCGACGCCATCGAGCCGCGCCTGCTCGCCGCGGTCAACGCGCTCGACGCGGCCATCGCCGCACGCCAGACGGCGGGCGGTCTGGCGGGGGTGATCGAAACCATGCCCACCTTCCGCTCGTTGACGCTGTTCTTCGATCCGCTGGCCACCTCGCGCGCCGAGCTGCTCGCCGAACTGCAGCCGCTTCTTGCCGCCGCCGAACACGCCGCGCCGCCGGCCGGGCGGCGCTGGCGCCTGCCGGTGTGCTACGAAGGCGAGGCCGCGCCCGACCTGGCCGACACCGCGCACGCCATCGGCCGCAGCGCGGACGAGGTGGTGGCGCTGCACAGCGGCACCGAATACCTGGTGTACATGCTCGGTTTCCTGCCCGGCTTCCCCTTCATGGGCGACCTGCCCGAGGCCCTGCGCCTGCCGCGCCGCGCCGAGCCGCGGGTGCGCGTGCCGCCCGGCAGCGTGGCGATCGCCACCGGCCTGACCGCGATCTACCCGGGGGAGAGCCCGGGCGGCTGGCATCTGCTGGGCCGCTGCCCGGTGCCGCTGTTCGACGCCGCGCGCGCCGCGCCCTCGCTGCTCGCCGCGGGCGACCGGGTGCGCTTCGAGCCGGTGACGATGGCCGAGTACGAACGCCTCGCCGCCGCGCTGGCGGCCGGCGAGATAGATCCGCAGCGCTGGCTCGTCGCCGAAACCGCAAACGAGAGCGGAACATGACGGACTCCATCCCCCACATCGAGATTCGTGCCCCCGGCGCCTACGCCTCGCTGCAGGACGCCGGCCGGCGCGGCTGGCGGCGCATCGGCGTGCCCTGGGC
>JAUVWV010000319.1 GCA_030603925.1 Thauera sp. | reverse complement strand
GACCCCCACGGCCGCGATGCAGGGCATGCTCCAGGTCGGCCATGCCCGGGCGCACGGGTTCTTCGACTTGCTCGCCAAACAGCCTGCCGCGATGCAGGAGTCCAGCGGCGCGGCGGCACCAAGCCTGCCGATGCCCGAAGCCGAGAGCTTTGCCCGGCTGCAGAAGGGCCTCGCCGAGACGCATGCCGAACTGTGGTCGGCGATGCTGGCGCGCAAGAAGGGCGAGGCCGGCGTGCCGGTGGTGCAGCCGCCGCCCGGCGACCGGCGCTTCAGCGCGCCGGAGTGGTCCGAGAGCCCGGTCTTCGACTATGTGCGCCAGGCCTACCTGCTCAATGCCGACTTCCTGCACAAGGTCGCCGAGCAGATGCCGATCGCCGACGGACGGGCGAAGTCGCGCATCCAGTTCCTGACCCGGCAGTACATCGATGCGCTGGCGCCGACCAACTTCGCGGCGACCAACCCGGAGTTCATCAAGACGGCGGTCGAAACGCGTGGCGAGAGCATCTCGCGCGGCATCCAGAACATGCTCGCCGACCTGGAGAAGGGGCGGATCTCGATGACCGACGATGCCGCCTTCGAGGTCGGGCGCAACCTCGCGGTGACGCCGGGCGCGGTGATCTTCGAGAACGAACTGATGCAGCTCATCCAGTACGCGCCGCTGACCGACAAGGTGGCGCAGGTGCCGCTGCTGATCGTGCCGCCCTGCATCAACAAGTTCTACATCATGGACCTGCAGCCGGAGAACTCGCTGGTCCGCTTCATCGTCGAGCAGGGCTTCACGGTATTCCTGGTGTCGTGGAAGAACCCCGGGCGCGGCGAGGCGCACGCGAGCTGGGACGACTACCTGGAGAAGGGGCCGCTGGCCGCGCTGGAGGTGGTGCGGGCGGTGACCCGGGTCGCCAAGCCGAACGTGCTCGGCTTCTGCGTCGGCGGCACCATCCTGACCTCGGCGCTGGCGGTGGCCAAGGGCCGGGGCGAGGATCCGGTGGGCAGCCTGACGCTGATGACCACGCTGCTCGATTTCGCCGATGCCGGCGAGCTCGGCTGCCTGGTCGACGAGGCCAGCGTGACCGCGCGCGAGGCCGCCATCGGCAAGGGCGGGCTGCTCAAGGGGCAGGAGCTCGCCAACGTGTTCTCCGCGCTGCGTGCCAACGACCTGGTGTGGCAATACGTGGTGGGCAACTACCTGAAGGGCAACAAGCCGCAGGCCTTCGACCTGCTGTACTGGAACTCCGACAGCACCAACCTGCCGGGCCCCTTCCTCACCTGGTACCTGCGCAACATGTACCTGGAGAACAACCTGCGGGTGCCCGGCCGGCTGAAGATGCTGGGCGTCAAGGTGGATCTGGGCAAGGTGGATGTGCCGGCCTATCTGATGGCCGCGCGCGAGGACCACATCGTGCCGTGGAAGAGCGCCTACCTGTCGCGCAACCTGCTCGCCGGGCAGACCACCTTCGTGCTCGGCGCGAGCGGTCACATCGCCGGGGCGATCAATCCGGCCGGCAAGAACCGCCGCAGCTACTGGGTGGGCGAGACGCAGGCGAGCGACCCGGACGAGTGGCTGGAGTCCGCCGGCGAGCGCCCGGGCAGCTGGTGGCTGCACTGGATCGAGTGGCTGCGCCAGTACGGCGGCAAGCAGGTGGCTGCGCGCGGCCGCATGGGCAATGCGCGCTACAAGCCGATCGAGCCGGCGCCGGGGCGCTACGTGAAGGAAAAGGCCTGAGGCACGGCTGCCGGCTACCCGCATAGAAGAAACGGCAACGGCAGCGGCGAACGGGAGGGACGCTGCCGGCCAAGCTGCAATACCCCCCGGAGAGACTGGTAGGGAGAGGAGGAAGACATGTCTAGAGTTGCACTCGTAACCGGCGGTATGGGCGGCCTGGGTGAGGCGATCTGCATCAAGCTCGCCGCACTGGGCTATCGTGTGGTCACCACGCACTCGCCGGGCAACAGCAAGGCCGCCGAGTGGCTGCAGACCATGAACAACATGGGCTACGGCTTCAAGGGCTATCCCTGCGACGTTTCGGATTTCGATTCGTGCAAGGCCTGCGTGGAGCAGGTCAGCAAGGAGGTCGGTCCGGTCGACGTGCTGGTGAATAACGCCGGCATCACGCGCGACATGACCTTCAAGAAGATGACCAAGGCCGACTGGGACGCGGTGATCAGCACCAACCTCGACAGCGTGTTCAACATGACCAAGCAGGTCATGGAGGGCATGGTCGAGCGGCGCTGGGGCCGGGTCATCAACGTGTCCTCGGTGAATGGCCAGAAGGGGGCTTTCGGACAGACCAACTATTCGGCCGCCAAGGCCGGCATGCACGGCTTCACCAAGGCGCTGGCGCTGGAAGTGGCGCGCAGCGGGGTGACCGTCAACACCATCTCGCCGGGCTACATCGGTACCAAGATGGTGATGGCGATCCCGCAGGAGATCCTCGATTCCAAGATCCTGCCGCAGATCCCGATCGGCCGCCTCGGCAAGCCCGAGGAGATTGCCGGCCTGGTGGCCTACCTGTCCTCCGAGGAAGCGGCCTTCGTCACCGGTGCCAACATCTCGATCAACGGCGGTCAGCACATGTTCTGACGCCCTGCGCTGCAAGCAGGTCCGGGCGGCGTCTCCAGGCGGAGGCGCCGCTTTTTTGCGACGCAACATCCGCTAACAAAACTGTTTATAATCGCCTGCGCGGTGGCTTGCGCAGCGCCGCATCGCGTTACGGAAAGGACGGCCGGCAAGACGATCCGTCGTCGTCACAACCTCAATCGAACTGCAGCAAAAGGACTCGACAATGACTCAGAAAGTCGCACTCGTTACCGGCGCCATGGGCGGCCTGGGTACCGCCATTTGCCAATCCCTGGCCAAGGATGGCCTGAAGGTCGTGGCGAACTGTCTGCCGGGCTTCCCGCAGAAGGATGAGTGGCTGGCCCAGCAGAAGGAAGCCGGTTTCGATTTCGTCGCCGCGGAAGGCGACGTGTCCGACTACGAATCCTGCAAGGACATGGTCGCGCGGATCGAGGCCGAAGTCGGCCCGATCGACGTGCTGGTGAACAACGCCGGCATCACCCGCGACAAGTTCTTCCCGAAGATGGAAAAGGCGCAGTGGGATGCGGTGATCAACACCAACCTCAACAGCCTGTTCAACGTCACCCACCACGTCTCGCCGAAGATGGCCGAGCGCGGCTGGGGCCGCATCATCAACATCTCCTCGGTGAATGGCGTCAAGGGTCAGGCCGGGCAGACCAACTACTCGACCGCCAAGGCGGGCGTGCTGGGCTTCACCAAGGCGCTGGCGTCCGAACTGGCGACCAAGGGCGTCACCGTGAACGCGATCGCCCCGGGCTACATCGGCACCGACATGGT
>JAUVWV010000192.1 GCA_030603925.1 Thauera sp. | reverse complement strand
GCTGAAGCAGGGTGCGCGGGCGACCGCGGATGAGCTGGTTGCCCACGTCCATGCCCGTCTGGCAGCGTTCAAGGTGCCCAAGCGCGTGTTCTTCGTCGATGACATGCCGCGCAACGCATCGGGCAAGCTGCTCAAGCGCGAACTGCGCGTGCGCTACGCTGGCTAGCCGCCTAGCGGTAAACCCGTGGCGGTGGTCACCGCGCTTTGCTGCGCGGGCAGTCGGTGCAACAATCGGACGGTAATTGCATCCATGTACGCCCACCTGGAGATGACGTCGATGAAGCTACCCCGCCTTGCCGCCACGCTGCCCCTTGCCCTCGGTGCCTGCGCAGTCCTCGCCACCTTCTCCACGCCGGTCGCGGCCCAGACCGTGCGCTGGGCGGCCGCGGGCGACGCCCTGACCATGGATCCGCATTCGCAGAACGAGGGCCCGACCCATGTCATGAACCACCAGGTCTATGACTCTCTGGTGTTCCGCGATCAGGACATGAAGCTCGCGCCCCGCCTGGCCACTTCCTGGCGCATCACCGATGACCCCAGCGTGTGGGAGTTCAAGCTGCGCGAGGGGGTGAAGTACCACAACGGCAACCCCTTCACTGCCGACGACGTGGTGTTCTCGATCATGCGCGCCAAGCACGAGAACTCGGACATGAAGGGGCTGCTGACCAGTGTGGTCGAGGTGGTCAAGGTCGACGACCACACGGTGCGCATGCGCACGGACGGCCCCAACCCGTTGCTGCCCAACAACCTCACCAACCTCTTCATCATGGACAGGGAGTGGGCCGAGGAGAACAAGGTCACGCTGCCGCAGAACTACAAGGCCGGCGACGAGACCTTCGCGGTACGCAACGCCAATGGCACCGGCCCCTTCCGGCTGGCCAAGCGCGAGCCCGACGTGCGCACCGAACTCGAGCGCAATGAGGACTACTGGGGCAAGGGGACCTTCCCGATGGAGGTCAGCAAGGTGGTGTTTACCCCGGTGCGCTCGGCAGCCACGCGCGTCGCTGCGCTGTTGTCGGGCGAGGTCGACTTCCTGCTCGACCCGCCGGTGCAGGACCTCGAACGCCTGTCCGCCGCCAAGGGCCTGGTGGTGCGCTCAGGGCCCGAGAACCGCACGATCTTCCTCGGCATGCAGCAGGCCCTGCCCGAGCTGCGCAGCTCGGATGTGAAGGGCAAGAACCCGTTCGCCGACAAGCGCGTGCGCGAGGCGATGAACATCGCGATCAACCGCGAGGCGGTCAAGCGCGTGGTGATGCGCGGCCAGTCGGTGCCCGCGGGTATCGTCGCGCCGCCCTTCATCGATGGCTACGACAAGGCGATGGACGTGGTGCCGGCAACCGACGTCGCGCGCGCCAAGGCGCTGCTTGCCGAGGCAGGCTACCCCAATGGCTTTTCGGTGACGCTCGCCTGCCCGAATGATCGCTACGTCAATGACGAGGCGATCTGCCAGGCGGTGACCGGCATGTTCGGCCAGATCGGCGTGCGCGCCCGCCTCAGCGCTCAGCCCAAGAGCATCCACTTCGCCGAACTGCCCAAGGGCGAGTACGACCTCTACATGCTTGGCTGGGGCGTGCCGACGATGGACTCGCACTACGTCTTCCACTACCTGTTCGAGACCAAGACCGACAAGGGCGGCTCGTGGAACTTCACCGGCTACTCCAAGCCCCGCGTCGACGAGCTGATCAGTGCGATGACGCGCGAGGTCGATCCCGGCACGCGCGCAGGCATGGTCGCCGAGGTGTGGAAGACGGTGCAGGACGACGTCGTCTATCTGCCGATCCACCACCAGATGCTGAACTGGGCGATGAAGGACAATATCGACTTCCCGGTGCAGTCCGAGAACTATCCCTACTTCAAGCTGCTTAAGTTCAAGAAGTGAGGGGCGTGAGGTGCCGTCGCCTTCAACGTCTCGCGGCTGTCGCCGCTCCTGCGGGGTACGCCGAGCTGGCCTCGCCGTAGGAGCGGCGCAAGCCGCGAGCCTTTCATCGGGCCAGCCCAGGCCGCGTCGCCTTCAAAACCTCGCGGCTGGTGCCGCTCCTGCAAGGGGCGGCGTGCGGGGCGCGCCGCGGGAGCGGCGCCAGCCGCGAGGTTTGTGGTCCCTTGCGGCGGCGTCTGGCCCGGCCATGATCTCCCATCGTTCGCGCTCCTGATGCTCGCTTTCATCCTGCGTCGCCTGCTGCAGTCCGTCCTCGTCATGCTCGCCGTGGCGCTGGTGTCCTTCGGGCTGTTCCGCTACATCGGCGACCCCATCAACAACATGGTCGGCCAGGAGGCGACGATGGCCGAGCGCGACGCCCTGCGCGATTCGCTCGGCCTCAACGACCCGGTGCCGGTACAGTTTCTGCGCTTCGTGGCCAATGCGGCGCGCGGCGAGTTCGGCGTGTCCTACCGCATGGCGCGGCCGGTGGCCGACGTGATCGCCGAGCGCCTCCCCGCCACGCTGGAGCTGGCGCTGATCTCGGGCGTCGGCGCGCTGGTGATCGGTATCGCGCTCGGCGTGTATACCGCGCTGCGCCGTGACGGCTGGCTGAGCAATGCGATCATGGGCCTGTCCCTGGTCGGGGTGTCGCTGCCGACCTTCCTCATCGGCATCCTGCTGATCTACGTGTTCGCGGTGGAGCTCAAGGTCCTGCCGGCCTTCGGTCGCGGCGAGGTGGTCGACCTCGGTTGGTGGACCACCGGGCTGCTGACCACCTCCGGCCTCAAGTCGCTGATCATGCCGGCGATCACGCTCGGTCTGTACCAGCTCACGCTGATCATGCGCCTGGTGCGCGCAGAGATGCTCGAGGTGCTGCGTACCGACTACATCAAGTTCGCACGCGCACGCGGCCTGTCGAACCGCGCGGTGCATTTCGGCCATGCGCTCAAGAACACGCTGCTGCCGGTGATCACCATCACCGGCTTGCAGATCGGCTCGATCATCGCGTTCGCGATCATCACCGAGACCGTGTTCCAGTGGCCCGGCGTGGGCCTGCTCTTCATCACCGCCGTGCAGTTCGTCGACATCCCGGTGATGGCCGCCTATCTGGTGCTGATCGCGCTGATTTTCGTCGTCATCAATCTCATCGTCGATCTGCTGTATTTCGTCGTCGATCCGCGCCTGCGCGTGCAGCGCAGTGGCCGTGGGCATTGAGCCGGCGCCAAGGAGCAGGTCCCGAGCATGCCTTCCACATCCCATCTTCCGCCCACCGTCGCCGCCCGACCCGCTTCGCGCTGGGCGCGCCTGGTCGATAGCGACCTCTTCTACAGCTTCATCCATTCACCGGTGACGATACTTTCGGCGCTGGTCACGCTGGTGATCCTCGCCGCCGCCCTGCTGGCGCCGGTGATCGCGCCGCAGAATCCCTTCGATCCCGCCACGCTCAACCTGATGGACGGCTTCACCCGGCCCATGCAGGCCAACGAATTCACTGGCAACGTCTATTGGCTGGGCACCGACGCCCAGGGCCGTGACCTGTTCTCGGCCATTCTCTACGGCTCGCGCGTGTCGATCCTGGTCGGTTTCGCCGCGGTGGCCTTCGCCGCGGTGCTGGGCATCACCCTCGGCCTCATCGCCGGTTACCGCGGCGGCTGGGTGGACAGTCTGATCATGCGTATCGCCGACGTTCAGCTGAGCTTCCCCGCCATTCTGGTGGCCTTGCTGATCTTCGGCGTGTTCAAGGGCGTTGTGCCGCCTGCGCTGCAGGACAGGATGGCGGTGTACGTGCTGGTGGTGGCGATCGGGCTGTCGGACTGGGTGCAGTACGCGCGCACGGTGCGCAGCTCGACGCTGGCCGAGAAGAACAAGGAGTACGTGCAGGCCGCACGCGTGATCGGCGTGCCGGCGCCGATGATCCTGCTGCGCCACATCCTGCCCAACGTGATGGGGCCGGTGCTGGTGATCGCCACTATCGGCCTGGCGCTCGCCATCATTCTGGAGTCGACGCTGTCCTTCCTTGGCGTCGGCGTGCCGCCGACCCAGCCCAGCCTGGGTACGCTGATCCGTGTCGGCCAGGACTTCCTGTTCTCGGGAGAGTGGTGGATCGTGTTCTTCCCGGGGCTGACCCTGCTGCTGCTGGCCTTGGCGGTGAACCTGCTCGGCGATTGGCTGCGTGATGCGCTCAACCCGAGGCTGCGCCGATGAGATCCCGGTCCCCTGTGATTTACCAGGTGCCGGCGCGCGAAGACGTGCCGCTGCTGTCGGTGCGCAATCTGCGCATCGAGTTTCCCTCCCGGCGCGGCACCCTGGTGGCGATCGACGACGTGTCCTTCGACATCGCGCGCGGTGAGGTGCTGGGCGTGGTCGGCGAGTCCGGTGCCGGCAAGTCGCTCACCGGTGCCGCCATCATCGGCCTGCTCGAGCCGCCCGGGCGCATCGCCGGCGGCGAGATCCTGCTCGACGGCGAACCCATCCACGCCCTGCCTGCCGAGCGCATGCGCCGCCTGCGCGGGCGGCGCATCGCGATGATCTTCCAGGACCCCCTCACCAGCCTGAACCCCTTGTATACGGTGGGCCAGCAGCTGGTGGAGACCATGCTTACCCACCTCGATCTGTCCGATCGCCAGGCGCGTGAGCGCGCGATCGAACTGCTCGAGGAGGTGGGCATCCCGGCTCCACGCGAGCGCATCGATCACTACCCGCACCAGTTCTCCGGCGGCATGCGCCAGCGCGTGGTGATTGCACTCGCCCTCTGTGCCGAGCCCGAGCTCATCATTGCCGACGAACCGACGACCGCGCTCGATGTCTCGGTGCAGTCGCAGATCATCGCCCTGCTGCGTCGGCTGTGCCGCCAGCATCGCACAGCGGTCATGCTGGTCACCCACGACATGGGCGTGATCGCCGAGACCGCCGACCGCGTCGCGGTGATGTACGCCGGCCGGCTGGCCGAGATCGGCCCGGTCGAAGAAGTCGTGCGCCGGCCTGCACACCCCTACACGCGCGGCCTGATGGGCTCGATCCCGGTGCTGGGGGCGGACGTTCGCCGCCTGGTGCAGATCGACGGCGCCATGCCGCGGCTGACTGCGATACCCGCCGGTTGTGCCTTCAACCCGCGCTGTGGCGAGGCCTTCGCGCGTTGCCGCGAGGTCCGGCCCGAGCTGCTGCCCGCCGGCGCGACGCGGGCGGCCTGCTGGCTTTATGCCGATGACCTGGCGTCGACGCCGGGCACCGAGCCTGTGGAGGGCGCGTGATGAGCATCATCGAGCGCGCGGTGAGCAAGGCCAGGCGCGAGGACCAGGCTGCAGTGGAGGACGCCGAGGGGCTGATCCACCAGCCGGTTGAACACGACGTGGCACACGACGTGGCGGGGCCGGAGCGGGACGCCGTCCCGGCTTCGCAGGCGAGCGCGGCTGCTGGCGATGGCGCGCCTGAAGTCGACGCCGTGCCAGCTGCGTCGGGTGTCGAGCTTGCGAAGGCCGGGGTCCAGCCCTTGCTGAGGGTCGAGGATCTGCGCTGCGCCTTCGACGTCTCGAAGCCCTTCCTCAACCGCCTGCTCGAGCGCGCGCCGCGGCGCTGGCTGAAGGCGGTCGATGGCGTGTCCTTCGACATCACGCGCGGCGAGACCTTCGCCCTGGTGGGAGAGTCGGGCTGCGGCAAGTCGACGGTGGCGCGGCTCATCGTCGGCCTCTACGAGCCGTCTGCAGGGCGCATCGTGTTCGATGGCCACGACCTCGCGCTGGTGACGCGCGCGGCCGAGCGCCAGAAGCTGCGCCGCCGCTTCCAGATGATCTTTCAGGATCCCTACGCCAGCCTGAATCCGCGCTGGCGGGTGGAGCGGATCATCGCCGAGCCGATCCGTGTGTTCGGCCTGGAGACGGAGCAGGCGGCCATCCGCGCGCGCGTTGCCGAGCTGCTGACCCAGGTTGGCCTGTCCCCGGCCGATGGCGCCAAGTATCCGCACGAGTTCTCCGGTGGCCAGCGCCAGCGCATCTGTATCGCGCGTGCGCTGGCCAACCGGCCCGAGTTCCTGGTCTGCGACGAGCCGACTTCGGCACTCGACGTGTCGGTGCAGGCGCAGATCCTCAATCTCATGCGCGACCTTCAGGATGCGCTCGGTCTCACCTACCTGTTCATCAGCCACGATCTCGCGGTGGTGCGCCACATGGCGAACGAAGTGGGGGTGATGTACCTCGGCCGCATCGTCGAGATCGCTGCCAGCCGGACGCTTTTTGAGCGCCCCCGCCATCCGTACACGCGCATGCTGCTGGCGACCATCCCCAGCCTGGAGATGCGCGGCCAGCGCGAGGACCTGGTGCGCGGCGAAGTGCCCAACCCGATCACGCCGCCGCCCGGCTGCAGCTTTCATCCGCGTTGTCCGCTGGCGGACGCGCGTTGCCGCAGCGAGGCGCCCGCCCTGCGTCCGCTGGACGGCGGCCAGCGTGTCGCCTGCCACGCCGTCGAGGAGGGGCGTGAGGGTGAATGGGACGGTGCTGCCGTTGTGCAGGAGGTGGTGCGGTGAGTGCCGGCGATACGCCTGCGCTCGCCGTCGTCATCGGCAGCGGCGGCATCGGCGCTGCCGTGGCCGAGTGCCTGCGCGCCGACCCGGCCTACGCCGAGGTCGTGGTCCTCGGCCGCAGCAGCACGCCTGCGCTCGACCTGC
>JAUVWV010000120.1 GCA_030603925.1 Thauera sp. | reverse complement strand
GAGCCCGCTCAGCGAACCGCGCAGTTCGGCCGCCTGCGGCGTCCAGAGGCTGCGCGTCAGGCGGATCGCGCCCTGTTCGCCGGCATCGATGCGCGCCGCGGCCAGTTCCACCCGCTGCGGCCCGGCAGTGAGCGCAACGGGCTCGACCAGGCGCGCGGGGAAGCGGCCCGCGCTGCGCAATTCGACGAGCCGCCCCTGCCAGTGCAGGGCGGCCGCACTGCCCTCGCCCGCCAGCGCGCCTTCGAGGCCCGCGGCGAGACTGTCCTCGCCGGCCGCCACCGACAGCGCTATACGGTGCGCAGCGCGCGTGCCCTCGATGGCCAGATGCGCCGCATCCACCCAGTCGCCAGGCTCGCCCGATTCCTCGTAGGCCCCCACCCCGCTCAGACCGAGTGCGAGGCTGAACGGCCCGTTCAGCCCGGCGTCGAGCCGCCCCTGGGCGTTGGCGCCGTTGACCTTCACCCCGCCGGGCAGCACCAGCCCTTCGGCGAAGAAGCTGAACTCGCCCGCCGGCTCGGCCGACGTGCCGCCCAGCAGCGCATCCAGCCCGGCACGGCCGCTCAGCCCGTACCCCAGCGCCCCCAGGCGCGGCGCCTGCAGCTGCAGCGCCAGGCGGTCGCCGGCTTGACCCCAACCGCCTGCCAGTTGCAGGCGGTTGCCGGCCAGTTCGAAGGCCAGTGCCGCATCCACGATACGCTCACCGTCCACCCGCAGGTGGCCGCCACCGTCCAAGGCTTGGCCGTGCAGGCGGGTGTCCGCCAGCTCCAGCTCGACATCGGCCTGCACACGTTGCGCGATCACGCCCTGCGCCGCAAGGTCGAAGCCGATCCGCCCTTCCGGCGCGTCGGCCGCCAGGCGCGCCAATTCCAGCGCACGCAGGCGGGCCTGGAGCGTAAAGGCCAGCGCGGCCGGATCGGCCTGATCGAGCTCGAGTTCGCCATCGAGACGGGCGTCTTCGGCCTGCAGCGCAAGGGTGGCTCGCTGCCGGCGGCCGGCGGCCTCCGCATCGATGCGTCCGGAGAGCGGCAGCGCCGGCAGCGCCGCGTGCAGGCGGGCGGGATCGACATCGACCAGGGCAAGCGCCGCCTGCAAGCGCCCCGGCAGCAAGGCATCTTCTTGCGCGGCGGCGTCCGGCGTGGCCTGCCAGGCCAGGCTGCCGGTGAGCCGGCCTGCGCCGGGCAGCGCCGCATGCAGCGCGTCGATGCGGATTTCATGCGCCTGCCAGTGCAGCACGCCGGCGAGCCGGGTGAAGGGCAGATGATCGGCGTCGAGCGTGTCGGGCAGCGCGTTGTCGATCTGCACGGGGCCACTCAAGGCCCAGTGCGCTGCCCCCTCCGGCCCCGCCGGCTGCGTCTCGGTGCCGTGCAGTTCGGCCGCCAGACGCAGTGCGGCGCGCGGCGCGCCGGCGACGAAGGCGGCGGGGTCAACGTCGCCCAGCGCCATCTGCAGGCTGCGCAGCGGAACCGGGGCAAAGGGCGCGGCCAGCAGGTCGAGCCGGCCGCTCAAACCTTCGCCCTGCGCTTCGAGTTGCAGGCGCGGGGCAAGCAGGTCACCGTCCAGCGCAAACTGCGCCGCGAAGGCGCGCGCCTCCACCGCAGCCTGCAGCTCGCCACTGGCCGCCAGGGCGAAGGGTGGCTGGGCGGCAAGGCTCAGCTGCGCCAGCGTCAGGCGCGCATCGGGCAGGTCCAGCGCAAGCCGCTCCACCCGGTGCAGGCGGCCGTCGCTGTGCAGCGCCGCGCTCAGGCGCTGCGCCGCGAACAGGGTGTCCCCGGCCGCGTCCCAGGCTTCGACGCGCAGTTCGTCGAGCGCGAGCCCGGCAACCTCCACGGCCACGGGCAGCCTCAGATCGTCGGGCGGCGCGAGGGGAGCCGGTTCATCGTCCGGCGCGCTGGCGATGCGCAGCCCGGCGGCGGTGAGCCGGTCCACGTGCAGGCGTCCGTCGAGCAGCGCCCCGGGACGCCATTCAAGCTCCAGACGCTCAACTGCAAGGCGCAAGGAACCGGTCTCCAGGCGCAGCGCGCCGATGGACAACGGGCCCAGCAGACGGCCGCTGGCCGCCTCGGCCACCAACTGCCCGCCACTGGCCCAGGTGGCCAGGCGCAGCCCGGCACGCAGGCCGGACTCGCTTGCCAGCAGCCAGGCGAGCGCCGCGCCCAGGGCGACGAGCACACCGCCCAGGGCGGCCAGCGCGCTGCGCCAGCGGCGCACGGCGGGGGATGCGGAACGGCTCCCCTGGCCGCTCATGGCCCCTTAGCCGAACAGGGCGCGCAGCCCCTCGCCGGGGTCAGGCGCGCGCATGAAGGCCTCGCCGACCAGGAAGGCATTCACCGCGTGGGCGCGCATCAGCGCCACGTCGTCGGCGCGCAGGATGCCGGATTCGGTCACCACGATGCGCCCCGGCGGAATGCGGGCGAGGAGATCCAGGGTGGTCTGCAGCGAGACCTCGAAAGTGCGCAGGTTGCGGTTGTTGATGCCGACCAGCGGGGTGGAAAGCTGCAGCGCGAGGTCGAGTTCGGCACCGTCATGCACCTCGACCAGCACGCCCATGCCGAGCTGGTGGGCGATGCGCTCCATCTCGCGCATCTCGTCGAGCGACAGCGAGGCGGCGATCAGCAGGATGGCGTCCGCGCCCATTGCGCGGGCCTCGAACACCTGCCAGGGGTCGACCAGGAAGTCCTTGCGCAGCACCGGCAGCGCGCAGGCGGCGCGCGCGGCCTGCAGGTACTCCGGCGCGCCCTGGAAGAACGGCCGGTCGGTGAGCACCGACAGGCAGGCTGCGCCGGCGGACTCATACGAGGCGGCGATTTCCGCGGGGCGGAAATCCTCGCGCAGCACGCCCTTGGAGGGGCTGGCCTTCTTGATCTCGGCGATCACCGCCGGGCGCCCGAGGGCGATCTTGGCGCGCAGCGCACCGACGAAGTCGCGCGCTACGGGCTGGGCGGCGGCGGCGCGCTCGATCTCGGCCTGCGGGGTGGCGGCCTTGCCGGCCGCGACTTCCTCGCGCTTGACCGCGTTGATGCGATTGAGGATGTCGCTCACGACGCACTCCCGAACTGCCGGGTGAAGCGCACGAACTCGTCCAGCTTGGCGCGCGCCGCGCCGCTGGCCACCGCTTCGCGCGCGCGCAGGATGCCGCTGCCGATGGAGTCGGCCAGATTGGCGGTGTACAGCGCCACCCCGGCGTTGAAGATGACGATCTCGCGCGCCGGGCCGGGCTTGTTCTCCAGGGCGCCGATCAGCACCTGGCGCGACTCGTCGGCATCTTCCACGCGCAGGTTGCGGGTGCCGGCCATCGCCAGGTCGTAGTCTTCGGGGTGGATCTCGTACTCGCGCACCTCGCCGTCCTTCAGCTCGCCCACCATCGTGGCCGCACCCAGGCTGACTTCGTCCATGCCGTCCAGGCCATGCACCACCAGCACGTGGTTGGCGCCCAGGCGCTGCATCACGCGCGCCTGGATGCCGACCAGGTCGGGGTGGAAGACGCCCATCAGGGTGTTGGGCGCGCCGGCCGGGTTGGTCAGGGGCCCCAGGATGTTGAAGAGGGTGCGCACGCCCATCTCGCGCCGCACCGGGGCGACGTTCTTCATCGCGCTGTGGTGGTTGGGGGCGAACATGAAGCCCACCCCGGTCTCTTCCACGCAGGCGGCGATCTGCTCGGGTGCGAGGTTGAGATTGACCCCCAGCGCCTCCAGCACGTCGGCCGCGCCGGACTTGGAGGACACGCTGCGCCCGCCGTGCTTGGCCACCCGCGCACCGGCGGCGGCGGCGACGAAGATGGTGGCGGTGGAGATGTTGAAGGTGGAGGAACCGTCACCGCCGGTGCCCACCACGTCGAGGAAGTGATCGTGCGGCGGGGCCACGCGCACCTTGGTGGACAACTCGCGCATCACCGTGGCCGCCGCGGTGATCTCGCCGATGGTCTCCTTCTTCACCCGCAGGCCGGTAAGGATGGCGGCGGTCATCAGCGGGGAGACCTCGCCGGCCATGATCTGGCGCATCAGCGAGAGCATCTCGTCGTAGAAGATCTCGCGGTGGTCGATGGTGCGCTGCAGGGCCTGCTGGGCGGTGATCGTCATTGCACGGTCTCCCGGGTCTGGTCGAGGAAGTTGCGGAGCAGGTCGTGGCCATGCTCGGTAAGGATGGATTCGGGATGAAACTGCACACCCTCCACCGCCAGCGTCTTGTGGCGCACCCCCATGATCTCGCCGTCCTCGGTCCAGGCGGTGATCTCCAGGCACTCTGGCAGGCTGGCGCGCTCGATGGCGAGCGAATGGTAACGGGTGCAGGTGAGCGGATTGGGCAGGCCGCGAAACACCCCGATGTCCTTGTGATGCACCGGCGAGGTCTTGCCGTGCATCAGGCGCTGGGCATGGACGATCTTCCCGCCGAAGGCCGCACCGATGCTCTGGTGGCCCAGGCAGACGCCGAGGATGGGTAGCTTGCCGGCGAACTCGCGGATCGCCGCCACCGAGATGCCGGCCTCGGCCGGCGAGCACGGCCCGGGGGAGATCACCAGGTGGTCGGGCTTCATCAGGCCGATCTGTTCCAGGGTGATCTCGTCGTTGCGATACACCTTCACCTTCTGCCCCAGTTCGCCGAAGTACTGCACCAGGTTGTAGGTGAAGCTGTCGTAGTTGTCGATCATCAGCAGCATGATTGCGTCCTTGCGCTCATCGCCCGGCGGCGATGCCGAATGTCTGTCGAACCGCGGCCGGGTCGGCCACGGTGAAACCGAGTTGCCCGAGGATGCCGGCCAGGCGGCCGACCTGCTCGGCATTGTCCGCCAGCGGCGCGCCGTCGGCGGCGCTGAGGTTGTTCTCGAAGCCGACCCGGCAGTGCCCGCCGGCCAGCGCGGCCTGCACCACGCAGGCCAGTTCCTCGCGCCCGAAGGCGCACACGCCCCAGCGCCAGCCCGCCGGCATGAAGGGCAGGTAGTTGAGGATATCGCCCGGGCGGCTGACGCTGCCCGCATAGCGGCCGAGCACCACCAGCACATAGGGCTCGCGCTGGGGCAGCCAGCCGTCCTCCCACCAGCGCCGCAACACGGCCAGTTGCTCCGGGCTATAGACGATGTACTGCGGCACCGTGCCGGCCGCCGCGACTTCGGCCAGGAAATCGCGCACCTCGGCGGTCTGCTGCGGGGTGTCCGGCTCGAGCAGTTCCTGCAGGTTGAAGGTGATCATCTCCGGCGCCAGTTCGCGCTGCACCCGCATCATGTCGGCGGGGGCGAAAAGGCCGACGCGCTCGGTGGTGGGTTGCAGCACGATGTCGCAGGCCGCGCGCACCGCGGCCATGCTCTCGCGGTAGCGCCCGGTGTCCAGGCTGTGGCCGCCGTCGGCCGCGCGCACGTGCAGGTGCAGGATGGCCGCGCCGGCGGCGCGGCAGGCGCGCGCTTCGGCGACGATCTCCTCGACACTGAGCGGGATCGCCGCGTGGTCGCCCTTGCCGCGGCGCGCGCCGTTGGGCGCGACGGTGATGGCGACCGGCGTGCTCATGGCAGGGCGGCCACGGCGATGCGCTCGCGCAGCTTCGCCACCGTGGCGTCGATCGACTTCACCAGCAGTTCGACCAGGCGGCCGATCTGCGCCTTGGTGATGATGAAGGGCGGCGCGATCAGCACGTGGTCGCCGCGCCGGCCGTCCAGCGTGCCGCCCATCGGGTAGATGATCAGGCCGTTGGCGAACGCCGTTTCGCCGAGGATGCGGTGGAAGGCCAGGTCCGGCTCGAAGGGGTGCTTGGTGGCGCGGTCGAGCACGAACTCGATGCCGCAGAACAGCCCGCGACCGCGGATGTCGCCCACGTGCGGGTGGTCGTGCAGGGCCTCGCGCAGGCGGGTGATGAGCTCCTCGCCCATCTTCTTGCTGCGTTCGACCAGCTTGTGCTGCTGCATGTACTTGATCACCGCCACGCCGGCGGCCGCGGCCAGCGGGTGGCCCATGTAGGTGTGGCCGTGCTGGAAGACGTTGCGGCGATTGTGGAAGGTGTCGACGATGTGGTTGTGCACCAGGGTGGCGCCGATCGGCACATAGCCGGCGGCCAGGCCCTTGGCCATGCAGATCATGTCCGGCACCACACCGAACTGCTTGATGGCGAACCAGGTGCCGCAGCGCCCCAGCCCGGTCATCACCTCGTCGGCGATCAGCAGCACGTCGTAGCGGTCGCAGATTTCGCGGATGCGGCGGAAGTAGTTCTCGTGCGGCACCAGGGCGCCGGCGGTGGCGCCGACGATGGGCTCGGCGATGAAGGCGGAAACCTTCTCGGGACCGACTTCGAGAATGGCGCGTTCGAGGTCGTCGGCGCACTCCAGCGCACAGTGCGCCGGATCCTTGTCGAAGGGGCAGCGGTAGCAGTAACAGGGCGACACCCGCGGGCGCTGGTAGAGCATGGGCTCGTACAGCGCACGGCGCCAGCGGTTGCCGCCGGCGGCCAGCGCGCCCAGGGTGTTGCCGTGGTAGCTCTGCTCGCGGCCGATCACCATCCACTTCTCCGGCCGCCCCATCTGCACCCAGTAGGCGCGCGCCATCTTGATGGCGGATTCGACCGCCTCCGAGCCGCCGGAGACGAAGTAGGCATGGTTGAGCCCGCCCGGCGAGAGCTCGGCGAGCAGTTCGGCGAGCCGCTCCTGCGGCGGGTTGGTGAACTGGCTGGTGTGGGCGAACTCCACGCTGTCGAGCTGCGCCTTCAGCGCCTCGACCACCTCCGGCACGTTGTGGCCCAGCGCCGAGACCACCGCGCCACCGCAGGCATCGAGGTAGCGCTTGCCCTTGGTGTCGAACAGATAGGCGCCCTCGCCGCGCGCGATCACCGGGTAGGTGGTGAAGGGGTTGCGGTAAAAGACGTGGGTGTCCTCGTTCATGCCGGTCTCCTGTGGGGCGCTTGTGGCGCCGCGGGCCGCAGCCCGTTCAGTCGATGCGGGTGTCGAGCCCGCCTTCAGCCATTTCGGCCGCGCGCAGCATGGCGCGCGCCTTGTTCTGGGTTTCCTGCCATTCGGATTCGGGGTCGGAGTCGGCAACGATGCCGGCGCCGGCCTGGACGTGGATCTGGCCGTCCTTCAGCACCGCGGTGCGGATGGCGATGGCCAGGTCCATGTCGCCGTGGAAGCCGAGGTAGCCGGCCGCGCCGGCATAGATGCCGCGCTTGACCGGTTCGAGTTCGTCGATGATCTCCATCGCGCGCACCTTCGGCGCCCCCGACACGGTGCCGGCGGGGAAGCTGGCGCGCAGCACCTCCAGCGCGTTGAGGCCGTCCTTGAGGCGGGCTTCGACGTTGGAGACGATGTGCATCACGTGCGAATAACGTTCCACCACGAACTGGTCGGTGACCCGCACCGTGCCGGTCTCGGCCACCCGGCCGGCGTCGTTGCGGCCAAGATCGAGCAGTTGCAGGTGTTCGGCGCGCTCCTTCTCGTCGGCCAGCAGATCGGCCTCCAGCGCCAGGTCCTCGGCCGGGGTGGCGCCGCGCTTGCGGGTGCCGGCGATCGGCCGCACGGTGACGTTCTTGTCCTCCAGGCGCACCAGGATCTCGGGCGAAGCGCCCACCACCTGGAAGTCCTCGAAGTTGAAGTAGAACATGTAGGGCGAGGGGTTGAGCGTGCGGATGGCGCGATACAGCGCCAGCGGGCCGGCACCGAAGGGCTTGCTCATGCGCTGGGCAAGCACCACCTGCATGATGTCGCCATCGACGATGTACTGCTTGGCGCGGCGCACTGCATCCTTGAAGGCCTGTTCGCCAAAGCTGGACACCGCCGGCTGCGATTCGCAGCGCGTCTCGGCGGGAATCTGCACCGGCGCGCGCAGGCGCGCGAGCAGTTCCTTCAGGCGCTTCTGCGCGCGCTTGTAGGCCCCCGGCACTTCCGGCTCGGCGTACACCACCAGGGTGAGCTTGCCGGAGAGGTTGTCGACGATGGCGATTTCTTCGGAGAGCAGCAGCACGATGTCCGGCGTGCCCAGCGCGTCTTCCTTCTCGGTCTTGGCCAGGCGCGGCTCGATGTAGCGCACCGTGTCATAGCCGAAGCAGCCCACCAGGCCGCCGGCGAAGCGCGGCAGGTGCTCGCGCGGCGGCACCTTGATGCGCTCCATGAACTCGGCGACGTAGTTCAGCGGGTCGCCGTAGTCGCGCCGCTCCACCAGGCGGTTGCCGGTGAGCAGCAGCGCGGAGCGGCCGTACACCTCGATGCGGGTGGGCGAAGACAGGCCGATGAAGGAGTAGCGCCCGAAACGTTCGCCGCCCTGCACCGATTCGAGCAGGTAGGTCCACGGCTCGTTGGCCAGCTTCAGGTAGATCGACAGCGGGGTGTCGAGATCGGCAAAGGTCTCGAGGGTGACCGGAATGCGGTTGTAGCCCTGGGCGGCCAGGGCATTGAATTCTTGCTCTTGCATGGTGACTCCACGAATGGCAGTGCGGTACGGACAGGCGGTTGCGGGGGCGTTGCCGGGCAGGCCCGGCTCCCGCGGGCGGGAGAGGTCTTTATTGGCCCGCAGGCCACCAGCGCCAGCAGCGCTCGCCCTGGAAGGCAGCGTGGCGGGAACCCTGTTTGCTGTCCGAAGCCCGGTCTGTGTGAGTCACGATTCGATCTGGAGTGATGAGATGGGTGGCCCCAGGCGGACCGCAAGCCCGCCGCTACAAGGGCTGCAGGCGGTCGAGCGCCTCGAGTGCGTTCGATAGTAGCCCATCGCAATCTATGGTGTCCACCGGCATACCCTCGCTGTATCCGTAGCTCACCAGCAGCACCGGCATGCCTGCGCCGCGGGCGGCCAGCGCGTCGTTGGCCGAGTCGCCGATCATCAGTGCACGCGCCGGTTCCACCCCCAGCAGGGCGCAGGTGTGGAACAGCACCGCGGGGTCGGGCTTCTTCACCGCCAGGGTGTCGCCGGCCACCACGGCATCGAAATGGGCAGCGAGGCCCATGCGCTCGAGCAGCGGCAGGGTGAAGTCGCCGGCCTTGTTGGTCACCACCGCCAGCCGCCGCCCCTGCGCGCGCAGGGCCGCCAGGGTCTCCGGCACGCCGGGATAGATGCGCGTGCTGCGGCCATTGACCACCGCATAGTGGCGGCGGAACACGCCGACCGCGGCATCGATCTCGTCCTCGCTGGCGTGGGCGTTCTCGGTGAGGCAGCGCCGCACCAGGTTGGGGATGCCCTTGCCGACGAAGCTGTGGATTTCTTCCAGCGTGCGCAGCGGACGGCCAATCTCGGCCAGCATGCGGTTGGCCCCTTCGGCGAGGTCGGCGATGGTGTCGAGCAGGGTGCCGTCGAGATCGAACAGCACCGCCTCGGCCGGGTAGCGCACCCCGTTCATCGCGGCTGGCCGGCCAGTTCGGCGCGCAGCGCGGCGATCACCGAGTCGTAGCGGTTGGGGTCTTCCGCGCGCGCGGCGCCGAACACCGCCGAGCCGGCGACGAAGGTATCCGCGCCGGCGGCGGCAATCTCGGCGATGTTGTCCACCTTCACCCCGCCGTCGATCTCCAGCAGGATGCGCCGCCCGCTCCTCGCCTCATAGGCATCCAGCTTCTCACGCGCCGCGCGCAGTTTGACGAGCGTCTCGGGGATGAACTTCTGCCCGCCGAAGCCCGGGTTCACGCTCATCAGCAGCACCACGTCGAGCTTGTCCATGACGTGGTCCATCCAGTGCAGCGGGGTGGCCGGGTTGAACACCAGCCCGGCCTGGCAGCCGGCATCGCGGATCAGGCCGAGCGTG
>JAUVWV010000394.1 GCA_030603925.1 Thauera sp. | reverse complement strand
CGGGACACGAACCGCGCGTGCTGCGGGCAGTAGGCGGCTACCGACACCCGCATCATCCCCACCGCCTGCTCACGGCTCAATCCGCTGTTGGTCAACGTGGTCACCATGCCTCGCACGGCCGGCACCGGATTGACATTGCCCACTACCCCCGCGGTGAGCATGTCGCAGACTTGGCGACCCGCCTCGGGAAGATCGGTATCGGGCGCGACCTCAATGCCCAGTGAGGTAACTGCCTCGGTGAAGCGCTCGTCGAGAGTCTCGGCATGAGCCGATACCGCACTGGCTAACACCGAGAAACCAGCCGCGACCATCGCCACGGCAACTGCACGTCGGTGACTGGTCATCTACTTCTCCTGGTATCGGCACGCACAGGTTAATCGCAGCAAATGACGCCGATGTTACCGCTGACTCGGCGAAAGCGCCCCTGCGCGACCGAAGCCCTTAGCATCGACTGAACTACAGCTCGGTGGCGCTGCCACCGGCGGCGTTGATCTTGTCGCGTGCGCTGCGGCTGAATTTGTTGGCGGTGACGTCGACTTTGACGGTCAGCTTTCCGTCACCGAGCACCTTCACTAGTACGTTCTTGCGCACCGCACCAGCAGACACCAACTCTTCGACACCCACACTGCCGCCCTTGGGGAACAGCTTATTGAGGTCGCCGACATTAACAACGTCGTACTCGGTGCGGAAGCGATTCTTGAAGCCTTTGAGCTTGGGCAGCCGCATGTGAATTGGCATCTGGCCGCCCTCGAACGTCGCGGGGACATTCTTGCGCGCCTTGGTGCCCTTGGTGCCACGGCCGGCGGTCTTGCCCTTGGAGCCATCACCGCGACCTACGCGGGTCTTGGCAGTCTTCGCGCCCGGCGCGGGACGCAGATCGTGCAGCTTGATCGTCATCTTGTTTAGACCTCCTCAACCGTCACGAGATGGTGAACAGCCCTGATCAGTCCACGGGTCTGTGGGCTGTCCTCTCGAACCACGGACTGGCGGATCTTACGCAGGCCCAGAGTCCGAAGGGACTCACGCTGGTTCCAGCGCGCACCAATGGTGCTGCGCACCTGGGTGATCTTGAGTTCTGCCATGGTGGTTATGCCGTTCCCTCACGCGCTGCGCCGGTGGCCAGGGCCTCCGCCTCACGGCGGGCCCTGAGCATGGCTGGGGGCGCTACATCTTCGATCGGCAGGCCGCGGCGGGCCGCGACCTCTTCGGGGCGCTGAATCATCTTCAGCGCGGCGACCATGGCGTGCACCACGTTGATCGCATTATCGCTGCCCAGCGACTTGGCCAGGACATCATGCACGCCGGCGCATTCCAGCACCGCACGGCATGCACCGCCGGCGATGACGCCGGTACCGGGGCTGGCCGGGCGAAGCATCACGACACCGGCTGCCGCCTCCCCCTGGACCGGGTGGACGATGGTGCCACCGATGAGCGGAACACGGAAGAAGCTCTTGCGCGCCTCGTCGACACCTTTGGCAATCGCAGCGGGAACTTCCTTGGCCTTGCCGTATCCGACACCGACCATGCCGGCGCCATCGCCGACGATCACCAACGCGGTGAAGCTGAACCGGCGCCCACCCTTGACCACCTTGGACACCCGGTTGATGGTGA
Organism: Thauera sp.; assembly: GCA_030603925.1. GTDB lineage: Bacteria > Pseudomonadota > Gammaproteobacteria > Burkholderiales > Rhodocyclaceae > Pseudothauera. Next base: position 235 of record JAUVWV010000394.1, on the reverse strand, counting down.
CAACGCGCTCGATGTAGTTGTTCTTGTCACCGCCGTCGCGGCCACGGCCGCCACGGTCATCACGGCGACCGCGCCGGTCATCGGAGCGGCCTCCCCTACCGTCGCGACCTTCTGCGCTCGAAGGCCCGCCGGCTCCAACAGCCTGCTCGGCCATCATGCAATCCTCTCAGTCTTCATCAAGATCTTCATCTAGAACTTCAGCCCGCCTTCGCGGGCGGCATCGGCCAGCGCCGCG
>JAUVWV010000028.1 GCA_030603925.1 Thauera sp. | reverse complement strand
TTCCGCGACGCGCATGAAGCCGTGGCCCTGGCGGTGCGCGCGGCCGACGGGCGCGGCTGCGACCTGCCGCAGTTCAGCCTGGACGAGCTGCGCGCAGCCATGGCCCATGTGCCGGGCGCCGCCGAACGCATGGGCGACGACGTGTTCGCCGTGCTCACCGTTGCCGGCTCGCTCGCCTCGCGCAATCACGTCGGCGGCACCGCGCCCGGGCAGGTGCGCGCGGCCGTGGCGCGCGCGCGCGCGCAGTTGGGCTGAACGACTCCCGCAGACCGCCGTCCATGCTGGCGCATCCCGCCCGGGCGTCGATCGAAGCGGCGCTGCGCAGGCGGGTCGGCGCGCGCTTTCGCCTGAACCGGTTCGAAGCCGTGGCTGGCGGCTGCAGCCACGAAGCCTTCGTGGCCGGCGACGGCGCGCAGTGCTACTTCGTCAAGCTCGACGCCAATGCGCGCCTGCCGGCATTCAGTGCCGAGGCCGACGGGCTGGCGGCGCGCTCGGCCACCGGCTGCGTGCGCACGCCCGCCGTATTCGGCTGCGAACAGGACGAGCACCACGCCTTCCTGATCCTCGAACACCTCGACCTGCGCCCGGTAAGCAGCCCCGAAGACGGCGCGCGTTTCGGCGAGGCGCTTGCCGCCCTGCACCGCTGCGAGGGCGAACACTTCGGCTGGGCCAGCGACAACTACCTTGGCGCCAGCCCGCAGATCAACACCCCCGGCGACAACTGGTCGCGTTTCGTCATCGAACGCCGCCTGCGCCCCCAGTTCGACCTTGCGCGCCGCAACGGCTACGGCGGCGAACTGCAGAGGAGCGCCGAACGCCTGCTGGAGCGCATCCCCGCGCTCTTTCTCGACTACCGCCCACGCCCCAGCCTGGTGCACGGCGACCTGTGGCACGGCAATGCCGGCATGCTGCCGGACGGCAGCCCGGTGCTATTCGACCCGGCCATCCATTATGGCGACCGCGAGTCCGACCTGGCCATGGCCGAACTGTTCGGCGGCTTCCCGACCGCCTTCCATACTGCCTACCGCCGCGCCCTGCCGCTCAACGAAGGCTACGAACAGCGCAAGCTGCTCTACAGCCTGTACCACATCCTGAACCATCTCAACCTGTTCGGCCGCGGCTATCTGGGTGAAGCCACCCGCCTCGTGGCGCGCCTCAACGAGGCGTTGGCGATACGGCGCTGAGCGCCGGGCGCCCGGTCCGGCAGACAGGTGTCGGATTTCTTGACACTGCCCGCGCAAGACGTCCCCACCAGCATGCACCGCTCCGCGCAAGCAGCTGTTAAATAGAGACAATCCGTCCACGGGCACTGTAGTTGCTAGTAGCCCTTGCGCACTCCACCCGTGTGCTGGATCACGGCAGGCGGCATGGGGCGGTACTAGAATCAAACGCAGGCATCGGGCAGGACACATGGCCATGAACACCGGACAGGATCACCGCGAAGCGTCGGCAAACCCCGCATCCGAAGTATCCGGAATGCGTCGGCGCCTGCTGCGCGGCGGCCTCTCCTCGGCCCCGCTGCTGGTCACCCTGACCAGCCGGCCGGTGCTCGCACAGACCTGCTTCAGCCCCTCGGAAACGCTCTCCGGCACATTGAGCCACAAGGCCGACGACCTGCCGGTGTGCAACGGACGCTCGCCGGGCATGTGGAAGACGCTGGGCGAAGACACGTCGAACCCACGTCATGCCGACGGCACCGTCGCGCAATGGCCGATTCCGACCAGCACGGCTTTCCACAAGGTATTTCCGCGCGGCAGCTACGCCAACTTCGTCACCGTGCGCAAGAACGGCACGACGAAGGATCTCTCCATGCTGGAGGTCATGCAGCTCAGCGGTGCGGAAGACCCGGCGAAGATCGGCTTCCACTTCGTCGGCGCCTACCTCAACATCCTGGTCGGCCTGGTCGACCCGCGCGCCATGACGGCACCGCGGCTCGTGGCCCTATGGACGGAATGGGTCAACAAGGGTTACTACACCCCCTATGCCGGCGCCACGCCCTGGTACGCGGAAGACATCGTCGCGTACATCACCCAGACCGGAATCGCGTCCTATTGAGCCGGCAAGGATCTGCAGCGCCTCTGCTTGAGGCCGTCTGGGACGACGGCGCGGCACTTTACGACCCACGCTCCGGCGACACCCATCTGCTCGACCCCTTCACCCTCGCGGTACGCGACGCAGCGCGCCGCGTCGGCCCGCAGGCCGCCCTCGTCGCCGGCATACTCCCGCCCGACGAGCACGCTGCGGAGCGGCTTTCCCGGATAGAATCGGCACTCGACCAGCTGATCGCTGCACGCCTGCTTTGACGCCAGCCCCGTTCATTCCGCTCGGTTCGCTGCCCCGCACAACGCTTGCCGCCTGGCTCGCGCAAGGGCAGCTCGGCCTGCGCACCGGCCCGCTGACCTTTCGCATCCACACCCGCGAGGCCATCGTCGCCGAAAACCTCCAGCTGCTCTACCCCCATCACCTGGTCGCCAACGATCCGCCATTCGCCGACTTCCACGTTTCCATCGAGCGCCCCCGCGGCCTGCGCCGCTGGCTGCGCCCGCAGGTCGAGTTCCGCCTCGACGGCTTCGCGCCCTTTCTCTCCCTCCCTGCCCCGCAGGCCTTCGCCCTGCTCGAATGGGGCATGAACTGGTGCATCGCCAGCCACTGCCACCAGTACCTGCTGCTGCACGCCGCGGTACTCGCACGCGGCGACGACGCCGTGCTCCTTCCCGCCCCGCCGGGCGCCGGCAAGAGCACCCTGTGCGCCTACCTGAGCCACCGCGGCTGGCGCCTGCTGTCCGACGAGCTGGCGCTGATCGACCCGGACACGGGGCAGGTCTGCGGCCTGGCGCGGCCGGTCAATCTGAAGAACGCCGCCATCGGGGTGATCCGCGGCGTACTGCCCGACACCCGCCTCAGCACCCCCGTGCCGGACACCAAGAAGGGCACGGTCGCCCACCTCGCCCCACCGGCCGAAGCGGTGATGGAAGCCGGCCGGGCAGCCACCCTGCGCTGGATCGTCACCCCGCGCTATGTCGCCGGCAGTGCCCTGCTCACCGAGCGCATCGCGCGCCCGGAAGCACTGGCCATGCTGATCGACAACGCCTTCAACTATGACGTACTCGGTGCCAGCGCCTTTGCCGTGCTGACCGGCCTGCTCGGCCGCGCCCCGGCCATCGACCTGCAATACGCCCTGCTGGAGGACGCCCGGCAATGGTTCGAGGCGCTCAGACCATGAAGGCGCCCACCACGGCATGGTCGCCCGCCACCCTGGCCGGCCTGCTTGCCGACCCGGCACAACTCGCCACACTCGACGAACGCGGCTGGGACACCCTGATCCGCCTGGCGCGCCGGGCGAACGTACTGGGCAAGCTCGCCATCACCGCGCAGGATCTCCCCGCGGACGCCCTGCCGGCCGCCTGCCGGCCGCACATCCGGGCCGCACTAGCCCTGTCGGCCCGCCAGGCCCGCGCAGTCGGCTGGGAGATCGAATGCCTGCGCGACGCGCTCGACGAACTCGGCCTGCCCCTGGTGCTGCTCAAGGGCGCGGCCTACCTCGCCGCAGGCCTGCCCTTTGCGCGAGGGCGCTTCTTCTCCGACGTGGACATCCTGGTGCCGCGCCAGCGCATCGCCGAGGTGGAGGGCGTGCTGCTCAAGCACGGCTGGGCCGGCACCCACCACGACGCCTACGACCAGCGCTACTACCGCCAATGGATGCACGAACTGCCGCCGATGCGCCACCTGCGCCGCGGTACCGTGGTCGACGTGCACCACCGCATCCTGCCGCTCACTGCGCGCTTCGACCCGGACCCGGTATCAATGCTGGAGCAGGCGATACCCGCAACCCACTGTGAAGGCGTTCGGGTACTCGCCCCGGCCGACATGCTGCTGCACAGCGCCACCCATCTGTTCCACGAGGGCGAGTTGCCGAACGGATTCCGCGACCTGCTCGACCTGGACGGACTGTTCCGCCATTTCGGCGCGCAGGACACCGACTTCGAGCAGACCCTCGACAGACGCGCACGGCAACTCCATCTCGCGACGCCACTGGCCTTTGCGCGACACCAGTGCGCCCGCCTGCTGGGAACGCCGGTTTGCCCGGCAAACCCACCCGGGTCATCATTGACCGATGCGCTGTACACCCGGGCGCTGCACCCCCACCACCCGCTGATCGACCGCCCGGGCAGCGGACTTGCGCGCTGGCTGCTCTACGTGCGCGCCCACTGGCTGCGCATGCCCCCGCACCTGCTGGCCTGGCACCTGGGCCACAAGGCACTTTGTCGCAACGCAACACGAGAGCAGTTGTAACCGTTCATCTGCGCAATGGTTGCGCTTGTCGGAATGCCCACCCTTTGCCATCCCCCAAAGGCTAGATTAGAAGCATGAAAAAGGATCTTGGATTTACCCTGCTGGAGTTGATGATCGCCATCGCCGTTCTGGCGATCATTGTTGCACTCGGCGCACCGTCGTTCGCCTCCGTCATGCGAGACAATCGGTCGCTCTCGACCGCGAACGAACTCGTTGGAGCGATGCAGTTTGCGCGCTCCGAGGCCTTGCGCAGGCGCGTCAACATCACGGTCACCGCACCTGGCAACAACTGGAACCAAGGTTGGTCTGTCGCGGCAGGCGGAGTCACCATCCGCCAATGGGATGCGCCGGGAAATGCTTTGGTCGTAACCGGCAATGCCGTGACGTTTCTTAGTACCGGCCGTGCAAGTGCGGCGGTGACACTGAGCGTGCGTCCGAACGGTTGCACAAACAACCAGCGGCGCCAAGTTTCGATCAATGCAACCGGCTCGGTGCGCGTTGAGAGGATTGCATGTTAGCCATGAACCTATCCTGCTTTGCAGCCCCGCAGCAGAACCGCGGGGCAACGATGATCGAAGTGCTGGTCGCGATCGTCGTGCTGTCCATCGGCCTGCTCGGACTGGCTGGTCTGCAGATGACTAGTCTGCAAAGCAACCACAGTGCGTATTTGCGCTCTCAGGCAACGCTGCTTGCCTATGATCTTAGCGACCGCATGCGTGCCCGTGCCGTTGCAACACGCAGTGGGGCCTACGCCGACGACGCGGCAGGCGATCGCGCTGATTGGAATGCCCGAGTCACCACGCTGCTCGGCCCGGGCGCAACAGGCAATCTGGCGCTCAACGGGACAGTCGCAACCATCACCATCCAGTGGAACGACAACCGTGGGCGGATTAAGTCGGCAAACGACGCCACCAACGTCAGCAATGCCACCTTCGTTTACCGCACCCAGATCGCGCCGTGACGTCAAAGGCAGGAAGCTCTGTGATGAAACCCATACACACGCGACAGTGCGGCGTAACACTTGTCGAATTGATGATTGCCCTGGTGCTGGGTCTGCTACTCATGGCCGGAGTGATCAATGTCTTCCTCGGCAGCAAGCAGACCTACCGTACGAGCGAAGCACTATCCCGGGTACAGGAAAGCGGTAGATTTGCGCTCGAGTTCATCACCTATGATGTAAGAATGGCCGGACTGACCGGATGTGCGAGTACGAACCGGATTGCCAACACCCTGAACAACCCGTCAGCGTGGTGGGCTGATTTCGGCAACGGCGGAATTATCGGTTATGACGGTGCAACAAGTTTCGCCGATGCATACGACTTTGGAAACGCCCAGGGTAACCGGGTCGCGGGAACCCACGCGTTCGTGATTCGAGGCGGATCTGGAAACAAGAAATACACCATCGTCGAGCACCAGGAGACCTCTGCACAGTTCAAGCTCTCCACTTTGCATGATCTCACCAATGGCAGCATCGTCATGGTGTGCGACAACCGTCAAGCATCGATCATGCAACTCACGAACGTGAACAGCAACAACGTGACGATCGTTCATAACACGGGTACTGGTAGTCCGGGTAACTGCACCAAGGGTCTAGGATATCCGGTGGTCTGCACGACGAATGGGACGCCCTATCAGTACGGCCCCGACGCAGAGATGGTCGAGTTCAGCGCATTCGCGTATTACATCGGCAACGGTTCGTCTCCCGGCAGTCGCTCGCTCTATCGGGTCCGGCTGAGTGTTGCGGGTGGCAATGCCGGGCCGCTCGCGGAGGAACTGGTCGAAAACGTCTACGACATGCGAGTGCTTTACGGTGAGGACACCAACGGCAATGGCGATGTCAATGCATACTCCGCAGCTTCGGCCGTTACAGACTGGAACAACGTCATTGCCGCACGAGTATGTGTCCTACCCTATAGCGGCGAAACGAACGTTGCCACCGCAGCAATGACACTCAACTGTCACGGCACCAACATCGCCATTCCCGAAAACCGCCTGGCCCAGGCATTCGACACGACTATCGGCCTGCGGAACCGACTGCCATGAAGCCATTCCTCCACCTCCACCAGCGCAATGACTTTCAGCGCGGCACCGTGCTGGTGATCGCTCTGATCCTACTGCTCGTTCTCACCATTCTGGGCGTAAGCGGCATGCGAGGCACCACAATGGAGGAGCGCATGGCCGGCAACATGCGCGACCAGTCGCTTGGTTTCCAAGCTGCCGAAAGTGCCTTACGGGCGGGAGAGGCGCATGTGCGGAACGCGGCAAACCGACCTGCCTTGCGCTTTGCCGCAAAAATCGCATCACCCGAAACTTGGGACGGGGCCACGCCCGCCCCGACCGGCACCGCGAACATCAACGCCGGTCTGGCCGTAGCGCATGCGGCAAATCCCGTATTCCACGTCGGGCCGGCCACGGTAGTGCGTGTTGGCGTGGCGGCAGGAGAGCCGAAATACTACTGCACCCATCCGGTCACTGCGCGGGGGGTCGGACTTACAGCGGACGCTGTGACCGTGCTGCAATCGACCATCGGTTTCTACGAATCGGCTGACGGCGACTGCTAACCGCAACGCTGGGCTTGTCGTGATACACCTCATATCGAATTCGAATCTTCGCCCCCACGGGGCCAGTCAGGAGCAGACCATGGCCAAGCAATCGTTCAGGCTACCGAGGTCCCTGGCAGTTCTTGCCATTGCTGCCAGTATTGCCTGTCCCTCCCATGCACAGGTCAGTATTGCGAACGGCCCGCTCTTTCTGACGCCGAGCGTCGATCCCAACCTGATGTTCATTCTTGATGACTCAGGCTCGATGCAATGGGAGATCATGCCGGACAGCATCACGTATACCTATTATCTCTTTCCGCGCCCTAGCAGCCTTTACGGCGGTTCGGTCTATGATCGGCGGATCATCACGTTCAGTGATACAGATATCGCTAACGTCCACGTCCGCTCCAGTCATAACAACACCGTTTTTTATAACCCCGAGATTACTTATTCCCCGTGGGTGAATCATGACGGTACAGTCTATCTGAGTGGCAACACGGCCACTGCAGCCCACCACAACCCGGCAAACACCGGACTGGGAACAATCAACCTCACGGCCTCCCAGACTCATGACCGCTGGCGGCGATGGACCGGAACGCAATGGGAAGACAACAATACGTCGACCAGTTTCAGGCCGATAACCTTCTATCAGTACAAGGGCAGTGGCAATACATTCACCCCATCGAACTACGTCAAGTACCAGATCCGCGGCACCAATGGCTACAGTCAGGATCTGAACGGCGGCAGCGAAACAGCAGTCACGAGCTTTACATGGGGTAACGGCATCACACGAACCGTTGCCCAGGAAGCACAGAATTTCGCCAACTGGTACACCTTCTACCGCTCCCGCATACTTGCAGCACGTGCCGGTATCGGCAAGGCCTTTGCACAGCAACCCGAAAACCTCCGGGTCGGTTTCGGCGCAATCAACTCGGCCTCTCAATCGGTCGACAACGTCAGCACCCAGACCATCATCAGCGGCGTCCGGCCATTCTCGGGCGCGAACAGAAGCGATTTTTTCAGCAAACTGTATACCCATACCATCCCGACCTCGGGAACGCCGCTGCGCAGAGCGCTCGACGATGCAGGCCAATACTACTCCCGCACCGACTCGCGCGGCCCGTGGAGCACTACCCCGGGGGCCAGTGGCGGTACGGATCTGAGTTGCCGGCAGAGCTACACCATCCTAATGACCGATGGCTACTGGAACGGCGATCAGGCATCAACCGAAGCCGCACGCGCAAACGTCGACAACAGCGCCGGCCCCACGATCACCAGTCCCAGCGGTGCCGCCTACCAGTACACAGCCGCTGACCCGTTCCGGGACGACTGGAGCAACACACTGGCCGACGTGGCAATGTATTACTGGAGCCGCGATCTACGCACGGGAACCGGCATGCCGAACAATGTGCCCACGAGCGTGCGGAATCCCGCGTTCTGGCAGCACATGGTGACCTTCGGCATCGGCCTCGGCGTCAGCGGCAGCATCAACCCCAGCGATGCGTGGAGCGCCCTGAGTGCCGGGGCGGCAATCAACTGGCCCCAGCCGTCGGCAGACGCCGGCGCAGCGAACATCGACGACCTGTTGCACGCAGCGGTCAACAGCCGCGGCGGCTTCTTCAGTGCGTCCGACCCGGACACCTTCGCAAACGAACTCAGCGCGGTGCTTGCGGAGATCGGCGCGCGGGTCGAAGATTCGGCGACATCGGCCGCGGCGAGCTCTGCAGTTCTTCAAGCAAACACGCTGCTATACACCGCGGGTTTCCGCAGCGGCGACTGGTCGGGCGAGCTCAAGGCATATACGCTTGATGCCAACGGCAACAGGAATCAACTCGCCTGGGATGCCGAAGCTCGGCTGCGTGCCAATCCGGTGTCGGACCGCAGGATCTTCACCAAGCGCAGCGACACGGGCGCAACGGTTGCTCTGAACAACCTGACCAGCCTCAGCACCGCTCAGCAGACCGCTTTGAGTCGCTCCCCCGCCGGCACGGCGGACAGCCTTGCCGGGGCACGGCTCGCCTGGCTGCGCGGCAGCGAGCATGCCAGCCTGCGCTCGCGCATCAGTCCCGTCGATGGGCAGCGCCTGCTCGGCGACATCATCGGATCCAACCCCCAGTTCATCGGGAAGCGGAACTTCGGCTACCGCATGCTGCCCGGCGCCGAAGGAGCGAGCTACGACACCTATCGCGCCAGCCCGGGCTACCGTAACCGACCGGACATGCTGGCACTGGGCGCGAATGACGGCATGCTGCACGTATTTGATGCCAGTACCGGTAATGAACTTTTCGCTTACATGCCCAGCGAGTTGCTGCTACCCGAGGGCAGCAGCCAGCACGCGCGGATCAACGAACTGATGGATTCGAACTACGCCCACCGCTATTTCGTTGACGGCGAAGCGGCGATCGGTGACGCCTACTGGGGAGGAAGCTGGAAGACGGTGCTGGTCGGCACGATGGGAGCCGGCGGACGCACGGTGTTCGCCCTTGATATCAGCGATCCGACCAACTTCAGTGCGGCGAACGTCCTGTGGGAGTACAAGCACAACGAACTCGGGTACGGTGTCGGTCAACCGGTCATCACCCGCGTGAGGACGGGCGCGAACAGCTACGAATGGGTGGCGATCTTCGGCAATGGCTACAACAGTCAAAGCCACAAGGCCATGCTGTTCGTCGTGCGCTTGAGCGATGGCGCACTGCTCGGCGCCAACACTCCGGTTCCGATCGACACCGGTCAGGGGACCGCTGCCGCACCGAACGGCCTCGCCTCTCCGGTCACAACCGACTGGCCCACCATGGACCTCACCACGCGCTACGTGTATGCGGGAGACCTGCATGGCCGTCTGTGGCGCTTCAACCTCAGCGGCAACAACCCTGGCAACTGGAACCAGAGCGGCAACAAGCAGATCCTGTTTCAGGCCCAGGATGCCGGCGGAACGGCGCAACCGATCACGGCCCGCCCTACGCTCGCGGTGCATCCGACCGACCCGACCCGCCTGGTTGTTCTGTTCGGAACAGGCAGCTACTTCCGCACGGGTGACGCCAGTCTGGCAAACCCGCAGGTCCAGACCATTTACGGCATCTTCGACACCTCGTCGACAACCGGAACAGTGCGAAGTGATCTCCTGCAGCAAACCATTACCTGGCAGCAATCGCTTACCTTCAACGACGGCGATGAGGAATTCACCGTGCTCGGCCGCAAGGTTTCGCAGAACGCTTTGACGAATAACCACAAGGGTTGGTATCTGGACCTGATTTTCAATGGCATAGCGGAAGGCGAGCGCGTCATCAGCCCACCAACCTTCCCGTCCGGAATCGACCAGCGACGGGTCCGTTTCACCACGTTGATTCCTGACAATGATCCATGCGGATACGGCAGACGGGGATTCGTATTCGACCTGAACCTCGTCTCCGGGGCCAGAACGACCACGGCGGTCTTCGATCTGAACCGCGACGGCCTCTTCACAGCCGGGGATCTGCATGAAGGCGATGCCATAAGTGCAATCGGCGGTTCGCGCGGGGAACGCCTCACAGTAATTCGTGACGGCGACAGCAGCCGCGAGTTTCTGCTGGGCGGGCAGGATAAGGTCGGCGATGGTTTCGGCGCTGCCGAACTTCTCGGCAGAAAGTCCTGGCGCCAACTCCGATGACAACTCGACGCAGATCTAATCCGGGAGAATCGTCTCAATGAAGACCTCAAGACTCGCGATCTGGCCATCGATCCTGGCCTGCGCCCTATTCCTTTCCACCCCGGCAAGTGCGATTGATGGCCCCCCGCCAGCAAACCCGGTGGAAATCGTCGGGCGGCTCGACTCCTTGAGCACGGGCGCCGGTAGCATTACCGTCGACGACAGGCGCTACGTACTGGCTCCGCAGGTGGTTTTCGTTGCACAGGACGGCAAGACACCGAGAACGTTCGCGGACGTCGTGCCGGGAAAGACGGTAGGCCTTGTTTTCACCGATGAACGGGTTACCCGGATCATCATCATGGACAACTGAACGTGAAAGACGCTGCCCAGGACCCGAGCATGACTACATCGCGCAACATACTCTCGCGGGGTTTCTCGTTGATTGAGTTGATGATCGTCGTCGCAATCGTCGCGATCCTCGCCTCGGTTGCATACCCCGCCTATCAGGACCACATGCGCAAGACGCGTCGTGCCGACGCACAGACTGGGTTGCTCGAGCTTGCGCAGTTCCTGGAGCGGTTCTACACAACCAACGGGCGCTATACGAATGCCGACGGTACGCGCCCCGCCCTGCCCTTCACGGCTTCGCCCAAGGATGGTGGTGGAGTGTACACCCTGCAGTTCAATGAGACAGGCATTGCAGCGGCCGAGCGGCCGGGCCGATACGTACTGGAAGCGGTACCCATAGCCGCAGGGGTGATGAACAACGATCCCTGCGGTACCTTGCGTCTGTCCAGCACAGGTGCGAAAACGCGCACGGGAGCGCTGGCGGCCGATCTCTGTTGGCGCAGGTAGCGCGTACAAAACGACGAGGGCGGAATTCTCCGCCCTCGTCGTTTTGTACGGTGAAGTTTTGGGCTTACCCCGGATTCACCGCCCCCGCATCGGCCAGCATCTGCTGCAGTTCGCCGTTCTCGAACATCTCGCGCATGATGTCCGAGCCGCCGACGAATTCGCCGCCGATGTACAGCTGCGGGATGGTCGGCCAGTTGGAGAATTCCTTGATGCCCTGGCGGATGGCGTCGTTTTCCAGCACGTTCACCGCGGCCACCTGCGAGACGCCACAATGCTTGAGGATCTGCACCGCAGTGGCGGAGAAGCCGCACTGCGGAAACTGGGGCGTGCCCTTCATGTAGAGCACCACGGAATTGGAACCGACCTGCTCGCGGATGACGTCCTGGATGTCCATGATCTTCGCTATCAAAAAGTTGAGTGAAACAGTCGGAAAAGTCTAGGGCGCGATCCGCCTTCCGTCAATATCGCAGATCATGTTCAGCGGCGCCAGTGCGCGGCATGCCTGCGGCCTCATCGGTCTCAGGGCCGACCCGGCCAGCGCCCGCCGCTGACCCGTTCGATTCCGGCGAGGTCCGCCCACGAATTGATCTCGCTGAACCCGGCGTCGGTGAGCAGCCCGCGCACCGCGCAGGCCTGGTCGTAGCCGTGCTCGAGCAACAGCCAGCCGTCCCTTTCCAGATGGCGCGGCGCCTCGGCGACGATGATCTGCAGGTCGTCCAGCCCTTCCGGACCGGCCGCCAAAGCGCTTTGCGGCTCGAAGCGGACATCGCCGTCGGCAAGGTGCGGATCGGCCTCGGCGACATAGGGTGGGTTGGAGACGATGAGGTGGAAACGCTCCTCGCCGAGTGCGGCGAACCAGTCGCCCTGGACGAAGGAAACGCTCGCCCCCAGGCGGGCGGCATTGGCCATGGCCACCCACAGCGCCTCGCGCGAGGCGTCCACGGCGGTGAGGTCGACCGCATCCAGTTCCAGCGCCAGGGTGATGGCGATCGCGCCGCTGCCGGTGCCCAGGTCGAGCACGCGGCTGCCCGGGCGGCTGCCGAAGCGGGCCAACGCGAGTTCGATGAGCAGTTCGGTTTCGGGGCGCGGGATCAGCACCGCAGGCGAGACCAGGAAGTTGCGCCCGAAGAATTCGCGCTCGCCGACCAGATAGGCCACCGGCTCGCCGGCCGCACGGCGCTCGACCAGCGTGCGGAAGACGCTCCAGTCGGGCCCGGCGAGCCGTTGTTCGGGGTGTGAGACGAGCCGCGCCGCACTGCATTGCAGCACATGGCGCAGCAGGACGCGGGCGTCCATCAGCTCGATATGTTCGCGTGCCCAGGCGAGTGCGCCGGCGATGTCCGGTGCGGCCAGCGTGTCGGCCATGTCAGTCCCCGGCCAGTTCCGCCAGCAGGGCGGCCTGGTGCTCCAGCGTCAGCGAGCCGATCAGTTCCTCGAGGTCGCCGTCCATCACCGCGTCCAGCCTGTACAGGGTGAGGTTGATGCGATGGTCGGTGACCCGCCCCTGCGGGAAGTTGTAGGTGCGGATACGCTCCGAGCGGTCGCCGCTGCCCACCAGGCTCTTGCGCGTGGCGGCCTCGCGCGCCTGTTGCTCGCGCACCTGCGCATCGCGGATGCGCGCGGCGAGCACCGACATGGCCTGCGCGCGGTTCTTGTGCTGTGAGCGGTCGTCCTGGCATTCGACGACGATGCCGGTCGGCAAGTGGGTGATGCGCACCGCCGAGTCGGTCTTGTTCACGTGCTGCCCACCGGCCCCGCTGGCGCGGTAGGTGTCGATGCGCAGTTCAGCGGGGTTGATGTTCACCTCGGCCAGTTCGTCTGCCTCGGGCATCACCGCCACGGTGCACGCCGAGGTGTGGATGCGGCCTTGGGTTTCGGTGACCGGGACGCGCTGCACGCGGTGGCCGCCGGACTCGAACTTGAGCCGCGAGTACGCACCGGCGCCACTGATGCGGGCGATCACTTCCTTGTAGCCGCCCAGTTCGGATTCGTTGGCCGAGACGATCTCCACCTTCCAGCGCTGGCGTTCGGCGTAGCGCAGATACATGCGCAGCAGGTCGCCGGCAAACAGCGCGGCCTCGTCGCCCCCGGTGCCGGCGCGCACTTCCAGGAACAGATTGCGTTCGTCATTGGGGTCGCGCGGCAGCAGGGCGCGCTGCAGGGCGCCGTCCAGTCCGGCAATGCGCGCCTCGCCGGTCTCCAGCTCGCTTTCTGCCAGCTCGCGCATCTCCGGGTCGGCGAGCATCTCGCGCGCCGTCCTGCAGTCGGCTTCGGCCTGCAGGTAGTCGCGGTAGAGTTGCACCACCGGTTCGATCTCGGCACGCTCGCGCGACAGCGCGCGAAACGCGTTCATGTCCTGCGCGGCGTGCTCGGAGGCCAGTTCGCGGTCGACTTCGGTCAGGCGGGCAGCCAGATGTTCGAGTTTGTCTCGGATGCTCTGTTTCATGGGGTCAAGGGCAAGAGGAGCCTGCCGACGAGCGGAACACGATCCGTTCGCACTGATACTGTGAAAGCGCCGCGGCGCACGCGCTGTTCGACAGGCTCAGGGCGAACGATACCGGCCCTTGGTCGTCGGTTATTCGTCCGGGTGGAGATTGTACAGGCGCTGCACCAGCCGGCTGGCTTCGGCAAGCTGCTCGCCATCGGTCTGGTTGAGGTAGCGGGTGGGACCATGCACCAGTTTGTTGGTGAGGCCATGGCTGAGCGCCTCGATCACCTGGCGCGGATCGTCGCCGCGCGCCAGCAGGCGCAAGGCGCGCTCCAGCTCGGCATGGCGCAGGCTCTCGGCGTGGCTGCGCAACGCGCGGATGGTGGGCACCACGTCGCGCGCCTGCATCCAGTGCAGGAAGCCGTCGACCCGGCTGGTGATGATGTCCTCGGCCTCCAGCACCGCCTGCTGGCGCGATTCGAGGCCGGCATCGACGACCTGGGCAAGATCGTCCACGGTGTACAGGAAGACGTCGTCGAGCTTGCCGACTTCCTGTTCGATGTCGCGCGGCACCGCCAGATCGACCATCACCATCGGGCGGTGGCGGCGCACCTTGACCGCGCGCTCGACCATGCCGAGACCGACGATGGGCAGCGGCGCGGCCGTACAGGACACCACCACGTCGAAGCGCGGCAGCAGTTCGCCGATGGCGTCCAGGCGCACGGGCTGCGCGCCGAAGCGCTGCGCCACTTCAAGCGCGCGCGCCTCGGTACGGTTGGCCACCGTCATCGATTTCGGCTTGGCCCCGGCGAAGTGCGCGGCACAGAGTTCGATCATCTCGCCGGCGCCGATGAACAGCACATGCTGGTCGGACACGCGCTCGAAGATGCGCTCGGTCAGATGCACCGCTGCCGCCGCCATGGAGACGATGTTGGCGCCGATCGCCGTGGTCGAGCGCACTTCCTTGGCCACTGCGAAGGTGTTCTGGAACAGCTTGTGCAGCAGCGTGCCCATGGTGCCCGCGTCTTCCGCGCGGCGCGCCGCCTCTTTCACCTGTCCGAGGATCTGCGGCTCGCCCAGCACCATCGAGTCGAGCCCGCTGGCCACGCGGAACACATGGCGCACCGCCTCGCGCTGCGGGTGGGTGTACAGGTAGGGCGAAATCTCGTTGAGCGGCAGCTCGTGGAAGCGCGCCAGCCAGTCGGCCGCATGCTGCGGCTGCTCGGTGGCGAAATACACCTCGGTGCGGTTGCAGGTGGACAGGATCGCCGCCTCGGGCACGGTGCGCGCACGGGTCAGATCCTGCAGGGCCTGTTCCAGCCGCTCAGGCCGGAACGCGACCCGCTCGCGGATGGTGAGCGGGGCGGTATGGTGATTCAGGCCGAGGGCGTAGAGTTGCATGCGCGCAGGTGGGTAACGGACGGGCGGATTATAGCACCCGGGGACAGGCGCAAAGATTGAGCAAAATCAGGGGGTTCCGAAAAAATACCAGGCAGGAGCCGGGCGCATGCCGAAAACCGCAGGGCACCGAGTATAGCGCTCCGCGGCCAGCGCAGCCGTGCACGGTGCTGCGCGCGGCGGTGCAGCCGCGCGGCGCGCTCCGGGCCGACGGCGTCTTGCGTCATAATCGCCCGCCACACCTCGCCACAACAGGCTGCCCGCCATGCCCAGCCCCGCCCTGCTGCTCAACCTCTTCCTCGACTTGGCGGCGCGCCGCCGGCAAGCGCGCATCCCCGAGCCCGAATTGCTGATGGACGACCCGGCGGGCGCACAGGCCTTCATGCAGGCCGGACGGGAGGACGGCATGCTCGCCTTCAGCTATCTGTACCACGCCATCCAGGCCAGCGCGGTCATTCCGCCGGGCGGACGGGTGCTGGACCTGGGCTGCGGCCCGGCCAACCAGCTGGCGGTGATCGCCCGGCTGAATCCTGCGGCGCGCTTCGTCGGTATCGACGCCTCCCCCGCCATGCTGGAGCTGGCCGGGCACACCCTGGAACGCTGCGCGATCGGCAACGTGGACCTGCGCAACGGGCGCATGGAGGCGCTCGAGGGCATCGCCACGGCGTCAATCGACGCCGTGATATCCACCGTCTCGCTGCACCACCTGCCCGACAGCGTCGCGCTCGGGCACTGCCTGGCCGAGGTCCACCGGGTGCTGAAGCCCGGCGGCGGCCTCTACCTGGTCGATTTCGGCCGTCTGAAGCGCGCCGCCACCCAGGCCTTCATCGCCCACGAGCACCGCGCACGCCAACCCGCATTGTTCACCGAGGACTACCACAACTCGCTGCGTGCGGCCTTCAGTCTGGACGAACTGCGCGTGGCCGCCGGCGTGTTCGGCGCAACGGTGCGCCTGCAGCGCACCTTCCTGGTGCCTTTCCGGGTGGCGATCCGCAGCCTGCACGCGAACCGTCTCGACGCGGTACGCGAGGCCGCCGCGCGCGCGGCCTACGCCGCGCTGGACCCGGCACAGCAGCACGATTTCCGCGACCTCGCGCGCTTCTTCGCGCACGGCGGCTTTCCCCTGCCCTGCCGGCCCTGGTAGCCCGGCCTGCGCGGCTGTCCGCGCCGCACGCTCAGCGCCGTTCGGCCGCGCTGCGTGCGGCTTCCGCTTCGCAGGCGCCGGCGAGGGCCGCTTCCAGCATGTCGAGAAAGGCTCGCGTCTTGGCGGGCATCAGGCGCCGTCCCGGAAACACCGCCCAGGCGGCATGCGCCGGCAGCTGCCAGCCGGGCAGTACGCGGCGCAGTTCGCCACGCTGCACGCGCGAGCGGGCGAAGTGGTCCGGCACGGCCGCAATGCCCGCGCCGGCACCCGCCAGATTGATCAGCAACTCCGGCGAATTGGCCACGATGCGCGCCGGCGGGGAGAGCTCGTACTGCCGTGTGCCGTGGCTCAACTGCCAGACGACCGGGCCGCCCGCGGCACGCTGCAGCAGCAGGGCCTGGTGGTGCGCCAACTCCTCGGGCAGCTCCGGTTCGCCATGCTCGGCCAGATAGCCCGACGAAGCATACAAGCCCATCGAGATCAGTGCGATGCGGCGCGCCGCCAGCAGGGCATCGTCGGGCAACACCCCCATGCGCACCGCCAGATCGTAGTTCTCGCCGAGGATGTCCACGCGGCGCGGCGACAGATCGATCTCCAGCGTCACCGCAGGATGCAGCGCAGCGAAGGCGGCCAGCATGTCGCTCAACAGGAGGTTGGCGAAATCGCTCGGCATCGACACCCGCAGGCGGCCGCTGGGGCGCGCCTGGCGGTGCTCGGCAAGCGCCTTCACCGCGTCCACCTCGTCGGCTACCTGACGCGCATGCTCCAGCAGATGCGCACCGAACTCGGTCAGACTGAGCCGCCGCGTGGTGCGCAACAGCACCCGCTCGCCGAGTTGCTCCTCGAGCAGCGCGACGCGCCGCGAGACGGTGGTCTTGGGGAGCGTCAGGCGCGCCGCCGCGCGACTGAAACTGCCCAAGTCCACCACTCTGGCAAAGATCAGCAGGTCGTTGGCGTCGCACTGTTCCATACAGGGAACAATATTATCCATTCTGCGGTCTTCTGCAATGTTTTCGCGACCAATAAAGTGGCAGCCATACCCAACCCGATGGAGACCACGATGAACATCCTGCAGATCAATTCCAGCGCCCGCCGCGCCGACGCGAACTCCACCCGCCTGGCCAGCCTGATCGCCGGACGCCTGCTCGACCGCCATCCGGACGCCCGCCTGACGCTGCGCGACCTGGCCGTCACTCCGCACCCGGTCCTCGACGAGCAGACCCTCGGCGCACTGTTTACGCCGGCCGCGCAGCGCACGCCCGAACAGGCGGCACGGGTCGCGCTGGACGATGCGCTGATCGCCGAAGTCCAGGCGGCGGACGTCCTGGTGCTGGGCGTGCCGATGTACAACTTCAGCGTCCCGGTGCAGCTCAAGAGCTGGATCGACGCGATCGCACGTGCCGGCGTCACCTTCCGCTACACCGCGAACGGCCCGGAAGGCCTGCTCAAGGACAAGACGGTGTACTTCGCACTGGCGCGCGGCGGGCGCTACCGCGGAACCGAGACCGACACGCAGGTGCCTTACCTGCGCACCGTGCTCGGCTTCCTCGGCATGAAAGACGTGCGCTTCATCTACGCCGAAGGCCTCGCCATGGGCGAAGACGGCGCCCGCCAGGGCTTTGCCGAAGCCGAAGCCGACCTTGCCGCCGCGCTGGCCTGAGGCGCTGCGCGGCCAACCATCAACGGGAGCATCGCCATGAACGAGGCACGCATCCAGACCGCCGGCACGGTACGCCGCAGCCGCAAGGTCGAACAACTGGTGGGCGGGGTGGCCACCTCCGACGGCGCCGGCGTGAAGCTCACGCGGGTGCTCACTCAGCCGCTGCAGCGCCGGCTCGACCCCTTCCTGATGCTCGATGCCTTCGGCAGCGACAAGCCGGACGACTACATCGCCGGCTTCCCCGACCACCCGCACCGTGGTTTCGAGACGGTCACCTACATGCTCGCCGGCCGTCTGCTGCACCGTGACAGCGCCGGTCACGAAGGCCTGCTGGAGTCCGGCGGCGTGCAATGGATGAGCGCGGGCCGCGGGGTGATCCATTCCGAGATCCCGCAGCAGCAGGAAGGCGTGATGGAAGGCTTCCAGCTCTGGATCAACCTGCCTGCGCGCGACAAGATGGCCCCCCCGTGGTACCGCGATTTCACCGCCGACGAGCTGCCCGGTTTCCTTGCCGACAGTGGCGTGCGCGGCACGCTGATCGCCGGCGAAAGCCACGGCGTGTCCGGCGCGGTCAGCCGCGACGCCACTGCGGTGCTGTACCTGGATCTGCAGTTCCCGCCGGGCGGCCGTTTCGAACAGCCGCTGACAGCCGAGCGCAATGCCTTCGTCTATGTGTACCGCGGCGCGCTGCAGATCGGCGGGCGCAGCGTCCCGGCCGGGCGCATGGCGATCCTGGACAACGATGCACAGGCCGACGGCATCAGTCTGGCGGCGGAAGGGGAATCGCGCGCCCTGCTGCTTGCCGGGCGTCCGCTGAACGAGCGCATCGTGCAGTACGGGCCCTTCGTGATGAACTCCGAACAGGAGATCTATCAGGCACTGAACGACTTCCGCGACGGTACGCTGGCCCGCGCCGGCGCCTGAGCCAGGGGCGCGGCAGCGGAAATCCATGTCCGGAAACGGCTGGCGGGGCGCCCCGGCCGGGCATACCATTGCCGCATGCCCGACCGCCCCGCAGACCTCTACGCCGCGCTGTGTGCCCGTGACCGCCGTTTCGACGGCCGCTTCTACGTCGGCGTCTCGACCACCGGGATCTACTGCCGCCCGGTCTGTGCGGTACGCACCCCGCGCTTCGAGCACTGCAGCTTCTTCGCCAACCCGGCCGCCGCCGAGGCGCAGGGCTACCGCCCCTGCCTGCGCTGCCGTCCGGAGCTGGCGCCGGGCCTGTCGCCGATCGATGCCGCCGACCGCTACGCACGCGCCGCGGCACGCCTGATCGAGCAAGGCTTCCTCGCCGAACACGACTGCGCGGCCCTCGCCCGCCGCCTCGGCATCACCGACCGCCATCTGCGCCGCGTGTTCGCCGCGCAGTTCGGCACTTCGCCGATCGAATACGCGCAGACGCAACGCCTGCTGTTCGCCAAGCGGCTGCTCGCCGAAAGCGACCTGCCGGTCACCGAGATCGCGCTCGCTGCCGGCTTCGGCAGCCTGCGCCGCTTCAACGCCCTGGTGCAGGCACGCTACGGTCTGACACCGTCGGCGATGCGCAGCCGTCCGACGGCGGTGGCGCAGGGCGCTCACGGCCTGCGCCTGCGCCTCGCCTACCGTCCGCCGTTCGACTGGCCAGGCATGCTCGCGTGGTTCGCGCATCGCGCCATCCCCGGCGTCGAAACCGTGCACGGCCCGTGTTATCTGCGCAGCGTCTCGCTCCTGCATGGCGGCCAGCCGCTCCACGGCTGGATCCGCGTCACCGCGGATGCGGCGCGTCACGGCCTGCTGGTCGAGCCCTCGCCCACCCTGCTCCCGGCCCTGCCCATGCTGCTCGCCCGCCTGCGCCGACTCTTCGACCTGGACGCCGCGCCGGCGGACATCGCCGCCGTACTCGGCGCCCTGGCAGCCGCGCAGCCCGGCCTGCGCCTGCCGGGCGCACTCTCCGGCTTCGAGGGCGCCGCCCGCGCGGTGCTCGAACAACAGGTCAGCACGCGCGCCGCGGCCAGCCTGCTCGGGCGCTTCGCGCAACGCTTCGGCAGTGCGCAGCACACGCCGTTCGCCGGTGTGGAGCGCCTGTTTCCCGACCCGCAGCGCGTGGCCGAGGCGACGCCGGAGGACATCGCCGCGATCGGCATCCCGCGCACCCGCGCCAACGCCTTGCGCCAGTTAGCGATCGAAGCCACCGCCGGGCGGCTGGACCTGGAAGAGGTGGTCGACATCGAGCAAGGCCTGGAACGCCTGCGCGAACTACCCGGCATCGGTCCGTGGACGGCCGGCTACATCGCAATGCGCGCCTGGTCCTGGCCGGACATCTTCCTCGCCACCGACTACGTGGTGCGCAAGCGCCTGCCCGATCTCGCACCGCGCGCCATCGAAGCGCACGCCGCCCGCTGGGCCCCGTGGCGCTCATACGCCGTGATGCACCTGTGGTCTTCGCAGGCCGTCGCGCCACCGACGTCCCCACACGCTGGAGCCCCGACATGAAACATCTGCACATCGACACCCCGCTGGGCGCCATGATCCTGGTCGCCGAGGGCGCCGCCTTGCGCGCTGCCGCCTTCATCGACCAGCGCAACGCACCGGCCCCTGCCGCCGCGCAGTGCGACGCCAGCGACCCGCTGTTGCGCCGCGCGCAGGACGAACTGCGCGCCTTTTTCGCCGGCAGCCTGCAGCGCTTCAGCGTTCCCCTGGCACCGCACGGCACCGAGTTCCAGCGCGCGGTGTGGGACGCACTCGCGCGCATCGCCGCAGGGCACACGACGAGCTACGCCGATCTCGCCCGCACGCTCGGCCGCCCGCGCAGCGCGCGGGCCG
>JAUVWV010000256.1 GCA_030603925.1 Thauera sp. | reverse complement strand
GCCGGCTTCGAGGGGCTAGCCTTCGTCACCGGATGGACCGGCGGCTTCGTGCTGGTGGCGCTGCTGCTCGCGCCCTACCTGCGCAAGTTCGGCCAATACACCATTCCCGACTTCCTCGGCGAGCGCTACCAGGGCAACTTCGCCCGCCTCGTCGGGCTGGCCGCCGCCGTGCTGGCCAGTTTCGTGTATCTGGTGGCGCAGATCTACGGCGTGGGGCTGGTGGCCAGCCGCTTCGTCAGCGTGGAGTTCGAAATCGGCCTGTTCATCGGCCTGGCGGGCATCCTGGTGTGCTCCTTCCTGGGCGGCATGCGCGCGGTCACCTGGACCCAGGTCGCGCAGTACGTCATCCTCATCATCGCCTACCTGGTGCCGGTGGTGATCCTCTCCTACAAGGTCACCGGCATCCCCATCCCGCAGGCCGTGTACGGCTCGGTACTGGGCCAGATCAGCGAGCGCGAGGCCGAACTGCTGGTCGAGCCGAGCGAGATCGAGGTCCGCCGCCAGTACGGCTACCGCGCGCAGGACTACGCGCGCAAGATCGCCGACCTGCCGCTCTCGCTGGATGCCGAACGCGCCGCGCTGATCGAACGCCTCAATGCCCTGCGCCTGGAAAACGCCGCGGCGCGCGAGATCGCCCTCACCGAACGCGCCCTGCGCGACCTGCCGCGCACCGCCGAGGACGCCCGCGCACGCTGGGAGAAGGAGCGCCAGAAGGCGCTCGAACGCGCCCGCCCGCCGCCGCGCCACGCCCAGGCCCACCCCGGCGAGACGGCGGAAGAGTCGGCCATCGCGCGCAACAACTTCCTTGCCCTGGTCTTCGTGCTGATGGTCGGCACCGCCGCGCTGCCGCACATCCTGATGCGCTACTACACCACGCCCGGCGTGGTGGAGGCGCGCCGCTCGGTGTTCTGGGCGCTGTTCTTCATCTTCCTGCTGTACGTCACCGCACCGGCCTACGCGGTGTTCGCCAAGTGGGAGGTGTATAGCAATCTGGTCGGCTCCAGCCTCACCGAGCTGCCCGCCTGGGTGGCCTCATGGGGCAAGGTCGGGCTGGTCAAGATCGAGGACCTCAACGGCGACGGCGTGCTGCAGCTCGCCGAGCTCACCATCAATACCGACGTCATCGTGCTCGCCACTCCGGAGATCGCCGGGCTGCCCTACGTGGTCGCCGGCCTGGTTGCGGCCGGCGGGCGGGCCGCCGCGCTGTCCACGGCGGACGGCCTGCTGCTCACCATCTCCAACGCGCTGTCGCACGACTTTTACTACAAGGTCATCAATCCCAAGGCCTCCACCCACCGCCGCCTGGTGATTTCCAAGTCGCAGCTGCTGGTGGTTGCCGTGGTGGCCGCCTGGGTCGCTTCGCTGCGCCCGGACAACATCCTCTTCATGGTCGGCCTGGCCTTCTCCATCGCCGCCGCAGCCTTCTTCCCGGCGCTGGTGCTGGGCATCTTCTGGAAGCGCGCCAACCGCCCCGGCGCGGTGGCCGGCATGCTCGCCGGGCTGGGCGTCACGCTGTACTACGTGGCCAGCACCCACAGCTTCTTCGGCGGCTCCATGGACAACGCCTGGTTCGGCATCAACCCGATCGCCGCCGGCGCCTTCGGCGTGCCGCTGGGTTTCTGCACCATCAACCTGGTCAGCCTCCTCACCCGGCCGCCGCCGCAGGAAATCCAGGATCTGGTGGATTTCCTGCGCTACCCGCAGCTGCCGGGCGGCGAAGGGCACTGAGCGGCGGGTTGTCCGGGATCATTGTCCGGCTGCAGTGTGGAGCGGGGCATTATCATCATGTGACAATCACATGGGGTCGCCGACACCTGGAGGCTGCGATGAAAACGATAGGCAGGGTCTTCGTCACCGGTCTGTTGACCGTGATTCCCGTCCTCGCCACCGTGTTCCTGATGGTGTGGTTCGTCGAAGCTGCGGAGAGCCTGGTGGGGGCGCAGGTGAGGCAGCTGATCCCCGATGTCTACTACGTCACCGGCATGGGCATTGCGATGGTCTGCCTGGCGATCTTCCTGGTCGGTCTGCTGATGCGCGCCTGGCTGTTCCGCGAACTGACCGTGCGCGCAGAACGCTTCCTGCTCGCCATCCCGCTGGTACGCTCGATCTACGCCGCGGTGCGCGATCTGCTCGGTCTGATCGTGGAGCGCGATGAAGAAGCACGGATGCAGGTCGTGGCGGTGGAACTGCCCGGCACGGGCATGCGTCTGATCGGGTTCGTTACCCGTAGCGACTTTTCCGACCTGCCCAAGGGGGTCGGGCACGATGGTGAGGTGGCCGTCTATCTGCCGATGAGCTACATGGTCGGTGGTTATACGGTCTTCCTTCCCCGTGCGGCGACCACGCCGCTCCCCTGGTCGCGGGAGGAGGCGATGAAGTTCGTCCTGATCGCGGGCATTCGGGCGATGCGCCGTACGCAGGTCGAGCGGTCGTAGTACCGGACAGGAGACACGTCGATGGACATCGAGATGGTCGAGCGCGCGTACCGCCGTTACGCACGCGGCTACGACCGCTATTTCGGCGCCGTGCTGGAGCCGGGGCGGCGTGCATTGGTCGAGCGCATGCGCTGCGGCGCGGGGGAACGGATTCTGGAGGTGGGGGTGGGCACCGGACTATCCCTGCCTCTCCATCCGCCGGAGACCGAGGTCGTCGGCATCGACATCAGCCTTGAGATGCTTGAACGCGCCCAGTGCCGGGTGGCGCGCGAGAAACTCACCCAGGTGGCGGGACTCGCCCGCATGGATGGGGCGCGCATGGCCTTTGCCGACGACAGCTTCGACAAGGTGGTGGCGATGTACGTGGTTTCGGTGGCGCCCGATCCGGTGCGCCTGATCGACGAGATGCGCCGGGTATGCAGGCCAGGAGGCGAGTTGTTCATCGTCAATCACTTCCTGCATGAGTTCCCGCCGGTGGCGTTTCTCGAACGCGCTGCAGCGCCGCTGTCGCGCCATGTCGGCTTCCATCCGAACATCTGCCTGCACAGCCTGATCGCAGACACGCGGCTTGACGTGATCGAGCGTACCCGGGTCAACGCCTTCGGTCTGTGGACGCTGCTGCGTGCCCGGCGCGAGCCGGCTGCTGCATCGCCGCCCGCTGGCTGAGCGATGTGCCCGATGGTGCCGGCGCACACTATCTGGTGCGCCAGTTGCGTATGTCGCCGGCCGCGCTCTTGCGAGGCGCCGGCACCTGAGCGTGCCGGAGCGACGGTCAGCTGATGTTCATTGCCTGTCTGGGCCTCTTCCTGTCGGCTTTCGCTGCGGCCACCTTGCTGCCGCTGCAGTCCGAGGCGATGCTGGTCGCCCTGCTGGCCCACGGTGCATATGCGCCCTGGGTGTTGCTCATCGTCGCGACGGCGGGGAATGTGCTCGGCTCGCTGGTGAACTGGGTGCTTGGCCGTTACCTGGCGCACTTCCGCGAGCGTGCGTGGTTTCCCTTGCGCCCGGAGCGGCTGGAAAGGGCGCAGCGCGGCTACCATCGTTACGGGCGCTGGTCCCTGCTGTTGAGCTGGATGCCGGTGATCGGCGACCCGCTGACCGCCGTCGCGGGCATCATGCGCGAACCCTTGTGGAGCTTCTTGCTCATCGTCACGCTCGCCAAGGCCGGCCGCTATCTCGTCCTCGCCGCGATCAGCATGCAGGTGCTGGGTTGAGCGGGGGAATGGATGAATGAATCGACGGCGCGGGCCGCTGGCGGCGTTGTGCGCTGCGTGCGCCTCGCCCGCCTATCCGGCTGATATCTTCCGATCGCTCTGACCCGCCCACCATGTCGCTCCGTAGCCGTTTCCTCGAACTCCAGTCCTTGCTCGCACAGCATGCATCCTTCTGGCGCCCGGCGCCCTTCCATGTGCGGCGCCCGGCGTGGTGCGCACGCTGGCCGGCCTTGGTCGAGGCGCTGGAGGCCCTGGATGAGCGGGACGTCGATCGCCTGGCGGAGGACGAGGCGGCACGCGATGCCTGGTTGTTGCCGCACCTGCCGCTTGTGGCGCGTCTGCGCGAGGTGTGCCGCGTGAGCGATCTGCCGGTGCGTGGCTTGCCGGCCTGCGATGCGCGTTTCGACGAAGGGATTCCGGCGCGCAAGCGCCTGCAGGTCGAGGCGCTTGCCGCACATTTCCCGGCCGGCGCGGCGCCGCTGCTCGAGTGGTGTGCCGGCAAGGGGCACTTGGGCCGGCGGCTGGCGCTTGCTGACGGCCGGCCGGTGACCTCGCTGGAACGCGACCCGGTGCTGTGCCGCGAGGCGGAGCGCCTTGCTGCCTGTCAGGGCGTGGCGCAGCGCGTGGTGTGCGACGATGCGCTGGGCGCGGAGGCGCGTGCGCTGCTGCGCGGGCATGCGGTGCTCGCCCTGCATGCCTGCGGCGAACTGCACCGGACACTGGTGCGCGGTGCTGCCGACGATGGTGCGCAGGCCTACGGCATCGCGCCGTGCTGTTACCACCTCGGCAGCGACGGCGGCTACCGTGCGCTGAGCGGCGCGGCGACGCTCGAACTGGATGCGGGCGCGCTGCGCCTGGCGGTGACCGAAACGGTGACCGCCCCGGCGCACGACCGCGTGCGCCGGGCGCGCGATCAGGCGTGGAAGCTGGGTTTCATCGCCTTGCGCAATGCGCTGGAGGGCGAGGCGGGGCGCAGCTTCCGCCCGGTGCCGGCGGCCTGGCTGGGGGGGAGTTTCGCGGCGTTCTGCCGACAGCTGGCACAGCGCGAGGGTGTCGTCCTGCCCAGCGTGGTGGACTGGGCGCACTGGGAGGCGGTCGGCCGGCAACGGCGCGCCGGAGTGCGGCGCCTGGAACTCGTGCGCCATGCCTTTCGCCGTCCGCTGGAACTCTGGCTGGTGATGGATCTTGCGCTGGGGCTGGCGGAGCGCGGTTTCGAGGT
>JAUVWV010000196.1 GCA_030603925.1 Thauera sp. | reverse complement strand
CTTCGAGCTGGACGATGACCTCCCAGGCCTTCGGCTCGTTCTTGGCGAAGTAGTGCTGGGCGTACTCGATGAACAGCGCGTCGATGTTGATGACGTGGCGCTGGATCAGCAGGTAGTCGGGGCGCTGCCCCAGTTCCACCAAGGCCCGCGCGATGATGTTGACGAACCTCCAGGCGAACTCGCGGAACGCCGCGCTGTTGCCCTCGCCCGAGAGTTGGCCCGCGATGCGGGTGGCGACCTCGGAGATGCGGCCGAACCGGCCCACGGCGTTGTAGCGGGCCGAGCTGTCCGGCCACCCCAGATGGAAGACGTAGAACTCCCCCTCCCGCCCGGCACGCCTCGCCTCCACGTACATGCGCTTGAGCAGGTCGGCGTCGCCCTTGGGGTCGAAGACGATCACGACCTCGTGCTGGCCGTTGACCTTGCGGCGGATGTCCTGGGTGATGAACAGCTCGGCCAAGCGGGTCTTGCCCACGCGCGTGGTGCCCAGCACGAGCGAATGCCCGACCCGCTCGCCCAGCGGCAGGTTGACGTCGACCTCGTGTGGCTCGATGCCGTGCAGGCGCGGCAACCCACCAACAGGCGGCAGCGGCCGCGCCGGATTGAGTGGGCTGTCCCAGGTCAGGGCCTTCGCGAGCTTGGAGAGTGGGAACGGCGCGAACTCCAGCCGTTCCTCGATCCACCGCGCCGCCCGGTAGATCGCCGTCGGTTCCACGTAGCGGCGGAACTCCGGCCGATAGGTCTGCATGAGCCGGTGCGTGTGACGCTGATCCCACCGAAACCCCCGACCGATGAACAGCCGCTGCTGGCTCACCGGCACGTCGTGGCTGGTCATCACGTAGCGCGGCAGCCTACGGATGTTGCGCCGATAGCGCAGGATGGCCCAGGCATTCCGCAGGCGGATGGCGCCGAAGGTCAGAAATGCCAGCGCGCTGCCCAGCCCCAGCAAGGGGCTCAGCGCGAGCGACCACGGCGCCACCAGGCACAGTAGCGCGGCGCCGGCACAGACCGCGACGGTGTACAGCTCCACCGCTGGCCGCAGCAACACCTCGACGGCTTGGGACTGGGCCATGGCGGGCGCTTCACGTCACTTCAGGGCTCGATGCCGGTGGCGGTGATCAGCACCGGGTAGTGACGGATGCCCAGCCGCTGGGCCAGGTCGTCGCCCGAGGCCGGCGAGAGCGTCAGCCCCGGGGCGAGGCGGCGCAGCGCGGCCAGCGCATCGGGCGACGCCACGTTGACCACCAGCCCGACCGCCCGCAGTTCCTGCAGGGCCGCGCGCCGCTGCCTGAGCCAGGCACGCGAGCGATCGTCGTCCCCCACCAGGAACAACGGCGTCAGGCCTGGTGCGCGAATCACGCGGCGCGGCTCGTCGCCAGGCGACAGACGCACCGAGCGCACCGGCAACATCGCTGCCTCGGCGTCGGCTGCGCTACCGACACGGGGAGCCGGTCCCGGCACCGGTGGTGTGGTGCGATCCGAGTCCTGGGGATTCAATGCCTGGTAGTGCGGCAGCGCCGACACGCCGCCGCGGTCCTCGACGACGATCAGCGGTTCGGAGGCGGCCTGGACGGAGGCGGCCTGGACGGAGGCGGCCTGGACGGAGGCAGTCGCGGCTGCCAGCAGTCCAATGGTGGCGGCAAGCAGAATACGGTTCATGGCGTGGTGGTCCGGGTAGAGGTAAGGGGTGCGCCCGGACCCAGCACGCGGGCGAGGTGCAGATGGACGCTGCGGCGGTAATGGGCGGCCGGCGTGCCGCCAGCCGGTCGGTGGTAGCGGCCGATGGCGATCAGCCAGTCCTCGCCAGGCGTGTGCTGCTCCCACAGGATTTCCGCTGCGATGGCGAGATTGCGGTACGGGTCGAGCAGGTCACAAGGCTGCTCGTAGCGGTGCGCGTGGTAGCCGAGGTTTACCTGTCCGAGACCGGCATCGATGCGGGTCGCGGGGGTACGTGCGAGCGCCCGTCGCAAGCCGCCGCAGGCTTGCGCTCGTGTGGCGTAGCGCTCGGCGCGGCCGGCGATGTTGAGCGTCCAGGGCCAGGGAATCAGGCGGCCGCGCAGCCGGGTGCCGCTCTCCTGCAGGGCCACCGCGTACAGCACCGGCGACGGCACGCCCGCCTGCTGAGCGGCGAGCTGGTAGGCCGGCGGCGGCACTTCCTGGGCATGTCCAGCCGAGGCTTGGATGCCGAGGATGAGCATCAGCGCGGCGCGCGTAGCTATTGCCGCTGCCATTGGCCGTTCACCTCGCGCACCACGGCCGGCAGGTCGCCGGGCACGCCAAGGGACAGCCAGCGCCCGGCATCGTGATTGAGCGTGATCGTGCGTGCCCGTACCTTGGCAGGATCGATACCGGCCTGGGTCGCCCATTGGCGGATGCGAGCGTCGTCCTGGCGGCTACCGACCATGTAGAGGTCGAAGGCCGTGCCGGCCGCCTGCAATTGGCGCACACGCTGCTCGCACGGCGGGCAATCGGCCTTCACGAAAGCGGCCAGCCGGCCAGACCCCTGGTTGCCAGAGCCGGGGGAGCGCGCGCCGGGCAGGCTCACACGCTGCTGGCCGGGATGGAGACGCTTCCATGCGGCGTCGTAGGCGCGCTGGTAGGCCAGCGTCTTACTCACGCGCCTGGATTCCGCCTGCACCTGCAGCTCCGCATAGCGGTTGCGTTCCTCGTCGCTGCGGGCCTCGATGCCCAGTGCAGTGAGCGGATCGAGGTTGGGGGAATAGATGCCGAGCGGTCCCTGCATCAGTTGCCGGTAGCGAGCCCATTCCTCGGGGCGCAGCCCCCAGTCCCGCGCCGAGCGTTCGTCGAGTGCGGCATCCATGCTGTTCTGCACTTGGCTCGGGGCCGCCCGGGAAGTCGTCACCGGTGCTGATTGCGCAGCTGTGTCGGCCGCAGCGATGGTGAGGGCCATGGCAAGGCTGATCGCAGACGCAAATCCCGGTTTCATGGCACACGCCCCTACGGCAACGTGATGCGGAGCGTCTGGCCATCCACGCGGAACACGGCGACATGCGCCTCGATGGCCTGCAGATGCCATGTGCCGACGGAATCGCCCTCACGCAGCAGCAGCACTTCGGGTAGCGAAGTCGCTCCTGGCGCCGCAACCGACAGGACTCGTTCGCCGCCGCGCAGCTCGAGGCCGACCACGCTGAACGGTGGTTCGAGCACCTTGGGTTTCGCTGCCTCGGCGGTGCGGCGGGATACCGTCGCCGGTGGCTGCGCCTTCTTCAGGCGCGCTTCGATCGCGCCCACGCGAACCTGCAGTGCCTGAACGTCTTCGCCGCGGGCATCTGCCGCCTGCGCCTGTTCGACGTGCGACAGCCGCTCTTCGAGGGGCTGGCGGGCGGTATCGAAGTCCGTCTGGGTGATGGGCTTGGGCTGGCGCTTGACCGCTTCGGCCTGCTGTTCGAGGTCACCGACGCGAGTGGCAAGTGCCTGCACATGGGCGTCCTGGGCACTGGAGCGGCTTTGCTCGGTCAGGCGCGACAGTCCGACACCGTTCACGATGGCCAGAGCGCTGACCAGCAGCAGCCAGACGCCTGCGGCGATCCTGAGCCAGCGCGTGCGGTCGTTGCGGTCGGAAGGGATCTGCGGGATGTTCATGGCTGGACCTCCCGAAGCTCTGCCTCGACCCGGTCTTGATCTGCGCTCGAACTGGCCGAAGCGGGTGCCGCCTGGCGCTGGAAGCACACTTGGCGGGAGGCGTCGTCGACCAACAAAACCCATGCCGGGCCGGCGAGCGCCAACAGGGCATCGCGCAGTTCCAGCGGCCCGAGACGCAGATGTGCGGCAGGCAACGGGAGCGCGTACAGCGTCATGGCATCGGCGGTCTCGCAAAGTCGATAGCCTGTGCGCAACAGGACGTGGCGCATGGCGTCGCCGACGCTCGCATCGAACTTGGGTGGAATGGAGACCTCGACGACCTGCCGCATCAGGTCGCGCTGTGCCGGTTCCGGCACCAGCTCGACCAGCGTGTAGCGCCCATAGCGCACGACAGGAATGGCTTCCTGCATTTGCTGTGGTGCCGCCTCGGGCAGAGAAACGCTTCTTGGCTCGATGGTGGCCGGAGTCGTTGTGCAGCCGGGCAGCGATCCCGCAAGCACGCAAATCGCGCATAGGAGACGGGGCGAAGATGGCGGCATGTGGCAATCCTTTGAAAGGAGATGCCATCACCATTGCAGAAGGATGCTGTCCCGGCAGTCGGGAATCCGGCATTGGCCGTCCCCCAATTCCGAGGTTCGCTATGCGGCTCAGACCGGCTGTATCTTCTGGCTATTCATGAAAGGAGAATTTCAATTGGCAAAAGAAGGAGCGAATCAAACAAGCGGTGCGTCCAGCATCGAAAAAGGACTGGGCGTGCTGGAGCGAGCCTGGGATGCCCAATGGGCGCTGAGGCTGATCTGTGTCGTCCTGTTCTTCGACATGGCGATGATGCTTCACGCCCGGCGAGGGCTTTGGCAGTGGTCAGTCGAAGACAAGGCACTCCTGAGTAACGTGGGGTGGATCGCACTCACCCTCGTTGCTTTCAGCTTCTTGGCGGCCATCGTGACCCCCGCCCTGCTGCTATTGCTGCGTCAAGTCAGCTTCATCGTTCTGGAACGGCTACCGGCCTTTCTCACGGTGTCGGACGACAGGACGAATCAGCGGCCCCTGGGGTATGTACCGGCCCGCGCGTTGCGTGACTTGGCGCTGCATGAGAAAGACGATTTCCTGCTTCGCATGTACGAGGCCCATGAGCGGGACAAGAAGGCCGGGAGGCAGTCTCGGGAACGCGCAGGGGAACTGACGGCAGCAGCGCTGCTGGCCGCGCTCGCGGATTGGCTGCTTGCCCACTGGATACCGGGCAGCGTCGGCCTGATCGGCGCCATCATCGAAGCACTGGCCGGCTGGGCCTCCGTCGCCACGGCGGCCATCTTGCTATGCGCCGGCGTCATTCTGAAATGGACCTGGTTCTCGGCCGATGCTCCCGACTTGATCTACTACCCACCTCTGGATCGGGAACTCCGGGACAAGGAACGAAAGGACGGCGGAATGCTCTGAACAGAAATCGGCCCCCGAAGGGGCCGATCCAGACTGCTGACGAACCCCCGATTTTTCGGGGGTTTTGTTTTTCTGTTTGGGAATCAGGGCGATTTTCGGATTCAAGCCGACACAAGGCGGATTCTGATATTTTCGTGGTCGATCGCCATCGGTGGGTTATAGCGGGCGAAGTAGGCTGCAAACAGGGCTCGCCCAAGGATTTTGGCCAGTAAAGCCGCCGCCTTACGGGCCAGCAACAGGGCCATCTTCTTCATGTTCTGACAGGCCGCCGAGAGCAGGCACTGCGCCTGCACCTTGGCCAGACCCCGGAAGCGGGCGTAACGGTGGCCGTGCAACTCCTTGGCATCGGCAAAGCTGCGCTCCACCGTTTCCTTGCGCCGGGCGTACAGCCGTTTGCCCAGGTCGCTCAGGCGATTGGCGTTGATCGCTTCCTTGCAGCCTTCCCAGAGATGCCGGGTCACGAGTTTCTGATGATTCCGGCTCTGCGTGCATTGCCCTCGCACGGCACAATCGACGCACTGGGCTGGGTTCGAGGCATATTCCCGATAACCCAGACGGTTGGTCGTCCGATATGGCAGGACTTCACCGGCTGGGCAGCGGTAGCTGTCCAGCACCGCATCGTAGAGGTAGTCCCGCTTGTAGAAATAGCCATCGCGGTGCGTCGGGCGCTTGTAGCCCATCACGCCGAACAGTGCCCGGTCGAGAATGCCCTTGCAGACTTGCGGGGTGAAATACCCGGCATCCAGCCCGACGGCGCCCACGGCTAGGTCAAAGCGTTCCATGACCCGATCCAGGCGGGCAAGGTACGGCTGGCTGTCGTGGACATTGCCCGGCGTGACATGGCTATCGACGATCAGGGCATGCACGCCATCGACGGTTCGGTGATCCAGGTAGAAGAATCCCGTCGGCTTGTTGTCGCGGGCCATGAAGCCGGCGTCGGGATCGACCGTGCTGACCTTGACTTCCTTCATCGTCGGCGGTGTCGAATCATCGTCATCGCGCTTAAGCGATTTCTTGCCGGCGGCGGCCCGGTCCGCTTCGATGGCCGCATCCAGTTCGGCCAGGTAGGCCGCCGGCGTCTGTTCCACCTGATGCACTTCAAAGTGCCGTTTGTTGGCATTGGCCTTGAGGTGGGTGCTGTCGGTATAGAGCACGCGCCCGCCAATCAGCTTGTGTTCGATGGCTTGTTCGACAATGCCGTCGAAGATGCGTTGTTCGATGTCCGTGCCGACAAAGCGACGACGACGGTTCTGCGACAGCGTCGAGGCATCCGGCACCTTGTCCGTCAGACGAAAGCCAAGAAACCAGCGGTAGGCGACATTGACTTCGATTTCCTTGACCAGCCGCCGTTCGGAGCGAATCCCGAACAGGTAGCCAATGAACAGCATCTTGAAGAGCACCACCGGATCAACGGCCGGCCGACCATTGTTCTCGCAGTACAGGTGTTCGGTGGCTTCACGGATGAAGTCGAAACGGATGTGCT
>JAUVWV010000212.1 GCA_030603925.1 Thauera sp. | reverse complement strand
CGCCAGGTCGGTTGCCAGCACGCCTTCGGCCTGGCGCTCCATGAGGCGCGCGTTGGCGCCCGGCAGCCACAGCCCGGGCGAGGCGCTGGCGCCCAGATGGCCGGCCGGCGTGTAGGACCACTGGTTGATCATGGCGTGCGCCTTGTGGCGCGCGCCTGCGGCGGCGTCCAGCAAGGGCTGGGCGACCGGCATCGGCGCCACGCTGCCCACCAGGACCAGGGCGCTCACCCGTTCTTGCAGGCGGGCGGCCGCCTCCAGCGCGACCAGCGAACCCATGCTGTGGCCGACGAGGGCGCTGCGCACCACGCCGGCGGCGTCGAGCAGGGCGGCGATCCAGTCGGCCAGCGCTTCGATCGAATCGAGCGCCGCGCCCGCGCTGGCGCCATGTCCGGGCAGGTCCGGGGCGAGCACGCCGAAGCCGTGGTGGGCGAGATGGCGTGCCTGGTGGTTCCATACGCTGTGATCGTGTCCGGCACCGTGAATCAGCACCGCGGTGGGCCGGGCGCGGTCGAAACTGCGCCCGCCGGTGTAGATGCGGGTGAGGGTGTCGCCTACCGTCAGTTCCATCGCGGTCACTCCTTCACCAGCTTGCCCACGGCGAACAGCCCGCGGTCGAGGTCGGCGATCAGGTCGGTCGCGCTCTCCAGGCCCACCGACAGGCGCACCGTGCCTTCGCCGATGCCGGCCGCGGCGAGGTCGGCGGCGGACATGCGGAAATGGGTGGTGCTGGCCGGGTGGATCACCAGCGACTTGGCGTCGCCGACGTTGGCCAGGTGGGAGAACAGCTTCAGCGCCTCGATGAAGGCGCGCCCTGCGGCGCGCCCGCCCTTGAGTTCGAAGGACAGCACCGCACCGCAGCCGAAGGGCAGCAGGCGGGCGGCCAGATCATGGTCGGGGTGATTCTCCAGGCCGGGGTAGGACACCGTCTGCACCAGCGGGTGGGCAGCCAGGTGCCCGGCCACCGCGCGGGCGTTCTCCACGTGGGCGCGCATGCGCAGCGGCAGCGTCTCCAGCCCCTGCAGCAACTGGAAGGCGTTCATCGGCGAGAGGCAGGCGCCGAAGTCGCGCAGGCCCTCGCGGCGCGCGCGCAGCAGGAAGGCGGCAACCGGCGACTCCTCGGCGAAGTCCATGCCGTGGAAGCCGTCGTAGGGTTCGGTGAGCGTGGGGAAGAGGCCTGCGGCCTCCCAGTCGAAGCGTCCGCCGTCGACTAGCACGCCGCCCACCGCCACGCCGTGCCCGCCGATGAATTTGGTGGCCGAATGCAGCACCAGGTCGGCGCCCAGTTCCAGCGGGCGTTGCAGGCAGGGAGTGACCAGGGTGGCGTCGACCAGCAGCGGCACGCGGTGCGCGTGGGCGATCTGCGCCACGGTGGGAATGTCCAGCACGTCCAGCCCGGGGTTGCCGAGGGATTCGCCGAAGAATAGCCGTGTCTCCGGGCGCACCGCGGTACGCCAGGCGTCCGGGTCGCGCGGGTCGACGAAGGTGGTGTGGATGCCGAAGCGCGGCAGGGTGTAGCCCAGCAGGTTGTGCGAGCCGCCGTACAGCGAGCGCGAGGCGACGATGTGGCCGCCTGCGCCCATCAGCGTGGTGATCGCCAGGTGCAGCGCGGCCTGGCCGCTGGCCAGCGCGATCGCGCCGACGCCTTCCTCGAGTGCGGCGAGGCGCTCTTCCAGCACCGCGTTGGTGGGGTTGGAGATGCGCGAATAGACGTGGCCGGGGCGTTCGAGGTTGAACAGCTCGGCGGCGCGCTCCGTATCGGGAAAGACGTAGCTGGTGGTGAAGTGGATCGGCGTGGCGCGCGAACCGTGGGTGGGGTCGGGGGACTGGCCGGCGTGCAGCGCGAGCGTCTCCCGCCCGTAGGGGGTGGATTGGGTCATGAGTGGGTGTGTCCCGGTTGTTGTTGGCGGAACCGATCGACGGCGCTGCGGCCGGGTTGCGGGCGGGGAGGGGCCGGCCCTCAGGCCAGTTCGTCCGGCTCCAGCATGCGCTCGACGAGCGCGATGCGGTCCTTCAGCGCGAGCTTGCGCTTCTTCAGGCGGCGCAGCAGCAACTCGTCCTCGGCCGGCGAGTCGCCCAGGCGGGCGATGGCGTCGTCCAGGTCGCGGTGTTCGGCCCGCAGGGCCTCCAGGCGCGTCTGCAGGCTGGTTGCATCTTCGAAGGCGCTGTCGCTCATCGGGGCCGCTCCGGCGGTGGCGCGCGGGCGCCGTTGATCGGTCTGTCTCCGGGGGCAATGGTATGCGCGCAGGCCGTGCATGACAATGGACCGGGGCGAAGGAGCGCCCCGCATGCCGCGGCTGCACGCGGCGGGCGGGAGTGGATTACCATTCCACTCCCGCAGTCAGCGCACGATCGGATCGCAAGCGTGAACAAGGCATTCGTCAAGGAAGGCGACGGGCAGGACGACGACGAGGAACTCGCGCCCGCCCTGCGCCTGCCACCCGGCAGCAAGAACTACATGACCCGCCGCGGCCACCATGTGCTGCGCGAGGAACTCGATCGCCTGGTGCGGGTGGACCGCCCCAGGCTGGTGGAAACCGTGGCCTGGGCCGCCGGCAACGGCGACCGCTCGGAAAACGGTGACTACATCTACGGCAAGAAGCGCTTGCGCGAGATCGACCGGCGCATCCGTTTCCTGATCAAGCGGCTGGAGAACGCCACGGTGGTGAACCCGGCCGAGCAGGAGAACACCGAACAGGTGTTCTTCGGCGCCACGGTGACGATCTGCGATGCAGACGGCGGGGACGGCGGCGAGGCGCAGACCTGGCAGATCGTCGGGGTGGACGAGGCCGACGTCGCGGCCGGGCGGATCAGCTGGATCTCGCCGCTGGCACGCGCGCTGCTCAAGGCGCGCGAAGGCGATGTTGTGCGCTTCATGAGCCCGGCCGGACTGCGCGAGATCGAGGTGCTGGACATCGTCTATCGCTGAGAAGTCCTGCGTGACTTCATTCCTTCCGGATAATGACCACGCAGCTGATCTGGTTTATGCCGCAATCCCGCTAAAGTTCGGGCTTTTGCGGCCGTTTATCGCTGGCACAGGACGGTCGGCGGAGTGTCGATTCGCCGGGCGCAACAATCAAGTAAGTCAGGGGATTTTCATGTCGCTCAAGTCAATGCCGGTGATGCACAGACTGGTTCTGGTGCTGGTCATTGCGCTCATCGGAACCTTGCTGCTGTCGGCGGTCGCCTTGCAGCAGTACCGCAGCCGGATGGTGGAGGATTACCAGCGCGCGGTGCGCAGCCTGGTGGAGGTAGCGCACGGCGTGGCCGCCCACTATCACGAACTGGAGCGCGCCGGCAGCATGACGCGCGAGGAGGCGCAGGCCGCCGCGAAGGCGGCGCTGCGCGGGCTGCGCTACGACGGTGTGGAGTACTTCTGGGTCAATGACAGCGGCCCGGTGATGCTGATGCACCCGATCCGCCCCGAACTGGAGGGCAAGGACCTCTCGGGCAACCAGGATCCGACCGGCAAGTACCTGTTCCGCGAGTTCGTCCGGGTGGCGAACGCGCAGGGCGCCGGCTTCGTCGATTACATGTGGCCCAAGCCGGGTTCGGAGGCGCCGCAGCCCAAGCTGTCCTACGTGAAGATGTTCAAGCCCTGGGACTGGATCGTCGGCTCGGGTATCTACGTGGACGACATCGGCCAGGCCTTCATGCGCCACCTCTACCAGTTTGCCGGCGTGGTGCTGGCGCTGATGGCCCTGCTCAGCTTCGTCTCCTGGCGGGTGGTGCGCAGCGTCACCTCGCAACTGGGCGGCGAGCCCGCCTACGCGGCCGAGGTGATGCGCAGCGTGGCGGCCGGTGACCTGCGGGTCGATGTCAGCGTGAGCGGCGGCGAGCGCGACAGCCTGCTCGGCGCGCTCGCGCAGATGGTGCACAAGCTGCGCCAGATGGTGGGCGAGATCGGCGACAACGCCGAACGCGTGGCCGGCAACTCGCGCGAGATCTCCGGCGTGTCGAAGAGCGTGGCGAACGCCGCGCACGGCCAGTCCGATGCGGCATCCTCGATTGCCGCCGCGGTGGAACAGATGACGGTGAGCGTGTCGCACATCTCCGACAGCGCGCGCGAGACCGAGAGCAACTCCGCGCGCGCCGCCGTGCTGGCCGAGCAGGGTGAGGCGCGCGCGGATGAGGCGGTGCGCGAGATGGGGGCGATGGCCGCCACCGTGGATCAGGCCGCGATGAAGATCGAGCAGCTGGTCGAGCGTGCCACCGAGATCGGCTCGATCGCCCACGTGAACAACGAGATCGCCGCGCAGACCAACCTGCTCGCGCTCAATGCCGCGATCGAGGCGGCGCGCGCCGGTGAGCAGGGGCGCGGCTTCGCGGTGGTGGCCGACGAAGTGCGCAAGCTGGCCGAGCGCACTTCGGCGGCGACCGAAGAGATCGGCGGCATGATCGGCGCGATCCAGGGCGATACCGCGAGCGCGGTCGAGGTGATGGGACGGGTGGCCGGCCAGGTGAAGGGCGGCGTGGACCTGGTGCAGGGCGCGGCCGGTTCGCTGCGCGAGATCCGCGAGGGTACCCAGGTTGCGCTGGACCGCATTCGCGACGTGGCCGACGCCACCAAGGAGCAGACCTCGGTGTCCACTGCGATCGCGCAGCAGGTCGAGCAGATCGCACAGATGGTGGAAGGCACCAGCGAATCGATGCGTTCGGCGGTCGGCGCGGTGGAGGAGCTGGAAAAGCTCGCCTCCGACCTGCACGACCTGGTTGGCCGCTTCCGCTACTGAGCGGTCACCGGCTGCATGTACGCCGCGCGCTGCGCACCGCAGCGCGCGGCGTTTTCACGTTCGGCGGCCGGATGCGCCGGCGTGCGGGACAGGGCTTGAAATTCCGCAACCCGCTCCCACATTGAGCGCGTTGACCTGAAAAACGGAGTTTCATCGATGTCCGAGACCGCCACTGCCCAGACCCTGAACTTCCAGGCCGAGGTGAAGCAGCTGCTTCACCTGATGATCCACTCGCTGTATTCCAACCGCGAGATCTTCCTGCGCGAACTGGTTTCCAACGCGTCGGACGCCTGCGACAAGCTGCGCTTCGAGGCGCTGGACAAAGCCGAGCTGTTCGAAGGTGACGGCGAGCTGAAGATCCGCATCGACTTCGACAAGGATGCGCGCACGCTCACCATCACCGACAACGGCATCGGCATGAGCCGTGACGAGGTAGTGACCAACCTGGGCACCATCGCCAAGTCCGGCACCAAGGAATTCTTCGGCAAGCTCACCGGCGACCAGCAGAAGGACGCCCACCTGATCGGCCAGTTCGGCGTTGGCTTCTACTCGGCCTTCATCGTCGCCGACAAGGTCACCGTGCATACCCGCCGCGCCGGCCTGGCGGGCGCCGAGGGCGTGCGCTGGGAGTGCACGATGAGCGGCGACACCGCCGGCGAATACAGCATCGAGCCGGTCGAGCGCGCCGAGCGCGGCACCCGCATCACCCTGCACCTGCGCGAAGGCCAGGACGACCTGCTGTCCTCGTGGAAGCTGAAGAGCCTGATCAGCAAGTATTCGGATCACATCGTCCAGCCCATCCAGATGAAGAAGGAGGAGTGGGACGAGGAGAAGAAGGAACAGGTGGTCCGCGACGAGTACGAAACCGTCAACCAGGCCAGCGCGCTGTGGGCGAAGTCGAAGAACGAGATCTCCGACGAGGACTACAAGGCCTTCTACAAGCACGTCGGTCACGACTACGACGAGCCGCTGGCGTGGACCCATTCGCGCGTCGAAGGCCGCCAGGAATACACCCAGCTGCTCTACGTGCCCGCCCACGCGCCCTTCGACCTGTGGGACCGCAACGCCCGCCACGGCGTGAAGCTGTACGTGAAGCGCGTGTTCATCATGGACGACGCCGAGAAGCTGATGCCGACCTACCTGCGCTTCGTGCGCGGGGTGGTCGATTCCAGCAACCTGCCGCTCAACGTCTCGCGCGAGATCCTGCAGGAATCCAAGG
>JAUVWV010000207.1 GCA_030603925.1 Thauera sp. | reverse complement strand
GTCCAACGATGCCGCCTTCAAGGCGCAGCACAAGATCGGCGCGGTCAACTCGATCAACTGGGCGCGGGTGGCCGCGCAGATCGTCTACTACTTCAAGGGCTACTTCGCCGCCACCGAATCCAACGACCAGCAGGTGGCGTTCTGCGTGCCCTCGGGCAACTTCGGCAACATCTGCGCCGGCCACATCGCGCGCATGATGGGCCTGCCGGTGGCCAAGCTGATCCTCGCCACCAACGAGAACGACGTGCTCGACGAATTCTTCCGCAGCGGCGTGTACCGCCCGCGCAAGACCGCCGAGACGCATGTCACCTCCAGCCCGTCGATGGACATCTCCAAGGCGTCGAACTTCGAGCGCTTCGTCTTCGACCTGGTCGGCCGCGATCCGCAGAAAGTGGCCGCGCTGTGGGCCGAGGTGGATGCCGGGCGCGCCTTCGACCTGTCCGCGTCGGCCGACTTCGCCCGCATCGGCGATTTCGGTTTCGTGTCGGGGGCGAGCAGCCATGCTGACCGCCTGGCAACCATCCGCAAGGTCTTCGAGCAGTACGGCGTGATGATCGACACCCACACCGCCGACGGCGTCAAGGTGGCCTGGGAGCAGGCTGCCGCGGTGCCGGCCGGCGCGCCGCTGCTGGTGCTGGAAACCGCGCTGCCGGTGAAGTTTGCCGAGACCATCCGCGAGGCCCTGGGCCGCGAGCCGGAGCGCCCGGCGGATCTGGAAGGCATCGAGCACCTGCCGCAGCGGGTGGAAGTGATGGCGCCGGACGTCGAGGCGGTGAAGCGCTTCATCGTCGAACGGGTGGGCTAGGCTCGCCAACGGCAGGCGTGGGCTTGCCCGCGATTGCGGCCTTGGCTCTTCGGTACGCGGCATCGCGGCCAAGGCCGCTCCTACGGCAGCTCATGGGCAGTCGGCGGAAGTGATGGCGCCGGACGCCGAGCGGGTGGGGCCGGCATGCCTTGGGTAGGAGCGGGCTTGCCCGCGATCGCGGCGTCGGTTCTTCGGCACACGGCATCGCGGCCAAGGCCGCTCCTACACGCAAGGACGAAGGGTGCGGTGGAGTGAAGGCGTGGCGTTCAAACTGACGGTGTTCGTGCTGATCCTGCTTGCGGTGGCGGTGCTCGCCACGCGCGGCTACCGCAACGCGCTGCGGCGCTTCGAGGCCGGCCAATCGGTCGAACCGGATCAGGGCGACGGGTCGGGCTGAAAGCCGAAGCGCGCGGGCAGTTCGGCACTGTGCACCGGCTGCAGTGCCTGGCCGCGCCACAGGAGGTTGCGGCTGCCGTCTCCGTTGATCAGTGCCAGCAGTTCGTCTTCCGCAACCGGCCGATCGTTGCCGTCGCGCAGCGCGGCGAGAAAATCCGGCAGATCCAGGTCGTGCAGCAACGCAGGGCCGGCTGCGGTATCCAGCGCAATGCAGCCGTCCTGGTCGACCAGCACCGTGCCGCGCGCGGCGGTGGTCTGGCCGGTGTGAGTGTCGAGGCTGCCATCCGGCTGCAGGCGCACCACCCAGGGCAGGTAATCGAGCCGAACGTAGACCCGCTGCGGGCCGTTATCCACCAGCCAGTTGCCGGCCTCGTCGGCGTGGTAGTGCGCGTTGAGGAAGGCGATCAGCCCGGCGTGCTCGATGCGCTCGCCTTGCAGCCGCCAGTGGCCGCGGCGGTCGAGCGAAAGCCAGCCATAGCAGGCCGGCACCTTGGGCCAGCGTTGCAGCGCGGCGGCAAGCGCATCATCCATCACGCCAGGCCGCCGGGTGGGCGGCTCACTCCTCGATATGGCGCAGCGACAGGTCGAGCGCGCGCACGTCCTTGGTCAGGCTGCCGATGGAGATGCGGTCCACGCCGGTCTCCGCAATCGCCCGCACGCGCTCCAGGTTGACCCCGCCGGAGGCTTCCAGCTCGGCCCGCCCGGCGGTGATGCCCACCGCCTCGCGCATCTCTTCAAGGCTCATGTTGTCGAGCAGGATCATGGTCACACCGGCGTCCAGCGCTTCGCGCAACTGGCCGAGGTTCTCCACCTCGACCTCGATGAAGACGTTGGATGGGGCAATGGCGCGGGCCTGTTCCACCACCTGGCGGATGCCGCCGGCGGCGATGATGTGGTTTTCCTTCACCAGAATGCCGTCGTACAGGCCGATACGGTGATTGGTGCCGCCGCCCACCGCCACCGCGTATTTCTGTGCCAGGCGCAGGCCGGGCAGGGTCTTGCGGGTGTCCACGATCTTGGCCTGGGTGCCGGCCACCGCGTCCACGAAGCGGCGGGTGACGGTGGCGGTGCCGGAGAGCAGCTGCAGGAAGTTCAGCGCGGTGCGCTCGGCGGTGAGCAGGCTGCGGGCATCCGCATCCACGTCGCACAGCGGCTGGCCGGCTTCCACCCGTTCGCCGTCGCGCACGTGCCATAGCACCGTGGCGGTGGGGTTGAGGGCGGCAAAGGTGGCGTCGAACCATGCCGTGCCGCAGATCACCGCGTCCTCGCGCGAGATCACGCGGCCGCGCGCAATGGTCTCGGCCGGAATCAGGCGTGCGGTGAGGTCGCCGGTGCCGACGTCTTCGGCCAGCGAGGCGGCCACGGTGCGCTGGATTTCGATGCGGAGTTGTTCGGTGAGGATCATGGTCGTCTGCCTGCGCTTGGGTCGCCGGATTCTAACGTGAAAGCAATGCAGACGTGGCGCCGCAGGCCTCATGCCCGACCCTGCTCATCCCTCGGGGCTCCCGATACCGCTCACCTCCGCCGATCGCCGCCGCCCCAGAGTTGCTCCAGCCGCGCATCGCGCCCGCAGCCGTGGCGGTACACCTTGTAGCGCAGCGGATTCTTGCGGTAATAGTCCTGGTGGTAGGCCTCGGCGGGGTAGAAGGTGCCCGCCGCGAGGATCTCGGTGTGGATCTGCGCGAAGCGGCCCTCGGCCAGCAGGGCGTCGCGGCTCGCCTCGGCGGCACGGCGCTGGGCGTCGTCCAGATAGTAGATGCCGCTGCGGTACTGGCTGCCCACGTCACAGAACTGGCGGTTCTTCACCGTCGGGTCGACATTGCGCCAGTAGTGCGCGAGCAGTTGCTCGTAGCTCAGCTGCGCGGGGTCGTAGCGCAGGCGCACCGCCTCGGTGTGGCCGGTGGTGCCCGCGCTGACCTGCTGGTAGGTCGGATTGGCGACGTGGCCGCCGATGTAGCCGGACTCGGCCTCCAGCACACCAGGCAGTTGCTCGAAGTCGGCCTCGGTGCACCAGAAGCAGCCGCTGGCGAAGATCGCGGTGGCGCCGTCGGCCGCCGCCGCCTGGGTCTGGGCCGCCGCACCGCTGTTAAGTACCAGTGCGGCGCCCGCGAGGATGCCGAGGAGGGCGATGGCCGTCTGCCGCGCCATGGGGCCGAGCCGCCCGGCGTGCGCGCGGGCGTTCATGTGCGCAAGGCCGGCAAGGGCTCGCCGCGCGCGACGAAGCGCAGGGC
Organism: Thauera sp.; assembly: GCA_030603925.1. Taxonomy (GTDB): domain Bacteria; phylum Pseudomonadota; class Gammaproteobacteria; order Burkholderiales; family Rhodocyclaceae; genus Pseudothauera. The sequence continues at coordinate 2,716 of JAUVWV010000207.1, read as the reverse complement.
CAGGCCGTTGTTGCAGTAGCGCTTGCCGGTGGGCGGCGGGCCGTCGTCGAACACGTGGCCCTGGTGTCCGCCGCAACGCGCGCAGTGGTACTCGGTGCGCGGCCAGATCAGCTTGAAGTCGCGCTTGGTGCCCAGCGCGGCTGGCAGGGGCTGCCAGAAGCTGGGCCAGCCGGTGCCGCTGTCGTACTTGGTGGCGCTGTCGAACAAGGGCTGGAAGCACGCCGCGCAGACATAGGTGCCCGCGCGCTTCTCGTCGTTCAGCGGGCTGCTGCCCGGCGGTTCGGTGCCCTCGCGGAACAGGATGTCGAAGGCCGCGGCGGGCAGCAACCGTGCCCATTCGTCGGGCGTCTTAACCAGCGGGGGGCCGGCGGACGGTGTCGCGTGGGCGACGCGCCGGCCGCCCAGCGACAGCAGCGAGGCACCCAGCAGGGCATGGAGCGATTGACGTCGGTTCATGGCTTCCTCCGCAGGGCGGCGCGCCGTCCGGGCGCCGCATTCGGGTGGGGGACCGGGTCGGGCCGCGGTCTTCCGGTCGCACCGCACAACTTCGACAAGCCTGACAGGGCGGAATTCGCCCGCCGCGCGTCGCGCTGCGGTGCCGGTGCTGAACGGTCGGCCGAGGCGGCAAGAACTTACAGTGCGGGGCACGCCGGCGGGCGGGCGACCGGCTTCAGAAGATCCCCATCGCCAGGCCGGCGGCGAGCGCTGCGCCAAGTTCCGCGCAGCGCGCGGTGTCGGCGGGCGTGATCTGCTTCGGCCGCAGGATCGCCTCCGGCGTCTGCGCATGGGTACACACGATGAGGGGCGGGGCGACAGCGCTCAGCCGCCAGCCGGTGGCGATGCGCTCGATCTGGCGGGCCGCGTTGGTGCCGTCGCTGCCCGCGCAGACGAGCGTGCCGTAGGGCCGGCCTTCGATGCGGCCCAGTGCAGCGTAGTAGGTCCGGTCGAAGAAATCCTTCATCAGTCCGGCGATGGCGGCGAGGTTTTCCGGCGTGGCGAACAGGTAAGCGTCGGCACCCAGCAGGTCGCAGGCGTCGGCCTGCGGGGCATGCAGCAGGCGGACGGCAACGGTCGATTCTGCGGCGGCCCCCGCGGCGGCGGCCTTGGCCATCTGCAGCGTGCCGCCGGTCATGGAATGGTGGACGATCAGCAGGGTCTTCATCGGGCGCTTGCGGCGGGCGGTGCCCGCGTGCGATGCCGCCATTGTCCGCGCTCGGCGGCTGCGGCGCCAGTGTGGCCCGCCGCCCAGCGCGGCGCGCATGCAGTCGGTGCCGCTGCGGTGTGGCGGAGCGCTGCGCCAGCCACATTCGGTCATCGGTTTCCGACTAATATCCACGCATCGATGCCGCCTCGAGGTGCATGCATGGCCCACCACCAGACCGACCACCGGGCCGGCGATGCTGCCGGCGAGCGCGGCGCGTGGGCGGTGTTCATCGCCTTCCTGCGCCTCGGGCTGACCTCCTTCGGCGGTCCGGTGGCGCATCTGGCGTACTTCCGTGAGGAGTTCGTCACTCGCCGGCGCTGGTTGTCGGAGCGCAGCTATGCCGATCTGGTGGCTCTGTGCCAGTTCCTGCCGGGGCCGGCGAGCAGCCAGGTGGGCATGGCCCTCGGGCTGTCGCGCGCCGGCTATGGCGGGGCGCTTGCCGCCTGGGCGGGCTTCACCCTGCCGTCCGCGCTGTTGCTGATCCTGTTCGCGCTGGGCCTGGCCGGCTACGGCGACGCCATGCCGGCCGGCGTGCTGCACGGGCTGAAGGTGGTGGCGGTGGCCGTGGTGGCCCAGGCGGTGTGGGGCATGGCGCGCAGCCTGTGCCCGGATGCGCCGCGGGTGAGCATGATGGCGGGCGCGGCCTGCTTCGTGCTGTGGCTGCCCACCGCCTGGGCGCAGGTGCTTGCCATCGTGGTGGCCGGTCTGCTCGGGCTGGCGCTGTTCAAGCCGCACGCGGAGGTGGGCCACGAGCCCCTGCCGATTCCCCTCGGCGCGCGCGCCGGCCTAGCCTGGCTGGTTCTGTTCGTGACCCTGCTGCTCGCCTTGCCCCTGCTCGCTGCATTCTTTCCGGACCAGGCCGTGGCGCGGGTGGATGCCTTCTATCGGGCCGGCTCGCTGGTGTTCGGCGGCGGTCACGTGGTGCTGCCGCTGCTGCAGGCCGAGGTCGTACCCTCGGGCTGGGTGGACAACGATGCCTTCCTCGCCGGCTATGGCGCGGCGCAGGCGGTGCCCGGACCGCTGTTCACCTTTGCGGCCTTCCTTGGTGCGGCAATGAGCGATGAGCCCAGCGGCTGGCTGGGCGGGGTGATCGGCCTGCTGGCGATTTTTCTGCCGTCCTTCCTGCTGGTGGCCGGGGCCCTGCCGTTCTGGGAGCGCCTGCGCACCAGCCTGCGCACCCAGGCGGCGCTGCGCGGCGTCAACGCGGCGGTGGTGGGCCTGCTGCTCGCAGCGCTCTACCAGCCGGTGTGGAACAGCGCCATCCGCGGCCCGCAGGATTTCGGCCTCGCGCTGCTCGCGCTGGTGGCGCTGATGTTCTGGAAGCTGCCGCCCTGGCTGGTGGTGCTGGGCAGCGGCGTGGCGGGCGGACTGCTCGCTGCGTCCGGCTGAGAATGTGAATAGATCTAAGGTGCGGACCGCTGGCGGCGTTGCGCGGCGCCCGCGCCTTCGCCGATCGCTCCGAGATGCCTCGGCCGCCGCGCGCCGCGCGCGGGCGTCATGCGGCACATCGGG
>JAUVWV010000378.1 GCA_030603925.1 Thauera sp. | reverse complement strand
CAGCCCACCGCCAGCGTCGTCGCGGAGCTCGCCGCGACCGACATCCCTTCCGTCCGGACTGCGCCTACCCCTGGCCGGCAGCGGCCTCGATGCTGCGCGCCAGATAGACCAGGCGCGGTCCCAGATCCTTCTCGATGCGCTCTGCGGTGAGCGCGAACGCCGGCCCGCTGGCGGAGAGCACCAGCAGGTCGTGGTCGGGGCACAGCAGCGGCACCGCCACCGCATTGGTCTCACGGTTCCAGTCACCCAGCGAGGTGCAGTAGCCGTGCGCGCGGAATTCTTCCATCGCCTGCGCCATGCCCTGCTCCACCGCCGGCCAGGCCTCCGGCTCGCGGCGGCGCACCTGCTCCAGCAGGAAATCGCGCTCGGCCGCCGGCAGCGCGCACAGGAAGGCGCGGCCGATCGAGGTGGAGGTCATCGGCAGTTGCATGCCGGTGCTCACCTTCAGCGTCACCAGCGAACGCGGCCGGCAGTTCTCCAGATAGATCATGTTGAGGCGGTCGCGCGTGGCCAGCGATACCAAGGCGTGCGCGTACTCGGCCAGATCCTGCATCAACGGCCGGGCAATCTCGCGCACGGTGACGTTGCCCAGTGCCGCATGGCCCAGCGCGAGCACCGCCGGCGTCACCCGATAGCGCCCGGAGCCCTCGTCGGCGCGCAGGTAGCCGAGCTGCACCAGGGTGTGGGTCAGGCGCGACACGGTGGACTTGGCCAGCCCGGTGCGGGCGGCCAGTTCGCCATTCGACAGCAGGCGGGCCTGGGTGGAGAAGCAGCGCAGCACCTCCAGCCCGCGCGCCAGGGCCGTGACGAACTGGCGATCAGAGTCGTCGGATACAAGTTCATTATTCTGCATGGCGGAACACTATTCCGATTACTTGCGGTTGAAGTCGCGAACGGCAAGACAAACTCCTTCACATTCGCGCCAAACTTTGTCAGGATGATAGCACTTCTGCAAAACAAAGTTCCGCACTGCGGAATTACCGCTATCACGAGGGCACATATGGCCGGCAATCCTTCCTTCCACTGGGACGACCCCCTGCTGCTCGACCAGCAGCTCAGCGACGAAGAACGCATGGTGGCCGACACCGCACGTGCCTACTCGCAGGACAAGCTGATGCCGCGCGTCACCGAGGCCTTCCGCCATGAGCGCACCGACGCGGCGATCTTCCGCGAGATGGGCGAACTCGGCCTGCTCGGTCCCACCATCCCCGAGGAATACGGCGGTGCCGGACTGAACTACGTGAGCTACGGCCTGATCGCGCGCGAGGTGGAACGGGTGGATTCCGGCTACCGCTCGATGATGAGCGTGCAGAGCTCGCTGGTGATGGTGCCGATCTTCGAGTTCGGCAACGAAGCCACCAAGCGCAAGTACCTGCCGAAACTGGCGACCGGCGAATGGATCGGCTGCTTCGGCCTCACCGAACCGGACCACGGCTCCGACCCCGGCTCGATGGCCAGCCGGGCGAAGAAGGTGGACGGCGGCTGGTTGCTCAGCGGTGCCAAGATGTGGATCACCAACAGCCCGATCGCCGACGTCTTCGTGGTGTGGGCCAAGGACGAGGACGGGCAGATCCGCGGCTTCGTGCTGGAGAAGGGCTGGAAGGGTCTCTCCGCCCCGGCCATCCACGGCAAGGTCGGTCTGCGCGCCTCGATCACCGGCGAGATCGTCATGGACGGCGTGTTCTGCCCGGACGAGAACGCCTTCCCCGACGTGCGCGGCCTCAAGGGCCCGTTCACCTGCCTCAACTCGGCGCGCTACGGCATCGCCTGGGGCGCGCTGGGCGCGGCCGAGTTCTGCTGGCACACCGCGCGCCAGTACGTGCTCGACCGCAAGCAGTTCGGCCGCCCGCTGGCCGCCAACCAACTCGTGCAGAAGAAGCTCGCCGACATGCAGACCGAGATCACCCTGGCGCTGCAGGGCTGCCTGCGCCTGGGGCGCATGAAGGACGAAGGCACGGCGGCGGTGGAGATCACCAGCATCATGAAGCGCAACTCCTGCGGCAAGGCACTGGACATCGCGCGCCTGGCGCGCGACATGATGGGCGGCAACGGCATCTCGGACGAGTTCGGCGTCGCCCGCCACCTGGTGAACCTGGAGGTGGTGAACACCTACGAGGGCACCCACGACATCCACGCGCTGATCCTCGGCCGCGCGCAGACCGGCATCCAGGCCTTCTGCTGAGCAT
>JAUVWV010000057.1 GCA_030603925.1 Thauera sp. | reverse complement strand
GGTAGTAGGGCACATGCTGCCCGGCATCGCACAGCAGGGTGCGCAGGCGCTGCAGCTGCAACGCATCGATGCGCGCGCGCGGCCACCACTGCGAGGCCTCCATGGCGTGCCGCAGCCTCACCGTGGCGTGACGCTTGAGGCGCTCCTGCAAGGGAAACAGCAGGCCCGAGACGATTCGCGTGTACAGCTCAGACATCGTCGCTCCTTGCGCACCGCGCTCAGGCGGCGGGGTGCAGTGCGTCACGATAGGCCGCCCCCAGCACGTCGCGCACCGCGTCCCAGCGGTAGCGCGCCGCTTCGGCCAACCCTGCCCCGACCAGGCGCTCGCGCAGCGCGGCGTCATCGAGCACGCGCACTGCAGCCTGGGCCATCGCCGCCACGTCGCCTGCGGGCACCAGCAAGGCAGTGCGCTCGTGCTCGACCAGCCAGGGAATGCCGCCTACCCGGGTGCTGACCACCGGTACCCCGCTGGCCAGCGCCTCGAGTATCGCGTTGGGCATGTTATCCACATTGCTCGGATTCAGCATGAGGTCTGCGTCACGATACAGCTCAGCCACCTGCTCGGGGTCCAGCCGCCCGGTGAAGCGCACGGCCTCCGCCAGTCCGAGTTCGTCGGCCAGCCGGCGCAGCGCGGGCGCCAGCGGGCCGCTTCCGGCCACCGACAGGCGCGCCCGCGGATACTGCCCGCGCACCTGTGCGAAGGCCCGCAGGGCCACATCGATCCCGTAGATCGCCTCGAGATTGCGGGTCACCACCAGGTGCGGGGCCGCGGCATCCGCGCTGCGCCCTCCGCCCGGGTGGAAGCGGGCGAGGTTGACGATGTTGGGCACCACCCGTCCGGCCATGCCGTGGCGCTGGAAAACCTCCAGCAGGAAACCCGAGGGCAGCAGCAGCAAGGCCGCGCGCCGCACCGTCGGGCGCACCCGCTCCGCCGCGCGCGCGAGAAAGCTGCCCGCCTCGCCGCCGCGGTAATTCACCACCACCGGCACGCCGCGCCACGACGCGATCCACACCGCGGGCATGGCGAAGAGATGCCAGGACCAGCCGGAGTTGGCCATCACGTGCATCAGTTGCGCGCGCCCGCAGGCCCGCCACAGCGCACCGAGATAGGGCAGCAGGCGGAACAGCGCACGCAGGCCGCGCACCTGGCCGATCCAGCCCGGGCGGTACGGTGCATTGACCTGCACCAGCTCGACCTCGGCGCCCTCGCTGCGCAGCAGCTCGGCGAGCTGGCGGGTCTGGTTGGCCATGCCGCCGGCGGGCGGCGGCAGCGGCCCGACCAGTACGATGCGCAAGCCCTGCCAGTTCACCTCGCCTCCTGCCCCAGCACCCCGGCATAGGCCGGGCGGTAGTTCGCCACACTCTGCTTCCAGTTGCGCACCTGCTCGACGAAGGTCCGCCCGGCCTGGCGGAAGGCAGGCCAGTCGGCACGCCGCGCGAGCATCTCGTCGACGGCCGCGACCAGCGCCGGCACCTGCCCGGCGGCGAACAGGCGGCCGGTTTCGCCGTCGCGCACCAGTTCGCGATGCCCGCCCACGTCCGAGGCGACGAAGATCCGCCCCTGGGCCATCGCCTCCAGCGGCTTGAGCGGCGTCACCAGCTCGGTCAGGCGCATCGAGTGGCGCGGGTACACCAGCAGGTCGATCAGGTCGTAGTAGCGGCTCACCTCGGCATGCGGCACGCGCCCGGCAAACACCACCCGCTCGGCAATCCCCAGTTCGCGCGCCTGGCGCTGCAGATTGGCCTCCTGCGGCCCGCCGCCCACCAGCAGCACGCGCAGATCGGGGCGCGTGGCAAGCAGGCGGGGCACCGACTGCAGCAGCAGGTCGAGGCCTTCGTAGGCATAGAAGGAGCCGACGAAACCGATCACCGTGGCGCCCTGCAGCCCGAGGCCGCTCTTCAGGTCCGCATCGGCCTCGCCGGACAGCTGGAAGCCTTCCACATCCACCGCATTCGGGATCACCGTGACGCGCGAGGGCGCAATGCCGCGTGCCACGATGTCCTGACGCAGCCCCTCGCAGATGGTGAACACATGGTCGACACGCCGCAGCGCCCAGCTCTCCAGTGCCCGCGTCGCGCGGTAGCGCAGGCTGCCTTCGCGGGTGGTGCCGTGATCGACCGCGGCGTCCTCCCAGAACGCGCGGATCTCATACACCACCGGGATGCCCAGCCGCCGCCCCACGCGGATGGCCGGCACCGCGTCGAGCACCGGCGAATGGGCATGCAGGATGTCCGGCCGCAGTTCGCGCGCAAGTTCATCCAGGCGGGCCTCCAGGGCACGCATCAGGCGCAGTTCGTGCAGGCCGGCAACAGAGGGCGACGGCACCGCACAGCGGTGGAAGTGCAGTCCGTCCACCTCCTCGACCGCAGCCGCGCAGGGCCCCTGCTTGGGCGAACTGAGGTGAAAGGTCTCCCAGCCCAGGGCACGCTGCTCGCGCAGGATCGCGGCGGTACGGAAGGTGTAGCCGCTGTGCAGCGGGATGGAATGATCGAGGACGTGAAGGATGCGCATCGGATCGTCCTGCTCAGGTGTGGATTTCCTGCGGCCGCGGCGCCCCCCCGCCCGGAGCGACCTGGCGCGCCGTACTCAGACGGGCCAGGGCGAGCCGGCACAAGGGATCGCGCCGCAACAGGCTGCGGCAGGCCTGCGGATGGGCCTGCGCCCAGTCGCCGACCAGTTGCTCGACGGTCTCCGGCAACAGCGCCGGAGGGCGCAGGGCCTGCGCCAGGTGTTCATGTACGGCGGCATTTTCCAGGCGCCCCTGGGCCTGGCGCAGCCGGCGGCGCAGCATCACCGTCAGTTCCGCCGGATGCCAGCGCGGGCGCCGGCTGAGCGCCCAGCTGGCCTCGCCGACCACGCAGATGCGCGTGCTGTCCCAGCCCTCGCGCGCCGGATCGAGCGCAAAGCACAACAGCGCGCCGACCACCCCATCCACCCGGTACAGCCCGACCGGCAGGCGGATGCCGGCCGCGCGCATGCGGGCCAGCACCTCGCCGCGCAGCGCATGGTAGTTGCCGTGCAGCCCGCCCTCGCGCAGCATCGCCGCACGCAGGCTGCGCGCCGACGGTCCCACCGTGGGCACCCCGGTGGCCGCCAGGGCAGCGGGCGCGCGGGCCAGCGCGGCCTCCAGCAGGCGGATCGCATCGCGATGCACGCACGCATAGCCATCGACGAAGTGTTCGACCGCAGCCGCCTCGCTCACATGATGGACGTAGCCATTCCAGGCCAGCGCCTTGTCGGCCTGCGACTGGCGCCAGGCACGCACCCTCGCCCCGCGCGCGGCAGCCGCCTCCGCCAGCCCCTCCAGGCGCTGGCCCAGTTCCGCCGCGAGCGCGGCGTTGCCGTTGATCAGCAGGTGCACCGCGCTCTGTCCGCCGGCTTCCTCGCAGGCATCGAGCAGCGCCGCAAGCGCCCGCTCCGCGTCGCGCACGGATTCGCGGCAGAGGAACACGGCGATGCTGCGCTCAGGCATGGCAGACGGCCTCGGTCCGCTCGGCGGGCAACACACCGCCGGCAGCATTGCGCAGGAAGGCCTCGAACATCAGCAGCGTCCACAGCGGCGCGCTGTAGTCGCGCAGGCCCGACTGGTGTGCATCCACCAGATGCTGCAGGGTGGCCGGATTGAAATAGCCGGTGGCGGCGAGCGTCTCGCCGAGCACCGCAGCGCGCACGCGCTCGCGCAAGGGTCCGCGGAACCAGCGCGCCAGCGGCACCGCAAAGCCCATCTTGGGGCGGTACAGCACCTCGTCGGGCAGCATCGGTTCGAGCGCGCGCTTGAACAGGAACTTGCCTTCGTGGCCGCGCACCTTGAGACTGGAAGGCAGGCTGGCCAGCCATTCGACCAGCGGGTGATCCATCAGCGGTTCGCGCACTTCCAGCGAATGCGCCATGCTGGCGCGGTCCACCTTGGTGTTGATGTCGCCCACCAGATAGGTCTTCAGGTCCAGGTACTGCACGAGGGCCAGCGCATCGTCGGTACCGGCACGTGCCGCGTGGTGGCGGAACACTTCGAGCGCCTCGTAGCCGCCCAGCGTGGCGCGGAAGGCGGGCGAGAACAGGCTGCGGCGCTGCTCGTCGCGCAGGATGGAGACGGAGTGGAAGTAGGCCTGCACCGAATCGCGCGCCAGCGCCTGGAAGGTGGTCTTCGCGCGCAGCACGCGCGGCGCCCAGTCCGCCTTCGGATAGAGCCGGCCGAGCAGGCCGAACAGCGGGCGGCGCACGCCGTGCGGCATGGCGCTGCGCAGGCGCTCCTCCATCAGGTGCAGGCGGTAGCGGCGGTAGCCGGCGAAGCTCTCGTCGCCGCCATCGCCCGACAGCGCCACGGTGACATGGCGCCGCGCGAGCTGGCAGACCCGCCAGGTGGGGATGGCCGAGCTGTCGGCGAAGGGTTCGTCGTACAGCGCGGCGAGCTGATCGATCAGGTCGAAATCATCCGATTCGACGGTATCCACGTGATGGCGGGTGCGGTAGCGCTCGGCCACCAGGCGGGCGAACTCGGTTTCGTTGAAGGCCGGATCGCTGAAGGCGATCGAGCAGGTATTGACCGGTTCGGCCGACAGCCCCGCCATGGTGGCGACCACCGCGCTGGAATCCACCCCGCCGGACAGGAAGGCCCCCAGCGGCACCTCGGAGACCATGCGCAGGCGTACCGATTCGCGCAGGCGCTCGAGAAGTTCGGCCGAGGCGTCCTCCAGGCTCATCGGGTTGTTCAGGTCGAACTGCACATCCCAGTAGGCGTGCGGGCGCGGCGGCGCCTCGCCGCGCCGCACGCACAGGGTCTCCGCCGGCCCCAGCTTGCGCGCACCGCAAAAGATGCTGCGCGGCTCGGCCACGTAGCCAAGGGCGAAATACTCCTCCACCGCGCACGGGTCGATGCGCCGGTCCAGCCCGGGGTGCTGCATCAGCACCTTCAGTTCCGAGCCGAAGATCAGCGTGCCGTCGTCAAGCAGCGCGTAGTAGAGCGGCTTCACGCCGAGCCGGTCGCGCGCCAGGAAGAGGGTCTGCTGCGCACGGTCGTACAGGGCGAAAGCGAACATGCCGCGAAAGCGCGCCACACAGGACGCCCCCCAGGACTCCCAGGCATGCACGATGACTTCAGTGTCGCTGCGGGTATGGAAGCGGTGCCCGAGGGCCTCGAGTTCCGGCACCAGCTCGCCGTAGTTGTAGATCTCGCCGTTGAACACCACCGCCACCGAGCCGTCCTCGTTGAACAGCGGCTGCTGCCCGGTGGCGAGGTCGATGATGGACAGCCGGCGGTGCGCCAGCGCCACGCCCGGCTCGAAGTGGAAGCCGCCCTCGTCCGGGCCGCGGTGGAACTGCACGTCGTTCATCTGCTGCACGAGTTCGCGCGGCATGTCGCGCCGGCCGCGCAGATCGAAGATGCCCGCTATCCCGCACATGTCCGGACCTCCGCCTTGATGCAGCCGGCCTGTGCCAGCAGTTGGTCATACAGCGCCGCGTAGCGCTCCAGCATGGTGTCGAGGCTGAACTCGTCCTCCGCGCGTGCGCGCCCCGCCAGGCCCTGTGCCCGCATGCCGCTAGCGTCCTGCAGCCAGGCGGCGAGCGCTGCGGCCAGCGCCCGCGCGTCGTCGGCCGGCACCAGGGTGCCGGTCTGCCCCGGCAGCACCAGTTCGCCGTTGCCGCCCACCGCAGTGGCGATCACCGGCAGACCGCTCGCCATCGCCTCCAGAATGGTGTTGGAGATGCCTTCGGCGCGCGAGGGCAGCACGAAGCCATCGAGCGCGCGCATCACCTCCGGCGTATCGCTGCGCTCGCCGGCCAGCCAGGCGCGCCCGGCCGCCCCGCCTTCGGCCAGGATGGTTTCGATTTCCCCGCGCAACGGCCCCTCGCCAACGATCACCAGGCGCAGCGGCCCGGCCAGTTCCGGCGCCTCGCGCAGCAGGAGCATGAAGGCGCGTGCGAGCAGCGTCTGGTCCTTCACCGTCTGCAGGCGCCCCACCGTGCCGATCACGCGCAGCCGAGAGTCGTTGAAGGGCGAGCCGGCGAGCGGCTCGCGCCCGTATGCGGCAGGGTGGAAGCGGCGCGTGTCCACGCCGTTGCAGATGCGTTCGATGCGGTGGGCGGGAACGCCGACGCGCGCCTGCAGATACCCCGCCAGATCGGCCGACAGGGCCACGTAACGTCCGACGAAGGGGCGATACGCGCGCCGCACCCACTGGTAGCGCCGGCGCAGGCCCTGCGGATCGCCCGCATCCCAGCCGTGTTCACCATGGATGCGCACCGGCACGCCGGCCAGGCGCGCCGGCAGCTGCGCCTCCAGGGCGGCCAGGTTGCGCGTGTGCACCACCGCGGGACGCAGTTCGCGGAACAGCGCCAGCAGCCGCGGATACAGCCGGAAGCCGTGGCCGGGCGCCTTGTGCAGGGCGAAGAACTCGACATCCGCGCGCTGCACCCGCGCACTGAACTGTGCGCAGCAGTCGGTCAGCGCCACCACGGCGTGCCGGTAGCGCGATTCGGGCAGGCCGTTGATCAGGTTGACGATGCCGTTCTCCAGCCCGCCCACCCGGAAGCCGTACACCACATGTGCGATCAGCGGGCGCGGATCCTTCATCGCACGCGCTCCCGGGCCTCGTGCAGCATCTGCCCGAGCAGCGGCGCCGCCGCGCGGGTAAAGGCCTGCGCGCTGCGCGCGGCCGCCCCGGCGTCGTCCGCAAGAGGCACCAGCACGGCCACGTAGGCGGCATCATCCGGTCGCCCGGAGAGCCGGCCGAGCGCCTTCAGCGCTTTGGCGTGCACATCGCTGGTGACCACCCGGCCGTCCACCCAGTACCACTCCCAGACCGCCACGCGGCGGCGCTCGTCGGCGCTGCCGACCACAGCATGCCGCACCCGCGCCGCCTCGCCGGCCTCGCCCAGCGGCAGCGCCCCCTGCCCGGCGACCAGCTGTACCCAGTCGCGCGCCTCCGGCGCGATCAGCCGGTTGCTCCACATCACCAGTTCGCGCTCCGCGCGCTGCGCGGCGTAGTAGGCCACATGCAGGGTGACCGTCTCGCTGCCGCGCCGCCAGGTCTGGCGCAACTCGCCGCGCTGGCCGGAATAGTGCGGCCGGAAGACGGGGTCGGCTTCCGGCGCCGCCGCCCAGCCGGCCGGCTCACCCGGCAGGGCGAGTTCGACGCGGAAATCCGCAACCGGGGCGTCGAAGCGGGCCAGCAGCACGGGAAAGGCCGCCGTGGTGGCGGCCAGCAGCACCAGCGCGCGCCCGCGCGCGGCGGCCGGCTGCGGCGCCACCTGCGGCCTCGGCGCCCGCACCGGCTCGGGCTGCAGATCCTCGCGCCAGCGCGCGCCGATGGCGAACATCAGCAGGATCACCACGCCGAAGAACAGCCAGCCGTAGATCAGATGATCCACCCCGGCGGCGATCCGGTTGTCGGACAGATAGCCCAGCATCACGATCAGGTAGGCGCGCACCCAGTTGGCGACGATGGGCACCAGCGCCGCCAGCGCGACGAACAACAGGCGCCGCTTCAGGCTGCGGTAGTGCAGGTAGGCATACAGCGTGCCGACCATCAGCGAGGCGATCAGGTAGCGGATGCCGCTGCACGCTTCGACCACCGACCAGCGCCCGTTGGGCACCACGAAATGCAGGCCCTCCTGGAACACCGGCACACCCGACAGGCGCAGCGCGCCGACGGTGAAGGTGGCGGTGTGGGCCATCAGCGTGGGCATCAGGAACTCGCCGAGCGGCACGCCGAAGAACAGGAACAGCAGCGGAAAGGCCAGCACCCGCGCGGCGTGCCAGCCCAGCACGCCTGCCGCGCAGCCCACGATCATGCAGGCCAGGGCGAAATGCGCCAGCGCGTTGACCGCGACCATCTGGCCGAGCAGCCAGGCGAAGCCGGCCAGCGCCACCGGCAGGGCCAGCCAGGCCACCGGCTGCGCACGCACGCCGGCCAGCTGGTCGCGCTTGCGCCAGGCCAGCCAGGCGCAGATCGGCAGCACCGCGAGACCGTGGGCGAAGGTTTCCGAGCGCCACCAGATCGCGCCGATACTCGCTGCCGTCGGCCAGTACCAGGCGAGCAGCCAGACGAACACGCCGAACAGCAGCCCGAACAGCGGCGCGGCGCCTGCCGGACTGGACTGGCCGACCTCGACCACCGGCAGCGGAACGTCGCGCTTCATGCCGGGGCTCCCTGCGGCAACGCGTCTACCGTCAGTTGCCCCTGCGGGGAACCCAGCAGGGTGTCGAGCACGCCGAGGTGGGCATCCCAGCTGTAGTACCGCTCCACGATGTCGCGCGCGCAGCGCCCGATGCGCGCCGCGCCCGGCGGATCGGCGAGCAGGGCGGCGAGCGCCGCACAGAACTCGTCGGCTTCGCCGGCGGCGAGCCAGGCCTGCCCGGCCTCGCCCGCCAGGCCCGCGGCGGCGTCACGCGACACGACCACCGCCCGCCCCATCGCCATCGCCTCCAGCACCTTGTTCTGGATGCCGCGCGCCACCCGCAGCGGAGCGACCACCGCCGCCGCATGCGCGAGATAGGGCCGCACGTCGGGCACCGCGCCGGTCACGCCGATGTCGGCACAGGCCAGCGCACGCACCGCGGGCGCCGGATTCATGCCGACGATGAAGAAGCGCAGGCCGGGAACGCGCTTGCGCAGCGCCGGCAGGATCTCCCCGGCGAACCAGCACACCGCATCGACGTTCGGCCAGTAGTCCATCGCACCGGTGAACACCAGCACCGGGCCGCCCGCCGGCCAGGGGCAGTCGAAGACATGAGCGGGCGAGAAATATGCGGCATCGACACCGTTCTGCATCACGCGGACGCGTTCGGACACATGCGGCGCAGCACGGCGGAACAGTTGTGCCTCGGCCTCGGTGACGAACAGCGCGGCGGCGGCGCGCGACGCGGCGGCCTGTTCGAAGTCCAGCAGGCGTTCGCCTTCTCGCCGGTAGAGCCAGGCCAGCGGGCCGCGCCGGCGTGCGGCGTACTGCGTCCACTTGGCCGAATCGACATCGCAGAAATCGACCACCACGGTGTCCAGCGCAGCGCCCGCGACGTACTGCGCCATCGGGCCGGAGAACACCACGGCCTGCGAGATGCCCTCGCGGGCGATGGTCGCGTCCACCCAGCGGCGCAGCGCCGCGCGGCGGTAGTACGGCAGACTCAGCGCCTCGCCGCCGGCCAGGCCGCGCAGACTGCACAGGCGCGCAACCGCCGGGTGCAGGCGCACCACCTTCGCCTCGACGCACCACTCGGCCAGTCTGGCCACATGCGGCAGGTCGTCGGGGTGATCGACGAAGGTGCCGAGGAAGACCCGGTGACGCATGGCAAGGTGGCGCAGGATGTTGAACGAGCGCAGCTTGTCGCCCTTGTTCGGCGGCCAGGGGATGCGGTGGGCGAGGAAGAGGAGCGGCGGGCGGTTGTCCATGCTCACCCCAGGTTGCGCACGATGTGCGGCCCCAGCGCGTTGGCCACCGGCAAGGGCAGGCGGCGCCACAGCGCGATGAAGGCGCGGTACTTGGGGTTCATCGGGTTGTTCTGCGGCACGCTGTCGCGCTTGTAGAGGCGGTACTCGTAGGCCAGCGCGGCGGGTTCGAAACCCCAGTTCTTCTTGAAGGCGTAGGGTCCGCTGCCCAGCTTGCTGCGCCCGTAGTCGAACAGGCGGTCGCCGCGCTCGCAGGCGTGGCGCATCAGTTCCCAGTACTTGAAATCGTTGGCGGCCAGCTCGCGCGCGGCCGGGTCGTCCCCCGCGTAATAGGGCAGCACCTCGCCGCGGAAGCGGAAGCCGAGGACGCTGGACAGGGCGCGCCCCGCCGGATCGGTGACGGTGAGCACTTCGCAGTCGGCGCCGAAACGCTCGCGCAGGCGGGCGAAGTAGCGCTTCGGCAGCGCCGGGGTGCCGTGGCGCAGCACGTTGCCGGCGTACAGGGCGAAGAAGCGCTCGACGTCGTCGTCGAACTGCGCACGCAGGCCGTTCTTGATGCCCTTGCGCACCATCGCGCGCTGCTTGCGCGGAATCGCCTGCAGATTGTCGTCCACCGCCGGCAGGATCTCCTTGCGGAAGGTGGCGTAGAGCGCCTGGCGCGGCCACTCCGGATGGCGCGCCACGCGGTTGCGGTATTCGAGATGCTGCACTCCAAGGCTGCGCGCCAGCGCCTCGGCTTCGGCCTCCAGCAGCGCAACCGCAGCCGCGTCCTCGCCGGCAATGCCGCCGTATACGCAGAAGGGCAGGGAACTGAGGGCGTGGCCAAACAGGCGGCTCTTCACCTCGGCGAGCGGCAGCACGGCAACGATCTGCCCGGCGCGCCGCGCATACAGATAGCGCGTGCGGTGGCGGAAGACCTCCTCGATGAGCTCCTGCCAGGCCGAGAGGTGGAAGAAGCTGGCCTGCGGGCAGGCCTGCACGAAGGCATCCCATTGCGGGCGTTCGTCCGCCGTGAGCGTATGGACGGTGAGCTCGGCGGCTTGCATGCGCGCGGCTCAGGCGGCGTCGCGGAACACGGTGTCCGCCCGCCCCCAGGAAAAATCGGCCAGCAGCCTGCGCAGACGGCCTTCGGTGTGGCGCAGGTTCACGTAGTGGCGGAAGCGGGTCCGCGCACTGGCGTCGGCCACGCGCGGCTGCCCCGGATCGACCTCCCAGGGGTGGAAGTAGAAGATCGCCGGCCGGCCATCGGCACGATTGACCCGGGCAATCTGCCAGCGCGATACCGCGTATGGCAGCAGGCGGAAGTAGCCGCCGCCGCCCGCCGGCCAGTTGCGTCCCAGCCAGCGCATGGTGGTCACCGGGATCTCCACCAGGCCGTTGTCGAGGCGCCAGGGGAAACGCGGCGCGTCCGGCATGCCGTAGTGGTCATGCTGCACCGGGTACACGCTGGAGCTGTAGCGATAGCCCGCCGCGGCAATGCAGTCGTGCGCCCACAGGTTGGCGTGGCCGATCGAGAAGCTCGGCGCGCGGTACCCGCCGACCGGCTGCCCGGTGATGTCTTCCAGCACCGCCTTGGCGAGCCGGATGTCGGCGAGGAAGGCCTCTCGGCTCTGCGCACTGGCGCGTTCGTGGCCATAGCCATGGCTGGCCACCTCGTGGCCGCCCCCGGCAATGCGCCGCACCAGCTGCGGATAGCGCTCGGCGATCCAGCCGAGGGTGAAGAAGGTCGCCTGCGCGCCGTGTGCATCGAGCAGTTCGAGGATGCGCTCGACGTTGGCCTCGACCCGGCACGGCACCGCATCCCACTGCGCGCGCGGAAAATGCGGCGCCAGCGCGGAAACCTGGAAGTAGTCTTCCACGTCGATGGTGAGCGCATTGGTGATCGGTGCGGAGTGCATTCAGCGCGATCGCTCGTGTTGATCCAGCCAGCCGGCAAGATGTGCGGCGATGCGTTGTGCCGCCCTGCCGTCCCAGAACTCCGGCGCCCGCCCGCGTTTGCCGCCCTGTGCGAGGATGTCGCCGACGGCGGCGAGCAATGCCTGCGGATCGATGCCGACCAGGGTATTGGTGCCCTGCTCGACGGTGATCGGCCGTTCGGTGTTCTCGCGTATGGTCAGGCAGGGCACGCCCAGAGCCGTAGTTTCTTCCTGCATGCCGCCCGAGTCGGTGAGAACCATCACGGCACGCGACATCAGACCCAACATTTCCAGATAGCCCTGCGGCGGCAGCACGATGATGCCGGGCGCATCCAGCCGGCCGAGCAGGCCGAAACGTTCCAGGTTGTTGCGGGTGCGCGGATGCAGCGCAAACACCAGCGGCAGGCGGCGCGCGATCTGGCGCAGGGCCTCGACCAACGGCCCGAGCACGGCCGGATCATCGACGTTGGACGGGCGGTGCAGGGTGAGCACGGCGTAGCCGCCGGCGAGCACCGCCGGATCGAGCCCCGCCGCACTCAGCAGCTGCTCGGCCGGCACGGCGCGCGGCAGGCTGGCAAGCAGGCTGTCTATCATCACGTTGCCGACGAAGACCGCGCGCTCCGCGTCGATGCCCTCGCGCGCCAGGTTGGCGTGCGCGCTGCGCTCGGTGGTGTACAGCAGGTCGGCGAGCTGGTCGGTGAGCACGCGGTTGATCTCTTCCGGCATGCGCCGGTCGTAGCTGCGCAGCCCGGCCTCGACGTGGATCACCGGCACCTCGCGCTTGGCCGCCACCAGCGCGCAGGCCAGGGTGGAGTTGACGTCACCCACCACCAGCACGGCACGCGCGCCATGCTGCTCGATGACCGGTTCGAAGCGCTTCATCACTTCGGCGGTCTGCACCGCATGACTGGCCGAGCCGACCCCCAGATTGACGTCCGGTGCGGGCAGGTCGAGGTCCGCGAACAGGCGGTCGTTCATGGCCGCGTCGTAGTGCTGGCCGGTGTGCACCAGCAGGCTGCGCAGCGCCGGCTCATGTGCGGCAAAGGCGCGGATGATGGGGGCCATCTTCATGTAGTTGGGGCGGGCGCCGACCACGCACAGGATGGGCGCACGGGTGTCAGTGTTCATGCTTGCGTCCCTCGTTAGGTTTGTCGCGCCGCACCGCCTGGAGCAACTGGCTGAGCAGCCCCAGGGTGGCCGAAACCGATTGCTCCAGGCGGGTCAGGCGGGCCTCGATGCGCTGCAGGTCGGTGCCCGCGGCGAGCGCCTCGACCTGGCGCGCGAGTTCGGCGCCGACCTGCAGGCGGGCCGGGTCGAGCAGGCGCAGGTCGAAGCCGTTCGCCGCTGGATGCGCATGACCGTTGCCGTTGCTGCGCGCCCCGCCCGGCGCACCGCCATCGCCGGACGGTACGGCCATCTCCTGCTGCATCTCGTCGACGATCTCGTGCACGTCGCCCTCGCCCACCGCATGCCGTTCGCCGAGGAAGGCGGCCAGCATCAGGCGGTCGCACAAGGTGTTGATCTGGCGCGGAATGCCGCCGGTCGCGACATACACGGCGCGGAAGGCCTCGGCGGAGAACAGCGGGTCGTCCTGCCAGCCGACGCGGTGCAGACGATGCTCGATATAGGCGCGCGTCTCGCCGGCATCGAGCGGGCCGAGGTGGTAGGAGGCGATCACCCGCTGGCGCAGCTGCTGCATGCGCGGGCTCTGCATGATCTCGCGGAACTCCGGCTGACCGATCAGGAAGCTCTGCAGCAGGGCGTGGTCTTCGAGCTGGAAGTTGGACAGCATGCGCAGCTCCTCCACCGCGGCCGGGGTGAGGTTCTGCGCCTCGTCGACGATCAGCAGCGCACGCTTGCCGGCCGCGGTGGTGGACACCAGGAAGGTTTCCAGCGCGAGCAGCAGGTCGGCCTTCTCCAGGTGGCGCGAGGGCACGCCGAAGGCCGCGGCCACCATGCGCAGCATGTCGCCCGCGTCGATCTGTGTACTCACCAGGTTGGCCGCGACGACCTTCTCCGAATCCAGCCGTTCGAGCAGGCTGCGCACCAGCGTGGTCTTGCCCGCACCGATCTCCCCGGTGATGACGATGAAGCCCTCGCTCTGGTGCAGGCCGTACTCCAGATAGGCCATCGCGCGGCGATGACCGCGGCTGCCGAAGAAGAAGGCGGGGTCCGGGTTGAGCTGGAACGGCTTGCCACTGAGGTGGTAATAGGATTCGTACATCCGGGTTCCGTGTCGGTTCAGTCGGTTGACGCCGGGTCCAGCCACCGGGCAGACGCCGCGCGGGCTCAGAAGCGCATGAACAGCGTCGCCGTGATGGCGTTTTCGACGAAGCGGTCGCTGCCGGCGGCCTTCTGATAGCGGTAGCTCAGCGCGCCGGTGGTTTTCGGCCCGAGCCGCGTACTCAGCCCCAGGCTGAACAGGGTGCGGCGGGTTTCGGCCGCCAGCGGCCCACCGCCGCGCACCCGGCTGCGCGTCAGCCCGGCGTTGAGCGAGGTCAGGCCGGACAGGCGGTGCGAGAAGCCGAGCGTGGCGCTGTTCTCGCGGACCCGGTCGAAGGCGGCCAGTTCGTCGAGCGGGCTCGCCGCCACCACACCGCCCAGGCGCTCGCGATCGGAACGGGTGAGCGAGAAGCTCAGCACGTTGCGCGCGCCGATCAGCGAGAAGCCCGCGCGCAGGCGCCGGTCGAGGTAGTAGTTGTTGGTCACCACGGTGTCGCGCAAGCCCGCTGTGCCGTAGCCCAGTGCCTGCAGCAGCTGGCGCACCACCTGTTCGCGCTCGACCGGATCGGGCACGGTGGTCTCCAGCGCGTCGTAGAGCTGACGGAACAGCGGATCGTTGTAGAGGCCGAGTACGCTCTCCAGCGAGGAGGTGATGTCGCGCGACCAGCCCAGCTCCCAGGCGGACAGGGCGCCCCGGTGCTCGATGCGCAGGTCGTGACCGCGGCCGAAGATGCGTTTCTCGCTCACCCCGGAGATGCTGGTGCGCGGCGTGGGAATCCAGTCGAAGCCCAGCCCGCTGATGCTGCCGCTTTCGCCGCGGCGCAGCGCGTAGTCGTTGGATTCGCGCCCGCCGATCAGACGCAGGCGGACCTGCGGCGTGACGTTCACGAACAGGGTCGCTCGCGCGACCTCCTGGCGCACGTCGCGGCTGCCGGAACTGCCGTAGGAGGTGTCGCTGCGTGTGTAATCGACGCCCCAGCCCAGGTAGCCAAAGGCGGTGGCATTGCCCGCGCGCGCGCTCCACTGCCCGAGGCGCTGGCGCGACAGGGTGTCCGCACCATCGAGCCAGCGCGCCTGGTAGCGCAGCGTGGCCGCGGTGTCGCCGAGGCGGAACTCCAGGCGCGGCGCGATGCCCAGGGTGCGCACCTCGTTGTCGCTGTCCGTGTTGAGGGCGTCGCCCCGGCTGCGGCCAAGGAACAGCGAGGGATTGTCGCGCGAGATGGCGGCATCGAAATCGACGAACAGCAGGTCCTCGACGGCCTCCACCTCGCCGCGCCCGTTCAGCGCAAGGTAGGTGGAATTGCGCCCGCTGTCCGCGGTATCGACCTGGTTGCGCAGGCTGAGATCCAGCCGCCCGCTGATCCGCCCGCCCTGGCGCGAGATCGACAGCCCCGGCGAGACCTCGGCGACGAAGCCGCTTTCCTTGCCGCTCGAGGTGGCGCCGACGTTGTCCGACCAGGTGAGCCCGAGCTGCAGGTTCGGCTCCACGCGGACCTGCTGGGCCGCCGCCGGCAGGCTCCAGCAGCTGGCCAGCGCCGCCGCGATGACCAGCGGCAGCGTGCGCGGCACGCCGACGCGGCGCCGGCCGCGCTCAGCCCGCATCGTGACGCGCATCGTTGCCATAGCCGTATCCGTACCCATAGTAGCCACCTGGTCCGCGGTCGCCGGACTTGTTGAGCACCAGCAGTTTGACGGGGCAGTTCTCGATGTTCGCCAGGGCCTGCTTGACCGTGGCGTGCGTGGTGCGGTTGGCTTCCACCACCACCACGACCTGGCCCATATGAGTCGCCAACTCGCGCGCTTCGGTGGTGACCAGCAAGGGCGGCGAGTCGAAGATGATCACGCGCTCCGCATAGCGGGTGGCCATTTCCTCGAGCAGGCGGTTCATCGCATCCGAGGCGAGCAGTTCGGTGGCGCGCTGGTGGGTGCGCCCGGCCGGCAGGATGGACAGCTTCTCGACGTTGGTGCGCAACAGCACATCGCCCAGTTCGGCGCCGCCGGTCAGCACGTCCATCAGGCCCTTCTCGGGTTCCAGCCCGAGGCGCTGCAACACCGCGGGGCGCGAGACGTCGGCATCGACCAGCAGCACCGTGTGATCGAGCTCCATGGCGATGCTGATCGCCAGGTTGATCGCGGTGAAGGATTTCCCCTCGCCGGGCAGCGCGCTCGACACCATGATCAGGTTGCCGTTGTCGATCCGCGCCGCACCGCGCCCCTGCAGGTTGCGCAGCAGCGGACGCTTGATCACGCGATACTCCTCGGCGATCGGGCTGCGCGGCTGGTCGGGCGTGACCATCCCGGCGCGCGCCAGCCCGGCCAGATCGATGTGCACCTGGCGCGCGCTGCTGCGCGCCGCCGGCGGCTCCGCTGCGGGCG
>JAUVWV010000205.1 GCA_030603925.1 Thauera sp. | reverse complement strand
GCGATGCTCGCCGTACCTCTTGTACGGCTGCGCTTCTCGCGTCGGCCGCGGCCCGCTCGCTACGGCTTCTCCAAGCGTCTTGGAGAGCAAGAATGCTGAACGAAACCCAGGCCTGGCAGGTGCTCGACGGCGTGCCCGATCCCGAGATCCCGGTGGTCTCGGTGGTCGAACTCGGCATCGTGCGCGAACTCGCCTGTGGCGAGGACGGCCTGCGCGTGGTGGTGACGCCCACTTACTCCGGCTGCCCGGCCACCGAGGTGATTGCCGAGAGCATCCGCGCCGCGCTGCAGGCGGCCGGGGCCGGCCAGGTGGCGATCGAAACCCGCCTCGATCCGGCGTGGACCTCGGACTGGATCGGCGAGGCGGCGCGCGAGAAGCTGCGCGCCTACGGCATCGCCCCGCCCTCGGGCAAGGCCGCGGTGGGCGGTGCGCAGCCGATCCGTTTTGTGGCCAGGTCGCAGACCTGTCCGCGTTGCGGCTCCACCGACACCGAGCGCCTGTCCGAATTCGGCGCCACCGCCTGCAAGGCGCTGTACCGCTGCCGCGCCTGCCGCGAACCCTTCGAATACTTCAAACCCATTTGAGCGAGAGCGCGCAGACGCTTGCCGGAGACAACCCATGACCCCGAAATTCCATCCCCTGAAAGTGGCCGAACTGCGGCGCGAGACCGCCGACGCGGTGAGCCTGCGCTTCGAGGTGCCGGCCGAACTGGCCGAAGACTACCGCTTCGTGCAGGGCCAGCATCTCAACATCAAGGCGCGGGTGGATGGCGAGGAAGTGCGCCGTTCCTACTCGATCTGCGCCGGCGTGGCCGACGGCGAACTGCGCGTGGCGATCAAGAAGGTGGCCGGCGGGCGCTTCTCCACCTGGGCCAACGCCGGCATCAAGGTGGGCGACGTTCTGGAGGTGATGACCCCGGAAGGGCGCTTCCATACCCCGCTCGATCCGGCGAACGCCAAGCACTACGTGGCCTTTGCCGCCGGCAGCGGCATCACGCCCATCCTGTCGCTGATCAAGACCACGCTGGCGGCCGAGCCGGCCAGCCGCTTCACCCTGGTGTACGGCAACCGCCGCCAGGCCAGCGTGATGTTCGCCGAGGCTCTGGAGGACATCAAGAACCGCTATCTGGCGCGCTTCACGCTGTACAACCTGTTCTCGCGCGAAGAGCAGGAGGTGCCGCTGTTCAACGGCCGGCTGGATGGCGCCAAGGTGGCGGCCTTCATGGACACCCTGCTGCCGGCGGATACCATCGACGAGGCCTTCATCTGCGGCCCCGGCGCGATGATCGACGAGGTGGAAGGCGCGCTGCTGGCCGCCGGGCTGAGCGCAGAGCACATCCACCTGGAGCGCTTCGGCGTGCCCGATGCCGCGCCTGCGCATCACGCCGAGGCGGGCGATGCGCCGCAGGCCACCATCGTCGTGGTGGCCGACGGCCTGCGCCGCGAGATGGAGTTCCACGCCAGCGACCCGTCCATCCTCGACGTGGCGCTGCGCGCCGGCATGGACCTGCCGTATTCGTGCAAGGGCGGCGTGTGCTGCACCTGCCGCGCCAAGGTGGTGGAAGGCAAGGTGCGTATGGACAAGAACTACACCCTGGAACAGCCCGACGTCGATGCCGGCTACGTGCTGACCTGCCAGGCCCACCCGCTCACCGAGCGCGTGGTGATCAGTTTCGACGAGCGCTGATCGTTACCGAGCCACATCGACGGACATGTAGGAGCGGCCTTGGCCGCGATCAACGAGATCGGCAGCAGCGGACATTGAAGGATTACACAGTGGAGATGGCGGCATCGAGCGTGTATGGTCGCGGGCGTGGCGGAGAACCCTTCCGCAGCGCGCGTGCCTGCGCGTCCCTTTCACTGCAACGCTCGAGATTCGTCTGAACACCATGGCCCGAGGAAAAGCCCCCACCTTCGAAATGCAGCGTGCCGCCATCCTGGCGGAAGCCGCGCGCCTGTTTGCCGCGCACAGCTTTCCCAGCGCCTCGATGGCCGAGCTGGCCAAGGCCTGCGGCGTGTCCAAGCCGCTGCTCTACCACTACTACCGCGACAAGGAACACATCCTGTTCGACATCGCGGACAGCTACATGGACCAGCTGCTCGCCATCATCGCCGGGGTGGAGGCCGAAGGGCTGGACGGGGAGGCCCATCTGTCCGCCCTGGTGCTGCGTTTCCTGCAGGAGTACGAGCACTCGCAGAACCAGCACATGGTGCTGGTGCAGGATGTGAAGTTCCTGCAGGCCGGGCAGGCCGAGCAGGTCACCGCCAAGCAGCGCCGCGTGGTGGCGGCCTTTGCCGAGGCCATCGAGCGGGTGGAACCGGGCCTCAAGCGCCGCCATCTGGACAAGCCGGTGGCGATGATCCTGTTCGGCATGATCAACTGGACCTTCACCTGGCTGCGTGCCGACGGGCGCTTCACCCATGCCGACATGGCGCCGGTGGTGACCAGCATCGTGCTCAACGGCGTCAAGGGTCTGGTGAACAAGGACCGGCCGAAGGCGAAGGACAAGGCCCCGGCGCATTAGCGGCGGGGAGACGAAACCGGGGCGCAGGCGACACAGAGCGCAGCGCCCAGCGAGGAGGAGAGACATGAGCCAGACCAGCCTGCAAGAGGCATACATTTGCGACGGCATCCGTACCCCGATCGGGCGCTACGGCGGCGCGTTGTCCGGCGTGCGTGCCGACGACCTGGGCGCGATCCCGATCCGCGCGCTGATCGAGCGCAATGCGGGCGTGGATTGGGCCGCAGTGGATGACATCTACTACGGCTGCGCCAACCAGGCCGGGGAGGACAACCGCGACGTGGCGCGCATGGCCGGCCTGCTCGCCGGGCTGCCGATCGACGTGCCCGGCTCCACCATCAACCGCCTGTGCGGCTCCGGCATGGACGCCACCGGCACCGCGGCGCGCGCCATCCGCTGCGGCGAGGCGGCGCTGATGATCGCCGGCGGGGTGGAGTCGATGAGCCGCGCCCCCTTCGTCATGGGCAAGGCCGACAGCGCCTTCTCGCGCAACGCCAGGATCGAGGACACCACCATCGGCTGGCGCTTCGTCAATCCGGTGATGAAGGCGCAGTACGGCATCGACTCGATGCCCGAGACCGCCGAGAACGTTGCCGCTGACTTCGCCATTGCGCGCGCCGACCAGGACGCTTTTGCGCTGCGCAGCCAGCAGCGCTACGCCGCCGCCGCCGAGCGCGGCTTCTTCAGCGGCGAGATCGTGCCGGTGAGCATTCCGCAGAAGAAGGGCGATCCCCTTGTGGTGGCGGCCGACGAGCACCCGCGCGCCACCACGCTGGAGGCGCTGGCGAAGCTCAAGGGCGTGGTCCGCCCGGACGGCAGCGTGACCGCGGGCAACGCCTCCGGGGTGAACGACGGTGCGGTGGCCCTGCTGCTCGCCAGCGAGGCCGGTGCCGCGCGCCATGGCCTGACCCCGCGTGCGCGCATCGTGACCATGGCCACCGTCGGCGTGGCGCCGCGCATCATGGGCATCGGCCCGGCGCCGGCCTCGCGCCGCGCACTCGAACAGGCCGGACTGCGCCTGGCGCAGATGGACGTCATCGAACTGAACGAAGCCTTTGCCGCGCAGGCGCTCGCGGTGCAGCGCCAGCTCGGCCTGCCGGACGATGCTGCGCAGGTGAACCCGAATGGCGGGGCGATCGCCATCGGGCATCCGCTGGGCGCGTCGGGCGCACGCCTGGTGCTCACCGCGTTGCGCCAGCTGGAGGCGGGCGGCGGGCGCTACGGGCTGTGCACGATGTGCATCGGGGTCGGACAGGGCATCGCCATGATCATCGAGCGAGTGTGAGAAGTTGGCGGGCGCGCCTCTTCACAATTCGTTATTTTCAAACGCGTTTGCAATGTGATAATTTTTCGTCGCAAGTAATCGGGCAACCCTCAGGCCCGCTTGCTCATACAAACCAAGAGGAGGAGACACCATGAAGCTGAAGAAGACCCTGCTGGCCGCCATCGGCCTTGCCTTCGCCGCCGGCGCGGCCCACGCCCAGATCACCGTCGGCGTCACCGTGTCGGCCACCGGCCCGGCGGCCTCCCTCGGGATTCCGGAGCGCAACACCGTTGCCCTGATGCCGCAGGAGATCGGCGGGCAGAAGATCAACTACATCGTGCTGGACGACGCCTCCGACACCACCACCGCGGTGAAGAACATCCGCAAGCTGGTGTCCGAGGACAAGGTCGATGTGGTGCTGGGCTCCACCACCACGCCGAACTCGCTGGCGATGATCGACGTGGCCGCCGAGAGCGCCACCCCGATGATCTCCTGGGCGGCCTCCAGCCGCATCGTCGAGCCGGTGGACGACAAGAAGCGCTGGGTCTTCAAGACGCCGCAGAACGACGCGCAGATGGCTACCGCGATCGTCGAGCACATGACCAACAGCAACGTTAAGTCGGTGTCCTTCATCGGCTTTGCCGATGCCTACGGCGAAGGCTGGTACGAGCAGTTCAAGGCCATCGCCGAAGCGCGCGGCATCAAGATCGTCGCCAACGAGCGCTTCAACCGCACCGACACCTCGGTGACCGGCCAGGTGCTGAAGATGATCTCCGCCCGCCCGGACGCGATGTTCATCGCCGGCTCCGGCACGCCGGCCGCGCTGCCGCAGAAGGCGCTCAAGGAGCGCGGCTTCAACGGCAAGGTCTACCAGACCCACGGCGTGGCCAACAACGACTTCCTGCGCGTCTGCGGGCGCGACTGCGAAGGCACCTTCCTGCCCGCCGGCCCGGTGCTGGTGGCCGACCAGCTGCCCGACAGCAACCCGGTGAAGGCCAGCGCGCTGGCCTACATCAACAAGTACGAGGCGGCGCACGGCAAGGGCAGCGTGTCCACCTTCGGCGCCCACGCCTGGGACTCCGCCGTGCTGCTGGAAGGCGCGGTGCCCGAAGCGCTGAAGAAGGCCAAGCCGGGTACCGCGGAGTTCCGCGCCGCGCTGCGTGACGCGCTGGAAGGCCTGAAGGAAGTGCCGGCGGCGCACGGCATCTTCAGCATGAGCCCGACCGACCACCTCGGCCTGGATCAGCGCGCACGCGTGATGGTGCAGATCCAGAACGGGGCCTGGAAGCTGGTGAAGTAAGGCCGGCCTGTGAATCGCGGGCGGCGGCCAGCGCGTCGCCGCCCGTGCTCCGACAAGTTTCTCCGTCAGCAAGGAAAAGACCGCACCACGGGGCATGCGCCGCGGGTGGGGCGGGAGGGTTCGTCCATGGATTTGCAAATCGCCCTGATCCTGGGGCAGGACGGGATCACCAACGGGTCCATCTACGCACTGCTGGCACTGGCGCTGGTGCTGGTGTTCGCGGTGACCCGGGTGATCTTCATTCCGCAGGGTGAGTTCGTCGCCTACGGCGCGCTGACGCTGGCCATGATGGAAAACGGCAACGTGCCGGGCACCATCTGGCTGCTGATCCTCGCTGGCATTGCGGTGACCGCGCTCGATGGCGTGGCCGCGCTGCGTGCCGGGCAGGTGCGCAAGCTGGGCGCCATTGCCGGCATCAACCTCATCTACCCGCTGGCCCTGCTGGGCGTGCTCTCCGCGCTGCCGCTGGCCGACCTGGCGCTGCCGCTGCAGGTGCTGGCCGCGCTGCTGATCGTGGTGCCGATGGGGCCGATGATGTACCGCCTGGTGTACCAGCCGATTGCCGAAGCCCCGGTGCTGATCCTGCTGATCGTCTCGGTGGCCGCGCACGTCGCCATGGTGGGCCTGGGCCTGGTGTTCTTCGGCGCAGAAGGCTACCGCACGCCGCCGTTCTCCGAAGCGCGCTTCGAGATCGGCCCGATGATGATCACCGGCCAGACCATCTGGGTGGTGCTCTCCTCGCTGGTGCTGATCGTCGCCCTGGCGCTGTTCTTCGGCCGCACCCTGTACGGCAAGGCGCTGCGCGCCACCGCGATCAACCGCACCGGCGCGCGCCTGATGGGCATTTCGCCGGCGCTGGCGGGCAAGCTGACCTTCTTCCTGGCGGCGCTGATCGGGGTGCTCTCCGGCGTGCTGATCTCGCCGATCACCACCATCTATTACGACACCGGCTTCCTGATCGGCCTGAAGGGCTTCGTCGGCGCCATCATCGGCGGCCTGGCGAGCTACCCGATCGCCGCGGCCGGTGCGCTGCTGGTCGGCCTGCTGGAAGCCTTCAGCTCCTTCTGGGCCAGTGCGTACAAGGAAGTCATCGTGTTCACGCTCATCATTCCGGTGCTGCTGTGGCGTTCGCTGAAGAGCCATCACCTGGAGGAGGAAGAATGAAGTTCGCGCT
>JAUVWV010000147.1 GCA_030603925.1 Thauera sp. | reverse complement strand
GCGACCCTGCTGACCCACCACTACGGCTTCAAGGTCGCCGAAGACCAGGTCTTCCAGTACATGTACGAACGCGGCGACCAGGCCAAGATCCAGCGCGAAGGCTTCTCCATGCTGGACATGAAGCGCTTCCTCGACGGCATGGGATTCCCTGCCGAAGGCGTGGAGGCGCGGCTCGACCAACTGGTACAGGCCAATGTTCCGGCCATCGCGCTGATCAACGAGAACGGCTACGCCCACTTCGTGGTGGTCAAGGGTGTGCGCGAGCACACCGTGGTACTTGGCGACCCGGCGGTGGGGACGCGGGTCATGAAGCGCGAGGAGTTCAAGCGCTACTGGACCAACGGCATCCTGCTCGTTGTGATGGGGCGGGTCGAACTGGCGCGTTTCAACCGCGACGAGGACTGGGCCATCCGGCCGCGTGCCCCGCTCGGCAATGTCGGGCAGGCGAGCGCCGCGGATACGCTGTTGTTCCGCCGCGGGCCGATGGACTTCTGAGACGAGGACGGGAGCGACATGCTGCAACAGCGCCGAATCGCCGGAATCATCACCCTCCTGGTGCTGGGCGGGCTTGGCGCGTCGCACGGCGATACGCTGATCGGCTTCTCGCCGGCCTCCTGCGCGAAGGCGCCGCCGGCCGAGTTGCTGGCGATCGCGCACTGGCCGCTCGACTTCGAGGGCAATGGCTGCGATGTGGCGCTGGAGGCAGGGCGGCCCGCCGAGGGCGGTGTCGAGGTGGTCGAGCTGAGCTGGTCTGACTTCACCGTGGCGCGTGCCCCGGTCGAGGAGCGGCGCTGGACGGATCTCGCGCGCGCCGATGCTGCAGCGGTGGAGGTGGTCGAGCGTGCCTGGCCGGCGCCGCCGGTGAGTCAGGAGCCTGCGGGGGATGTGGCGATCGAGGAGCACGTGCTGCAGTTGGCCGATCAGGCCAGAGAGCGCTGGCCACAGCCGGACATTGCCGAAGGCGGTGCGCCGGCCTACTGGTACGGAGACCTGCCGGTCGATGTGCCGCAGGCCGCTGCGCCCGCAGCCCGCAAGGGCGAACAGCTGGTGCTCGCCGGCGTGCAGGTGAACGCGGTGGGCGACGAGGCTATGGACGAACTGCGCGGCGGCTTCGTGATGCCCAACGGGCTGACCGTCAGCTTCGGCATCGAGCGTCTGGTATATATGAACGGCGAGCTGGCCAGCGCGACCCGCCTGAACGTGGTCGATCTGGGCAAGCTCACCGGCGGCAGCATCGACGCGGCGACGCTGCCGGCGGTGGGCAGCACCGTTGCGGTGATCCAGAACGGACCGAACAACGCCTTCGTGCAGAACGTGCTGTCGCCGTCGGCAATCGCCACGGTGATCCAGAACTCGCTGGACAACCAGCAGATCCGTACCGTGACCACCATCGACGTGCAGGTCAACAGCATGGACATGCTGCGCAGCCAGCGCTTCGGCGAGTCGCTGCGCGACGTGCTGCGCATGCGCTGAGCGGCGGTTCCGGCTCGCCGAAGCGCTTGCTCAGAGGGTCAGCGGCATGCGCAGGGTGAGTTGCAGATCGGGCGAATCGCGCGTCAGTCCGGCACCCAGGGACAGGTTGATGGTCTGCCCCGAGTTCATCCGGTAGGAATAGCCCAGCAGCAAGGTGCCCAACTGCACCCGCACCGAGGTGGGTGCGGTGCGGCCGTTGACCTTCACCTTGCCCACCGAGAGGTGATCGTAGCCGATGCTGAAGGACGAGCGCTCGTTGAGCGCCAGGCCCATGCCGAAGTTGAAGCCGAAGGTCGGCCCTGGCTGGATGTCGCCGATGAACTCCTTGCCATCGGGGCCATCGGTCTTGCGCCACACCCCGGTGCGCTTGAAGCTGTACTGGAAGCTCACTCCGCCGAAGAACACCGCGGGGTCGGAGGGAATCAGCACGGTGAGGCCGGGCGTCAGGGTGTAGAAGCCCGATCCGGTGGGTTGCTCGGTCTGCAGACCGGTGCCGCGGCCGCCTGGCAGGGTGCGGTTGGTCTCGACCTCGAAGGGGTCCTTGCCGGTGCGGGTCTTGAAGCGCAGCGAGGCGATGTAGTAGGGCGTATCGACGCCGCCGTCGTTCAGCTGGTAACGGCCGGTGATCTCGATGTCGCCCAGCCCCTTGCCGTCCGATTCGAACACCCGGTCGACCGCGGAGCCCTGTGCGATCTCCCGGCTCACGCTGGTGTCGCTGCGATAGACGTAGGGGATCTTGGCTTCCATCTCGAAGCGGTTGGTGATGCCGCGCCGCGCGGTGATCGCCGCGACGAAGGAGTTGCTCTTCACCTCGCGCACGTCGATCAGGCCGATCAGCAGGGCGGGGATGATCGTGTACCCGACCAGCGCGATACGGTTGCTCGACGAATAGCTGTACTGGAAGGACGGTTCGAGGATCCAGGTGCCCGGTGGGGTGAGCACGCCGGGTTGCTCGAAGATGGGCGCCACCTCGGGCGGGCGCTCGTCGCGCCGCTCCGGGGCCTGGCCCACCGGCTGGGGGTCCTGCCGGGCGGCCTGGGCGATCATGTCGCGCTGCGGCGCCTGCGCGTAGGCGCCCGGGGCCGCACCGCGCCCGGTGATCCGGTCGATCTGCACCATGCGCCGCAGTTCGGTGATGGCCAGGTTCTGGCGCAGCACGTTTTCCTTCAGCAGGCGGATCTGCTCGGCCTGTTCGTCCAGTTGCCGTTGCACGGAGGGGGTGACGGCGCCCGGCGCATCGTCCGCCGCCTGTGCGCTGGTACCCGACAGGGCCAGGCACAGGCCGGCGATGCCATGCCCCATGACGACCGCGGAAGTCGTGAGCGGCTTCTTCTTCATGTTCGTCTCTCCCTTTCTTGTTGTCTGCGACGGCCGGCGGGTGCCCCCCGCAACGGCTAAAGGACGATGTTCAGGCGATCGATCATGCGGTACAGGGTGACGCGCGAGACGCCCAGCTGGCGGGCGACCTCGGAGACGTTGTTGCGGTCCTTGCGCAGGTTGTCGACGATGATTTCCTTCTCCACAGTGGCCCGTACTTCGTCCAGGGTGCGCTTGGCGTTGTCGTCGGCGGACTTCGGCAGACCCAGGTCGGTGGTGGTGATCAGGCGGTTCTCCGTCATGATCATGGCCTGCTGGATGCGGTTGATCAGTTCGCGCACGTTGCCCGGCCAGGCGTACTCCTGCATCGCGCGCAAGGCATCGGAACTGAAGCCTTTCACCTGCGGCGCCTTCTGGTGGCTGTTCTCGTTGAAGGTCCAGTCGGCCAGCATGGTGATGTCGCTGGCGCGCTCGCGCAGCGCAGGCACCTTCAGATGCACCACGTTGAGGCGGTAGAACAGGTCCTCGCGGAAGCGCCCGTCGGCGACGGCGCGGGTGAGGTCCACATGGGTCGCGGCGATGACGCGCACGTTCACCCGGATGCGCTCGGTCGAGCCGACCCGCACGATGGTGCGTTCCTGCAGGAAACGCAGGAAGTTGGCCTGCAGGTCGAGCGG
Source organism: Thauera sp. (assembly GCA_030603925.1). Taxonomy (GTDB): domain Bacteria; phylum Pseudomonadota; class Gammaproteobacteria; order Burkholderiales; family Rhodocyclaceae; genus Pseudothauera. The sequence continues at coordinate 4,841 of JAUVWV010000147.1, read as the reverse complement.
CAGGTCGCCGATCTCGTCGAGGAACAGCACCCCGTTGTTGGCCGCCTCGATGTTGCCGCTCTGGCGCTGGTGGGCGCCGCTGAAGGCGCCGCGCTCATGGCCGAACAGCTCGGACTGGATCAGGTTGGGGGGGATCGCGCCGCAGTTCATCGCGATGAAGGGCCCGGATGCGCGCTCCGAATGCGAATGGATGGCGCGTGCCACCAGCTCCTTGCCGGTGCCCGACTCGCCGCCGATCAGTACCGGCGCGTCCACCGTGACGATCTTCTCGATCTGGCGATACAGTTCCAGCATGCGCGGGCTGTTGCCGGTCATGCCGAAGCGTCCGGAGTCCTGCGCGTACTCGGCCGCGGCGCGCGTGATCACCGCCTTGCCGTGCGCGTGACCCAGGGTCATCAGCAGGCGCTCGCGGTCCAGCGGCAGGGTGTGGAAATCGTGGAAGTTGCGCGCGATCAACGGGGCGAGCACGCGGTCGTGCATCAGGCCGCGGTCCAGCACTGCAATCCATTCGATCTGATGCGTGGCGATCAGCGATTCGAGTGCGCGGGCCGGCCAGGAACGCGCCGAATCGAAGACCACCAGCCCGACCAGCGGCGGTTTGCCGTTCAATGCCCTGCGCGCGGCCTCGAGGTTGTCGAGGGTGAGGAAGTCCCAGTCGGCAAGTTCCAGATGGCGCAGGGCGGTGCCAACGATGCCCTGCTGGTCAAGCAGCAAACCTTTGCGCTTCGACATTAGCAAGCCCCTTATTGCAGGCCGGCCGGACGTGCTGGCCGGGACAGCGGGTTGCTGTCTTCTTCTCCTTGTCTGCCGGGCGGCAAGCCCGGGGACCGCGACCGCAGGCCACTGCGCTCGTGCCGGGGAGCGTGGAAAGCCGGTCAGGGGCGGATCCATCGATTCCGACGGGCTGTTTGAATGCCCGGGTCATCGGACTCGTGAGTCGAATCCTACGATGGGGGCAGGGCGATTCAGATACCGGATGGGTGGTATTTTGCTTACCGGCTTCCGGTAGAACGCCACCGTATCCGTGACATAGTTCCGCTTTTTCGCGGTCAACGAAAACGCCCGGCGCGCGGCCGGGCGTTTCGTTGCGGTGCGGGCGCGGGGATCAGCCCTGTTCGGAGTTCCCCAGCGCGGTGGTGTTGAAGCCGCCATCCACGTACATGATCTCGCCGGTGATCCCGCTGGCGAGGTCGGAGCACATGAAGGCTGCGGCGTTGCCGACCTCCTCGATGGTGACGTTGCGGCGCAGCGGGGCATTGCGCTCGTTGAACGACAGCAGCTTGCCGAAGCTGCCGATGCCCGAGGCCGCGAGGGTCTTGATCGGCCCGGCCGAGATGGCGTTCACCCGCGTGCCTTCCGGCCCCATGCAGGCCGCCAGGTAGCGCACCGACGCTTCCAGGCTGGCCTTCGCCAGGCCCATGATGTTGTAGTTCGGCATGGTGCGCACCGCCCCCAGGTAGGACAGGGTGAGCAGGGCACCGTTGCGGCCCTTCATCATCGGCCGTGCCGCCTTGGCGAGCGCCGGAAAGCTGTAGGCCGACACTTCCTGCGAGACGCGGAAGGCCTCGCGCGAGAAGCCGTCGAGGAAGTCCCCTTCGAGCGCATCGGTGGGGGCGTAGGCGATGGAATGCACAAGGCCGTCGAGACCGTCCCATTGCGTGCCCAGTTGCTCGAACAGTGCGGTGATCTCGGCGTCGTTCTGCACGTCGCAGGCGAAGATCATTTCGCTGCCGAAATCGGCCGCCATCTTCGCCACCCGCTCCTGGAAGCGCTCGTTCTGATACGTGAAAGCCAGTTCCGCGCCTTCGCGGTGCATGGCCTTGGCAATGCCGTAAGCAATCGAGCGATTGCTCAGCAGCCCGGTGATCAGGATGCGTTTGCCAGCAAGAAAGCCCATTGTTCGATGTTCTCCGTTGGTTCAAGCGCGCGATTATAGCCGATGCGCGAGTATGGAAATGATTAGCTTGCATGGCAGCGGGCGCTGCGAGCGTATCGGCACCCGCAGTAGGGACGGGGTGAGAAATGCGGGCTAGAATCCGCCACATGATCCGTCACACGGGCCTGCTCCTCGTTGCCGCGCTGCTGCTGTCCGCCTGTGGCGGTGCGTGGAACGATCCCTATCCCGCCGCGGAGAGCGGGCAGAACATCCTGTATACCGCGTTTACCGAACGCCCCAAGCACCTCGATCCGGTACAGTCCTACAGCGAGGACGAGGCTACCTTCCTGTACCAGATCGTCGAACCGCCGCTCGAGTACCACTACCTGAAACGCCCCTACCTGTTGCGTCCCGGCTCGGCCGGGATGCCCAGCGTGGCGCACTATGATGCCGCCGGCCGTCTCCTGCCGCCCGATGCCGATGCCGCGCAGGTGGCCAGCAGCGTCTACGAGTTGCGGGTGCAACCCGGCATTCTCTACCAGCCGCACCCGGCCTTCGCCCGCCGCGCGGACGGCACCCCGCGCTACCTCGGGCTGTCGCCCGAGGAACTGCGCGGGGTACGTGGCGTGGGCGATTTTGCGGAGACCGGCACGCGCGAGCTGGAGGCCGCCGATTTCGTTCACCAGATCAAGCGTCTGGCGCATCCGCGCCTGCATTCGCCGATCTTCGAGCTGATCGCGGAGTACCTGCCCGGCCTGAAAACCCTGCAGGCGGAACTGGCCGAGGCGGCGCGCGGCAACGACGCCTGGCTGGACCTCACGCGCTTCGAACTGCCTGGCGTGGAAGTGGTGGATCGGCACACCTGGCGCATCACCCTGCAGGGCAGCTACCCGCAGTTCATCTACTGGCTGACCATGCCTTTCTTCTCCCCGGTGCCGCCGGAGGCCGACCGCTTCTTCGGCCAGCCCGGCATGGCGGAACGCAACCTCACCCTGGACTGGTGGCCGGTGGGTACCGGGCCCTACATGCTGGTGGAGAACAATCCCAACGCCCGCATGGTGCTGGCGCGTAACCCCAACTACCGGGGCGACACCTACCCCTGCGAGGGCGAGCCGGGCGACCGGGCGGCCGGCCTGCTGGCCGATTGCGGCAAGCCGCTGCCCTTCATCGACAAGGTCGTGTTCACCCGCGAGCGCGAGGGCATTCCGTACTGGAACAAGTTCCTGCAGGGCTATTACGATGCTTCCGGGGTGTCCTCGGACAACTTCGACCAGGCGGTGAGCCTGACCAGCCAGGGCGAGGTGACCCTCTCGGACGAGATGAGCGAGCGCGGCATCCGCCTGATCACCGCAGTGTCGCCGTCGGTGTTCTACATGGGCTTCAACATGCTCGACCCGCTATTGGGTGGCGACGGCACGCCGGAAGGGGGCGAGCGCGCGCGCAAGCTGCGCCAGGCGATCTCGATCGCGCTCGACATGGAGGAGTTCGTCTCCATCTTCCTCAACGGCCGCGGCGTGCCCGCCATGCACCCGATCCCGCCGGGCATCTTCGGCGCCCGCGAGGGCGAGGCGGGCATCAACCCGGTGGTCTTCGAATGGCGCAACGGCGAGCCGGTGCGGCGCGGCAAGGAGGTTGCGCGGCGCCTGCTGGCCGAGGCCGGCTGGTCCAACGGGCGCAATGCGCAGACCGGCGAGGCGCTGATCATCAACCTCGACACCACCCCTGGCGGGCTGGGCGACAAGGCGCGCTCGGACTGGCTGGCCAAGCAGTTCCGCGAGCTCGGCGTGCAGTTCGTGGTGCGCGCCACCGACTGGAACCGCTTCCAGGAGAAGCTGCGCAGCGGCAACGCGCAGCTCTTCTTCATGGGCTGGAACGCCGACTACCCGGACCCGGAGAACCTGCTCTTCCTGCTGCATGGCGCGCAGGGCAAGGTGAAGTTCTCCGGGCAGAACGCCGCCAACTCCCAGAACGACGAGTACGACCGCCTGTTCGAGAAGATGAAGACCATGCCGGACGGCCCGGCGCGCCAGGCCATCATCGACCGCATGCTGGCCATCCTGCAGCACGATGCGCCCTGGCTGTTCGGTTTCCACCCCAAGTCCTATTCGCTGCAGCATGGCTGGGTGCATAACCGCAAGCCAGGCAACATCGTGCGCGGCACGCTCAAGTACCAGCGCGTGGATGTCGCCGCGCGCGAGGCCGCGCGCGAGGCCTGGAACAAGCCGGTGCTGTGGCCGCTCGCGGTGGTGCTGGTGCTGCTGGCCGCCATGGTCGCGCCGGCGGTGGTGCATTGGCGCCGCCACGAGCGTGCGACGGCGACGGAGGCGGCGCGATGACGCGAACCATGTGCCGTAGGAGCGGCCTTGGCCGCGATTGGGGCGTGCGTTCCTGCCATGCGCCGCATCGCGGCCACGGCCGCTCCTACCGGTGGCCGGAACGGCCGGGCGGGTGCTGACATGTTCGCCTACGTCGTCCGTCGCCTGATCTACGCCCTGCCCATCCTGATCGGCGTGAACCTGCTGACCTTCGTGCTGTTCTTCGTGGTCAATTCGCCCGACGACATGGCCCGCATGCACCTGGGCGCGCGCCACGCCAGCGCGGAGGGCATCGAGCGCTGGAAGGCCGAGCGCGGCTACGATAAGCCCACTTTCTGGAACGCACAGGCCGACGGGGCAGGGCGGCTCACCGAGACCATCTTCTTCGACAAGTCGCTGCGCATGTTCGCCTTCGACTTCGGCCGCGCCGACGACGGCCGCGACATCGGCCGCGAGATCCGCGACCGCATGGGCCCGTCGCTCGCCATCGCGCTGCCCACCTTCCTGCTCGGGCTCTTCGTGTCGATTTCCTTCGCCCTGCTGCTGGTGTTCTTCCGCGCCACCTACCTGGACTTCTGGGGGGTGGTGATCTGCGTGGCGATGATGTCCATCTCCAGCCTGTTCTACATCATCGGCGGACAGTGGCTGGT
>JAUVWV010000080.1 GCA_030603925.1 Thauera sp. | reverse complement strand
TTCAGCTCCTTCTGGGCCAGTGCGTACAAGGAAGTCATCGTGTTCACGCTCATCATTCCGGTGCTGCTGTGGCGTTCGCTGAAGAGCCATCACCTGGAGGAGGAAGAATGAAGTTCGCGCTCTCTCCCCGTGTGGTGCTCGGGGTCTTCATGGCCCTGCTGCTGGTCGCCCCGCTCACCCTGTCCACCTTCTACGTCACCCTGCTCAACTACATCGGCCTGTACGCCATGGTGGCGCTCGGCCTGGTGTTGCTGACCGGCGTCGGCGGCCTCACCAGCTTCGGCCAGGCGGCCTTCGTCGGGGTGGGGGCCTACACCACCGCGGTGCTGTCCACCGCCACCGACCTGCCGGCGTGGCTGGCCTGGCTGGGCTGGTCGCCCTGGCTGTCGCTGGGCGCCGGGCTGGTGATCACCGCGGCGGTGGCCATCGTGCTCGGCTCGCTCACCCTGAAGCTCTCCGGCCACTATCTGCCGCTGGGCACCATTGCCTGGGGCATCAGCCTGTACTTCCTGTTCGGCACCATGGCCACGCTGGGCGGCCACACCGGCCTGACCGGCATCCCGCCGATCAGCGTGTTCGGCTACAACTTGTCGCAGGGCCACGAGATCTACTACCTGATCTGGGCCTTCCTGCTGATCGGCGTGTACACGGTGAGCAACCTGCTCGACTCGCGCGAGGGGCGCGCCATCCGCGCGCTCAAGGGCGGCATGGTGATGGCCGAGGCGATGGGGGTGAACACCGCGCGTTCGCGCATGGTGATCTTCGTCATAGCCGCGCTGCTGGCCTGCGCTTCGGGCTGGCTGTACGCGCACATGCAGCGCTTCGTGAACCCGACCCCGTTCGGCCTGCACATCGGCATCGAATACCTCTTCATGGCGGTGGTCGGCGGTGCCGGTCACGTCTGGGGGGCGCTGGTCGGCGCCGGGGTGATCACCGTGCTCAAGCAGTGGCTGCAGGACATCCTGCCCAAGGTGTTCGGCCAGAGCGGCAACTTCGAGGTGATCTTCTTCGGCCTGATGATGGTGCTGATCCTGCACAAGGCGCGCGGCGGCCTGTGGCCCATCCTGGTGAACCTGGTCGGTCGCGTGGTGCCGGTGCAGGCCACGCAGCGTCGTATCGACGCGGCCGCCGAACCGCTGCCGCGGCGCGCGCTGCCGCAGCCCGGCGAGGTGCTGCTGGAGGCCAAGGACGTCACCCGCCGCTTCGGCGGCCTGGTGGCCAACAACAACATGAGCCTCTCGGTGCGCGCCGGCGAGATCCTCGCGCTGATCGGCCCCAACGGCGCCGGCAAGAGCACCATGTTCAACCAGGTCTCCGGGGTGGATACGCCGACCTCGGGCGAGGTGCTGTTCCGCGGCCAGTCGGTGCTCGGGCTGGGGGCGCGCGCCATCGCGAAGATGGGCATGAGCCGCACCTTCCAGCACGTGAAGCTGCTGCCCACCATGAGCGTGCTGGAGAACGTTGCCATCGGCGCCCACCTGCGCGGCAACAAGGGGGTGCTGAGTTCCGCCTGGCGCCTGGACCGTGCGGAGGAAGCCCGCCTGCTGGCCGAGGCGGCGCGCCAGATCGAACGCGTCGGCCTGGCCGAGCACATGTTCGACGAAGCCGGTGCGCTGGCGCTGGGCCAGCAGCGCATCCTGGAAATCGCCCGCGCGCTGTGCTCCGACCCCTGCCTGCTGCTGCTCGACGAACCGGCCGCCGGCCTGCGCCTGAAGGAAAAGGAGGCGCTCGCCAACCTGCTGAAGAAGCTGCGCGGCGAGGGCATGGGCATCCTGCTGGTCGAGCACGACATGGACTTCGTCATGGGCCTGGTCGACCGCGTGGTGGTGATGGAATTCGGCGAGAAGATCGCCGAGGGCCTGCCGGAAGAAGTGCAACAGGATCCGGCGGTGCTGGAAGCCTATCTGGGAGGGGTGGAATGAGCACCGCGACCGTCAACAACGTTCTGGAAGTGCGCGACCTGTGCGTGTCCTACGGCAAGGTCGAAGCCCTGCACAACGCCCACATCAGCGTCGGCGAAGGGCAGATCGTCACCGTGATCGGCCCCAACGGCGCCGGCAAGACCACCATGCTGTCGGCCATCATGGGGGTGCTCGGTTCGCGCGGGCAGGTGAACTTCGATGGCAGCATCGAGGGCGTGCCCGAGGTCGAACGCATGGTGGCGCGCGGTATGAACCTGGTGCCCGAGAAGCGCGAGCTGTTCGGCGAAATGAGCGTGGAGGACAACCTGGTGCTGGGCGCCTTCCAGCGCTACCGCATGGGCAAGCGCGACCACGCGCAGACCATGGACGAGGTGTTCGACATCTTTCCGCGCCTCAAGGAGCGCCGCGCCCAGCTCGCCGGCACGCTGTCCGGCGGCGAGCGGCAGATGCTGGCAGTCGGGCGCGCGCTGATGGCCAAGCCGAAGCTGCTGATGCTGGACGAACCCAGCCTGGGGCTGGCGCCGCTGATCGTGCGCGAGATCTTCCGCATCATCGCGGAACTGCGCCGCCGCGGGGTGTCCATCCTGTTGGTGGAGCAAAACGCGCGTGCCGCGCTGCAGGTGGCGGACTACGCCTATGTGCTGGAAACCGGCGAAATCGCCATGGAAGGCCCGGCCCACAAGCTGGCCGACGACCCGCGCGTGATCGAGGCCTATCTGGGCCTGGGCGGCAAACATCAGGACAAGCTGGCCGGCTAGGGTGCGTCGCACCCTGCCAGAAGCCGGTGATCCATCCCACGAGGAAGACAGAACATGGAAGCCTTACGCATCATCGAGGACGAACACCAGTCGCTCGCCGCCATCCTGCATGCGGTGCGCTACATGCTGAAGGAGATCGGCAAGGGCAAGCTCACGCCGGACTTCCGCCTGCTGCGCGCCATGGTGCATTACCTGGATGCCTACCCCGAGCAGCGCCACCACCCCAAGGAGGATGAATACCTCTTTGCCCGCCTGAAACTGCGTACCAGCGAAGGTGCGGACGCCATGGCGCGCCTGGAGCAGGAACACGCCGGCGGCGAGGCGCGCATCAAGGCGCTGGAAACCGCCCTGCATCTGTACGCCAGCGGCGACAAGGACGGCTTCGACGCCTTCAACCGCGCCTTCGAGAACTTTGCCGACTTCTACCGCAACCACCTGCTGCTGGAAGAACGCGACGTGCTGCCGCTGTGCCGCAAGCACTTCACCGACGAGGACTGGGAGGCGGTGGCGGCGGGGTTCCGCGAGAACAACGACCCCATGGGCGGCACGCGGGACAGCGAGGATTTCCAGCGCATCTTCTCCAAGCTGGTCGCCGCCGCACCGCCGCCGATCGGCCTGGGGGCGGGGCCCTACAAGGACGATTGAGTCGCCGGCGGGCGGGCGCCGCCTTCCTCTAGCCGGTCCGGATGACCTGTAGGAGCAGCCTTGGCCGCGATTCCTGCAGTCGTTCCGCACCGGCCGCATCGCGGCCAAGGCCGCTCCTGCAGTCGGGCCGGTGGATCGTTCGCGGGGCTCAGCCGCCGGTCGCACGCATCCCGCCGATGTTGGCCGGTCCGGCCGTTCTGGCCGGCGCGTGCTCATCGGGCAGCCGGTAGCGCTGTTCGCGGTACAACCAGGCCGGCAGCAGCGCATGGGCCAGAGCGCGGCGCGCCAGCGCCTCGCCGTCGTCCGGCGCCGCGGTGTTCTCCAGGCGCTTGCGCTGCGGGTCGTAGCGGCCGTGGGCGGGCGCCTGGTCGGGGCGCAGCACCACCACCCGCTCGCCTTCCATCCAGGCGTAGTTCTGTTCGTACTGCATCATCGCGCGGCCGGGCTCGTCTTCGGCGGCGCGCGCCAGGTCGCGGCCGATCATCGGGTGTTCGGCGGTGACGCCCATCAGCGACAGCAGGGTCACCGGCAGGTCCACCTGGCTGGCGACGGTGCGGATGCGGCGCGGCTCGAGGTCGCCGCCCAGGATCAGCGCCGGGATGTGGAAGCGCTCGATCGGCACCAGGCTGTCGCCGCGCACCCGGATGTCGTGGTCGGCGACCACCAGGAACAGGGTGTCCTGCCAGTAGGCACTGGCGCGCGCGTGCTCGAAGAAGCGCCCCAGCGCGTAGTCGGCGTACTTGACCGCGTTGTTCTCGGTGGCCTTTTCGGCGTCGTGCAGTTCGATGCGCCCGTCGGGGAACTCGAAGGGCGAGTGGTTCGACGAGGTGAACACCAGCGTGAAGAAGGGCTTGCCGGCGGCATGGTGGCGGCTGATCTCTTCGTGGGTGCGGTTGAACAGGTCTTCGTCGGACACCCCCCAGCTACCCTTGAACACCGGCGCCGGGTAGTCGTTCTGGTCCACGATGCGCTGGAAGCCGTTGCCCTTGAAGAAGCTGCGCATGTTATCGAAGTGCGACTCGCCGCCATAGATGAACTCGGTGTGGTAGCCCTGGCGGGCGAGCAGTTCGGCGAGCGAGAAGAAGCCGGTCTGCGAGAGCGACAGTTTCACCACGCTCTGCGCCGGGGTGGGCAGGAAGCCGGTGACGACCGCCTCGATGCCGCGCACCGAGCGCGTGCCGGTGGCGTACATCTGCTCGAACCACCAGCCGTGTTCCTTGAGCTTCTCAATTTCCGGAGTGACCGGCAGGCCGCCGAGCGACTCGACGAAGGTGGCGCCCAGGCTCTCTTCCAGTACGATCACCAGGTTCAGCGGGCGCGCGCGCGGGCTTGCCGGTTCCAGGCGGGTCAGGGTGGGCAGGCCGGGCAGGCCGGCCTCGGACAGAGTGACGGGCTGCAGGCCCGAGCTTGCCTGGCCGCGTCCGTCCAGCGTCAGTGCCAGCATCTCCTCGACCGGCATCTTGCCGTAGATCTCGCTGGAGCCGGATTCGTGCTTGAGGTTGTAGATGGCATGCGCCACCGACCAGGTGGAGTTCAGGATCAGGCTATTCACCATCGGGTCGGTGGTCAGCGCGAACAGCGCCGGGTTGGCCGGGCGGTGGTCGGTGGTGGAGCGGATGGCGAAGGCCACCAGCAGGAACACGAAAGGCCAGGACAGCCACAGTTGCCAGTGCCTGCCGCGGCGCTCGGCGGCCAGCCAGGGGCGCATCAGGCGCAGCATGGCCCAGGCGGCCAGCGCGGTCGCCGCCAGTCCGGCCAGCAGGTGGGCGCGAAAGCCCAGCCAGACCATGGAGAGCACTTCATGCGGGTACTTGAGGTACTCGACGAAGAGCCGGTTCGGGCGGGTGTCGTACTCGCCGATGAAGGCCGGGGTGGCCAGTTCCATGAACACCAGCAGGGTCACGCCGATGATCGCCCACAGCCAGGTCAGCCGGCGCCACAGGGGCCAGCCCGGTGCGGTGGCCAGCAGCGGGGCGAGCAGCAGCGGCGGCAGCACCAGCAGGCCGAGCTGGATGAGGTCGACGCGCAGACCCTGCAGCAGCATCGTGCCGGCAATACCGGTGGCGGCGACGCGCTCCCACTGCCACAGCATCAGCCCGAGGCGCGAGGCGGTCAGTGCCGCCAGTCCGGCCAGCGCCAGCATCGCCAGCGGTGCATAGGGGCCGAATACCGCCAGGCCTTGCCACAGGCGATCAAGCGCGGACGACGGCGTGCCGGCCTGGCGCGCCAGGGGCGGGGGCGATGCGGTGCGTGACATGAACGAACCCGTTGCTGAGACGGCCGCCAGTGGAGCATGGCAAACTTAAGACCGACTTAAGGGGCGGCCGCGAAACGTAACGGAGCGTTGCACGAGAGCATGCGGGTACTGCTTGTGGAAGACGATGCCGCGCTGGCGGCCGGGGTGTGCACCGCGCTGCGCCCGGACGGCTACGCGGTCGACCGGGTAGGCGACGGCGAACTCGCGCTGCAGTCCCTGCGCAGGGAGGACTACGAGCTGGTGTTGCTCGATCTCGGCTTGCCGCGGCGCGACGGACTCGACGTGCTGCGCCAGATGCGCGCTGCCGGGGCGCGGGTGCCGGTGCTGATCCTGACCGCGCGCGATGCCACGGCCGACCGCATCGCCGGACTGGACGCGGGGGCCGACGACTACCTGGTGAAACCCTTCGACGTGGACGAGTTGAAGGCGCGCATGCGCGCGCTGCTGCGCCGCAGCCAGGGGCGGCCGCAGCCGCAACTGGAGCACCGCGGGGTGCGGCTCGATCCGGCCACTCAGACGGTGAGCCTGCATGCCCGTGTGGTCGCCCTGTCGCGCCGCGAGTTCGCCCTGTTGCATGAACTGCTTGTCCAGCCGGGGCGGGTGATGACCCGTGAGCAGCTCGAGGGCTTGATCTACGGCTGGGGGGAGGAGGTGGAGAGCAACGCGATCGAGGTCCATGTCCATCACCTGCGGCGCAAGCTCTATCCCGCGCTGATCCGCACCGTGCGCGGCATCGGCTACGTCATCGACCGAGACGGTGCGGGCGTGCCCGCGCGGGAGGTGCCGTGATCTCGATCCGCCGGCGCACCCTGGCGATGGTGCTCGCGCTGTTCGCGCTGATCAGCGCGCTGATCTTCGTCGTGAGCCTGCGCGACGCGACGCACGAGGTGGAGGAGCTGTTCGATGCCCGCCTGGCGCAGAGTGCGCGCATCCTGCAGGGGCTGATGCGCGCCGACACGGGCGAGGACGACGCGGTGCGCGCGCGCATCCATGCCGCCTTTGCCGAGGCGCTCAGCCTGAGCGGTGAGCTCGACGTGGGCGACGAAGGCGTGCTGCCCTACGACGGTCACCCCTACGAGAGCCGGCTGAACTTCCAGGTCTGGCAGGATGGCGCGCTGATCATGCGTACCGGCAGTGCGCCGGATGTGCCGATCAGCCGGATTGCCGGGGGCTTTGCCGACGAGTGGGTCGGCGAACATCGCTGGCGGGTGTTCGTGCTGCGCGACACGGAACGCGGGCTGCGCATCCTGGTGGGCGAGCGCGAGGACGTGCGCGGCGAACTGGTGGGCAGCATCGTGTGGCAGACCATGCTGCCCGACATCGTCGGCGTGCCCCTGCTCGCCGTGCTGATCTGGGTGGCCATCGGCCTGGGCCTGCGTCCGCTGGAACGCATGGCCGAGCAGATCCGCGCGCGCGACCCCGCCCACCTGACGCCGCTCGAACTGGCCCCGCTGCCCGAGGAGCTTGCGCCGATGCAGGCCGCGCTGAACCGCCTGCTCGGCGAAACCGCCCGCCTGCTGGAAAGCGAGCAGCGCTTCATCGCCGATGCCGCGCACGAACTGCGCACGCCGCTTGCCGTGCTGCGCCTGCACGCGCAGAACGCGCTGCAGGCGTCTGCCGCGGCGGAGCGCGAGGAGGCGCTGCGCGAACTGCGTGGCGGGATAGACCGCGTGACCCGCGTTGCGGCCCAACTGCTCGCCCTGGCCAGGCTGGATGCCGACGCGGCGGCCGGCCCCGGCGTAGAGGTCGACGTGCTGGCCGAGGTGCGCCGCGAACTCGCCCAGCTGATGCCGCTTGCCTTCGATGCCGGCGTCGACGTGGGGCTCGCGGCCGACGAACGGGGCGACTGGCGCGCGACGCTGGAGCCGGGAGCCATCGGCATCCTGGTGCAGAACCTGTTGAGCAATGCCGTGCGCCACGTGCCTGCAGGCAAGGCCGTGGAGATCAGTCTGGACGCCCGGGCGGACGCGGTGGCGCTGCGCGTGGTGGATCACGGTTGCGGTGTGCCGGAGACCCAGCGCGCACGGCTGAGCGAGCGTTTCCTGCGGCTCGGCCCCTCGGCCGGTGCGGGTCTCGGGCTGTCCATCGTGCGCCGCGTGGTCGAACGCCATGGCGGCAGCCTGCGCTTCGACGAAACCCCCGGCGGCGGGCTCAGCGTCTGTCTGGAACTGCCGCGCCGGTCGAGTGCGTTCCGGGGCGTCCCGGTACGGGCTTGCGAATCTGCCCAAGCCTGAACAAAATCTGTATGCTTTGCGCCACGCCCATTGCATTGCCCGCTGCCTGCAGGCCGCGACGGTGCTAGAATCCGGCGCGTAGAACCATATTCCGCTCCCACTACACCAATCGAGGAAAAAGCATGAACAAAGGTGAATTCGTCGAAGCCCTGGCCGACCGCCTGGACGTTTCCCGTGCACAGGCCGACCGTGCCCTCTCCGGCGTGCTCGAAATCATCGCCGAGCAGCTCGCCAAGGGTGAGAAGGTCGCCTTCACCGGCTTTGGCTCCTTCGAGGTCTCCAAGCGCGCCGCCCGTACCGGCCGCAATCCGCAGACCGGCGCCACCATCAAGATCGCCGCTTCCAGCGTGCCCAAGTTCACCGCCGGCGCCACCCTCAAGGCGTCCGTGAACGGCAAGTAAGCCGCGCTTTCTAGCGTTCGGAACGGCCCCGCGCTGCAAGGCGCCGGGCCGTTTTCGCGTTTTTCCCCCAAGACGCGGCAGATGGGTTAGAATCCGCCTCGTTGTGCAATGCAGCAGCAGGGCCATCGTGGTACCCAGGGCTTGAATCCATCCGGTTTCACGCACCTTCGACCCGGCCCGAGGGACTGTATCCACAGCCCCATCGCCCCCGACCTCCCTTCAGTCGAACTCCATTCGCTCTTCCGACCGTCTGGCATCGCGATAACCGGTTGGTGCCGATGCGCGGTCACCTACTTGCGCACCTTCGGGTGCAGGGGTGGCCGGCCCACGCTCATCGTGCGCCCCCGTTAGCGGTGGCCCCGCGTCCGGCGGACCATTACCCATGGTCGCCGGGCGGCGCGATGTCATGCGGCCCGCCGTTGTGCGGGCCCGAATCCGGCTGTCCCGGTCATCCATCCGGCCAGCCACGCAAGGAAGACATGTAATGACGTTCAACGAACTCGGCCTCGACCAGGAACTGCTCAAGGCCATCGAGAGCACCGGCTACACCACCCCCACCCCGGTCCAGCAGCAGGCCATTCCGGCGGCTATCGCGGGCGGCGACCTGCTGGTGTCCTCGCATACCGGCAGCGGCAAGACCGCGGCCTTCACCCTGCCCAGCCTGCAGCGCCTGATCGGCCGCCGTCCGGCGCCCGGCGCCGGCCCGCGCGTGCTGGTGCTCACTCCGACCCGCGAACTGGCCCTGCAGGTGGAAAAGGCCGTCAACACCTATGGCCGCGCGCTGCGCTGGCTGAACACGGCCTGCCTGGTGGGTGGTGCGCCCTTCTTCGCCCAGGTGAAGCAGCTCGCCCGCAACCCGGACGTGATCGTGGCCACCCCGGGCCGCCTGATCGATCACCTGGAACGCCGCAAGCTCAAGCTCAGCGACATCGAGGTGCTGGTGCTGGACGAGGCCGACCGCATGCTGGACATGGGCTTCCTGGAAGACATCGAGACCATCGTGCGCGCCACCCCGGCCAGCCGCCAGACCCTGCTGTTCTCGGCCACGCTGGACGGCGTGGTCGGCAATCTGGCGCGCCAGCTCACCCGTGATGCGCAGCGTATCGAGATTGCCGGCGGCGACGAGAAGCGCGGGCAGATCGAACAGCGCCTGCTGTACGCGGACGGCCTGGGCCACAAGAACAAGCTGCTGGAGGCGGTGCTCGGCTGCACCACGGTGAATCAGGCGGTGGTGTTTACCTCCACCAAGCGCGGGGCCGAGGAAATCTCCCTGCAACTGCAGGAGAAGGGCTTCTCCGCTGCCGCGCTGCACGGCGACATGCACCAGGGCGCACGCAACCGCACCCTGCAGCAGCTGCGTCAGGGCCGCATCAACGTGCTGGTGGCCACCGACGTGGCCGCGCGCGGCATCGACGTGGCGGGCATCAGCCATGTGGTGAACTTCGATCCGCCGCGCCAGGCCGAGGACTATGTGCACCGTATCGGCCGCACCGGGCGCGCCGGGCGCAGCGGGGTGGCGATCACCCTGTCCGGCCCGCGCGAGACCGGCATCATCCGCGCCATCGAGCGCTACACCGGCGACCGCATCGAAGTGCACACCATCGAGGGCCTGGAGCCCAGTCCGCGTGCGGCCAACCCGCGCCCGGCCGGCAACAAGCCGCGTTTCGGCAGCGGCAAGCCGGGCGGTTTCGGTGGCGGACGCGGCAACGGTGCGTGGCCCTCGTCCGAGCAGCCCGCGCGCCGCAGCGCCGGCGGTTTCGGGCGCAATGCGGGCGGCGAAGGCCGCTTCGGCAGCGAACGCCCGCAGGCTGCGCGTCGTCCGCGTCCGTAAGCAGAGGCTCTTCGGTCTGCAGCAAACAGAAAACCCGCCATTCGGCGGGTTTTTTATTGGTCGGGGCGGTGTGTAGCCCCGATTTCGCTGCCCGGCATCCGGGTCAGGTGGGCTTGCTGTTCTTCAGCGCCTCGATCTCGGCGGCGCGCAGTTGCGTGGCCAGCTTGTCGAGCACGCCGTTCACGAAGCGGTGCCCGTCGGTGGCGCCGTAGCCCTTGGCCAGTTCGATGGCCTCGTTGATGATCACCTTGTAGGGCGTCTCCAGGCGATGCTTGAGTTCGTGGGTGGCGAGCAACAGGATGGCGCGCTCCACCGGCGACAGCTCGGACAGCGGGCGGTCGATGTAGGGGGCGAAGTCATACTGCAGGTCGGCCATGTTGTCGAGGGTGCCGCGCAGCAGGGCGACGAAGAGCTCGCGGTCGGCCTTGTCGAAGCCGGAGACCTGCTCCATGTGCGCCTCGATCACCGGCACGCTGTTGCCCGACAGCAGCCACTGGTAGATGCCTTGCAGGGCGAACTCGCGTGCCCGGCGGCGGGAGGATTTGCTGCTCATTTCACCGCCTTCAGCAGGTTGGCCATCTCCACCGCGGCGCGCGCGCAATCGGTGCCCTTCTCGTGCATGCGGGCGAGCGCCTGGTCGTCGTCCTCGGTGGTGAGCACGCCGTTGGCGACCGGTACGCCGGTGTCCAGGGTGATGCGGGTGATGCCGGCGCCCATCTCGTTGGAGACCAGCTCGAAGTGGTAGGTCTCGCCGCGGATCACCGCACCCAGCGCCACCAGGGCGTCGAAGCGGCCGCTGCGCGCCATGGCCTGCAGGGTGAGCGGGATCTCGAGTGCGCCCGGCACGGTGGCGATGCGCATCAGTTCGGGCGAGACGCCCAGGCGCTGCAGTTCATCCACGCAGGCCGACAGCAGGCCTTCGCAAACGTCCTGGTTGAAGCGGCTCATGACGATGCCGACGCGCAGGCCCTGGCCGGCGAGGTCGATATCGTATTCGGTGATGTTGTGGAATCGGGACATGGGTATCGATCTGGAAGTTGGAATGCTGGGAGGCGTTCAGTCGGCCTGCTCGACGAAGCCGGTGATCTCCAGGCCGAAGCCGGCCATGCTGGGGATCTTGCGCGGATTGGACATCAGGCGCATGCGGCCGACATTGAGGGCGCGCAGGATCTGCGCGCCGACGCCGAACAGGCGCGGATCCCACTTCACCGGGCGGTCGGTGGTGCCGGTGAGGCTGCCGAGCAGATCGCGCCCGCTTTGCGGACGGTAGAGCAGGACGATCACGCCGGCCTCGGCGGCGGCGATCTCGGCCAGCGCGCGGTTGACCGGGAAGCTGTGGCGGCCGCTGTCGGGGTCGAGGAAATCGACCACCGAGATCGGTTCGTGCACGCGCACCAGGGTTTCGCGTTCGGCGCGGATGTCGCCGCGCGACAGGGCGAAGTGCACGTCGCCGGAGGTCTTGTCTTCGAAGGCCGAGAGGCGGAAGCGGCCGTGCGGGGTGTCGACCTCCTTGTCGGCGACCTGCTCGACCAGGTGTTCGGTGGCGGCGCGGTATTCGATCAGGTCGCGGATCGCGCCGATCTTCAGCTCATGGGCCTTGCCGAACTCGATCAGGTCGGGCAGGCGGGCCATCGAGCCGTCGTCCTTGAGGATCTCGCAGATCACCGAGGCGGGCTCCAGCCCGGCGAGTTGTGCGAGGTCGCAGCCGGCTTCGGTGTGGCCGGCACGGATCAGCACGCCGCCCTTCTGCGCGGTGAGCGGGAAGATGTGGCCCGGCATGACGATGTCTTCCGGCTTGGCGTGGCGGGCCACCGCGACCTGCACGGTGCGTGCGCGGTCGTGCGCCGAGATGCCGGTGGTGACCCCGGTGGCGGCCTCGATCGAGGTGGTGAAGGCGGTGCCGTGCGGGGTGCGGTTGTCGCGCACCATCTGCTGCAGGCCGAGTTGGCGGCAGCGCTGCTCGGTGAGGGTCAGGCAGATCAGTCCGCGGCCGTGCTTGGCCATGAAGTTGATCGCTTCGGGGGTGACGAATTCGGCTGCCATGACGAGGTCGCCCTCGTTCTCGCGGTCTTCTTCGTCGACCAGGATCACCATGCGCCCGGCGCGGATCTCCTCGATGATTTCGCTGATCGGGGACAGGGCGGTCATTGTGCGGACTCCTCGCGCCAGGCGGCCATGCGCTCGACGTAGCGGGCGATCAGGTCGATCTCCAGGTTCACCCGGCTGCCGGCCTGCAGATGCTTGAGATTGGTCACCGCCACGGTGTGCGGGATCAGGTTGATGGAGAAATCGGTGCCTTCGACGCGGTTCACCGTGAGGCTCACGCCGTTGACGGTGATCGAGCCCTTGCGCGCGATGTAGCCGGCGATGGCCGCCGGGGCGCGGATCACCAGCTCGTGGCTTTCGCCCAGCGGGGCGAAGCGCAGTACCTCGCCGACGCCGTCCACATGGCCGGTGACCAAGTGGCCGCCGAGGCGGTCGGAGAGCTGCAGGGCCTTCTCCAGGTTCACCTCGGTGCCCTCGGTGTCCAGGCCGACCGTGCAGTTGAGCGTCTCGCGCGAGACGTCGAAATTCACCCGGCTGCCGTCCATGGCCACCACGGTGAGGCACACGCCGCTGTTGGCGATGCTGTCGCCGATCGCCACGTCGGCCAGGTCCAGCCCGCCGACGTCCACCGTCAGGCGCACACCGTCTTCAAGCGGCGCAATATGTTCGATACGGCCGCAGGCGGCCACGATTCCGGAAAACATGGGGGATCTGTGCGAAGAGGAAGGCGCAATTGTAGGCCAAACACCCCCGCGCGCACGAGTTTTCGGGTCTATGTGGCGGGGGTGAGGCTTGCGGGTTCGTGGGGGCCGCGCGGGTTACGCGGCCGGCGCCTCATGCGTGCCTAAATCGTGGCGGGCCGCGAACCCCGCACGGCTGGAAACGGTGGGGGTATCCCCTCGGACGAATACACCGTCCTTGAATCGTGAGGATGCCCC
>JAUVWV010000094.1 GCA_030603925.1 Thauera sp. | reverse complement strand
CGCCGAGGTGGCCGCCGGCCGCGCCATCATTCCCTGCAACATCAACCACCCGGAGTCGGAGCCGATGATCATCGGCCGCAACTTCCTGGTGAAGATCAACGGCAACCTGGGCAATTCGGCGGTCACCTCCTCGATCGAGGAGGAGGTCGACAAGATGACCTGGGGCATCCGCTGGGGCGCGGACACCATCATGGACCTCTCCACCGGCCAGAACATCCACGAGACCCGCGAGTGGATCCTGCGCAACTCGCCGGTGCCGATCGGTACGGTGCCGATCTACCAGGCGCTGGAGAAGGTCAACGGTGTGGCCGAGAACCTCACCTGGGAGGTGTTCCGCGACACCCTGATCGAGCAGGCCGAACAGGGCGTCGACTACTTCACCATCCACGCCGGGGTGCTGCTGCGCTACGTGCCGCTGACCGCCAAGCGCGTCACCGGCATCGTCTCCCGCGGCGGCTCGATCATGGCCAAGTGGTGCCTCTACCATCACCAGGAGAGCTTCCTCTACACCCACTTCGAGGAGATCTGCGAGATCTGCAAGCAGTACGACGTGGCCTTCTCGCTGGGCGACGGCCTGCGCCCCGGCTCCATCGCCGACGCCAACGACGAAGCGCAGATGGCCGAGCTCAAGACCCTGGGCGAGCTGACCAAGATCGCCTGGAAGCACGACGTGCAGGTGATGATCGAGGGCCCCGGCCACGTGCCCATGCATCTCGTGAAGGAGAACATGGACAAGCAGCTTGAGTACTGCGACGAGGCTCCCTTCTACACCCTCGGGCCGCTGGTCACCGACATCGCCCCGGGCTACGACCACATCACCAGCGGCATCGGCGCGGCCACCATCGGCTGGTACGGCACCGCGATGCTGTGCTACGTGACGCCCAAGGAGCACCTCGGCCTGCCCAACAAGCAGGACGTCAAGGAAGGCATCATCACCTACAAGCTGGCGGCGCATGCCGCGGACCTGGCCAAGGGCCACCCGGGCGCGCAGATCCGCGACAACGCACTGTCCAAGGCGCGCTTCGAGTTCCGCTGGGAAGACCAGTTCAACCTCGGCCTCGACCCCGACAAGGCCAAGGAATTCCACGACGAGACCCTGCCCAAGGACTCCGCCAAGGTCGCCCACTTCTGCTCGATGTGCGGCCCGCACTTCTGCTCCATGAAGGTCACCCAGGACGTGCGCGACTTCGCCGCCCAGCAAGGCATCGACGAACAGGCCGCGCTGGAGAAGGGCATGCAGGAGAAGGCGGTGGAGTTCGTGCGCAAGGGCGTCGAGGTCTACCACAAGGCCTGAGCAATGCCGGCCCGCAGGCTGCGCACCCATTTCGCCGACGCCTCGGGCGGGCTGGGCTACCACCTGCGGGCGCTGCGCTTTCGGCACAGCCTGTGGGCACCCTACATCGCCACGGTGCAGCGCTGGCTGCATGACTGGCGGCCGCCGGCGGACACCCTGGTGGTGGTCGGCCCGTCCGCCGGCTATGCGCTCGACGCGGCCTTCCTCGCCCGCTTCCGCAGCGTTCGCGCCCTCGAACCCGACCCGCTCGCCCGCGCCCTGCTCAGGCGGCGCTTTGCGCAGATCGCCTGGCACTTCGACCGCCTTGACTGCCTGCACGACGACGGCGGCCCGGCCGCGCTGGCCGCAGCCTATCCGCAGGCGGCGATCCTGTTCGCCAACGTCCTCGGCCAGGCGCTCGAACCGGCGCTGCTGCCCGCGTGGCGCGGCGCCGTGGCAGACGCCCTGCGCCTCCACCACTGGGCGAGCTGGCATGACGTGCTGTCGGCCGGCGCGGCGCCGCTGCCGGCCGACGATCTGGATCCTGCAGCCTTCAGTGATGCCGCTGCGCTGGCCCGCGCGCTGTGGCGCACGGCGGTGGAGGTGACCGATCACGACACCTTCGCGCTGGCGCCGCAAGGGCGCGCCCTCGCCAGCTGGCGGATCGCCCCCGCGCAGTGGCAGGTGGTCGAATGGGGCGCGCACCGGCCGGCGGATGCACACGGTGCTGCGCCGCCCGCCACGCAAGTGCGACAATAGCGTCTTTCCGCCACACAGCCCGCCGCCATGACTGCCGCCAAGCTGCCCATCGCCGCCGTCGTCTATCCCCCCACGCTGGACATCGGCGCCTTCATGCGCCGTGCTGCCGGCGCACTGGCCGCCAGCGGCGTGCGCCTGGGCGGCGTGCTGCAGCATGATGCGCGCACCAGCCCCGCGGACCCCTGCGCCATGGAACTCGAGGACCTCGCCAGCGGCGCGCGCTTCAGCCTGAGCCAGGACCTGGGCAGCGGTTCGGCGGCCTGCCGGCTGGATCCGGACGCCCTGGCCCAGGCAGCCGTGGCCGTACGGCGCGCCATCGAGAACGGTGCCGAACTGGTGCTGTTCAACAAGTTCGGCGCCCAGGAAGTGGCGGGCAGCGGGCTGCGTGAGGAGATGGGACTCGCCGCAAGCACCGGCACCCCGATGCTCACCGCGGTCGGCGAACGCTTCGTCGCCGACTGGCAGGTGTTTACCGGTGGCGACGCGACCCTGCTCGACGCCGACGTCGACGCGGTACTGGACTGGTGGCGCGCAGTGCACGCAGATGGCTGAAGGCTGCGCACCGATGGACTGCCGGCCCGGTTGCGCCGCCTGCTGCATAGCGCCGTCGATCTCCTCGCCGATACCGGGCATGGAAGGCGGCAAGCCCGCCGGCATGCGCTGCGTGCAGCTTGACGCCGCGGGGCTGTGCCGCCTGTTCGGCGACCCACGCCGCCCGGCGGTATGCAGCAGCCTGCGCCCGGAGCGTGAGATGTGCGGCACGCACGGCGCCGACGCCCTGCAGCGGCTCACCCGCCTCGAACGGCTCACCGCCTGATGGACACAGCGCCCGGCTGAGCGGCGGGCAAACTGTTCCAGTTCACCGGCATCCGGCACGGATACACTGTCGCCCTGGCCTCCGCCCCTGCACCGTCTCCGCCGATGATCATCTACCTGCACGGCTTCCGCTCCGCCCCGGCCTCCATCAAGGCCCGCGCACTTCAGCGCCACATGGCCGCACGCGGCCTCGCCGGGCGCTTCTGGTGCGAACAGCTGCCGGTCTCGCCGGCAGCGGCAATCGCCCATATCGAGGACGCAATAGCCCATGCGCGCGCCGCCCACCCGACATGCCCACCCACCCTGGTCGGCAGTTCGCTCGGCGGCTACTTCGCCACCTGGCTCGCCGAGCGTCACGGGCTGCGCGCGGTGCTGGTGAATCCGGCGGTCGTTGCAGCGCTCTCGCTGGAGCCCTGGCTGGGATGGCGGGACAATCTCTACACCGGCGAACGCTTCGAGCTCACTGTGGCGCACCTGGACGAGCTGCGCGCCATCGAGGTGCCCCGCATCAGCCGCCCGCAGGATTTCTGGCTGCTGGTCGAGACCGGTGACGAGGTGCTCGACTACCGCGCCGCGGTAGCGCGCTACGCGGGTGCGCGCCAGACCGTGCTGGAAGGCGGCGACCACAGTTTCACCCGCTGGCAGGACTACCTCGACGGCATTCTCGAGTTCGCCGGACTGCGATGAGCAAACCGACACCGCCCCCCTTCGATGCCCGCCGCTTCAAGGCACTCGAGCGCAACGGCTTCAACCGCATCGCCGCGGCCGATGCCGATGGCGCCCATCTGCGCGCCGAGCTCGGCGACGCCCTGCTGGACGCGGCCGGGCTGGTCCCCGGCCAGTGGGTGCTGGATCTGGCCAGCGGCCCCAGCCTGCTTGCCCGCGAGGCCGCAGAGCGGGTTGCACCGAGCGGCTGGGTGCTGGCCAGCGACATCGCGGAGAGCATGCTCGCCGAAGGCGAGCAGCGCGCGCGCGCAGCAGGCTGTACCAGCCTGGCCTGCGCCGCGGCCGACGCCGAGCACCTGAGCCTGCCGGACGAGGCCTTCGACCGTGTGCTGGCCGGTCTGGCGCTGTTCATGTTCCCGCATCCCGAGCGGGCACTGGCCGAGGCCCGCCGGGTGCTGCGCCCCGGCGGGCGGATCGTGCTTTCGGTATGGGGGGCCGCCGCCGAGGTGCCCTTGATCAGCCGCGCCCAGGCCTGCATCGCGCGTATCCTGCCGCCGCCGCGTGTCGCCCGTCCCTCGGTGTTCCGCTTCGGTGAACCGGCGGTGCTGGAAACCGCCCTGGCCGGCGCCGGATTCAGCGACATCCGCATCACGCCGTGCCGCTTCGTTTGCCGCTTCGACTCGGCCGCCCACTACTGGGACGCCTTCCTGAGCCTGGCCGGCGGTGCGGCCGAAGCGCTGGCCCGCCTGCCCGAGGAACTGCAGCAGAAACTGCGCAGCGCCGTGGAACACGAACTGCAGGCGCACCGCTGCGGCACCGGCTACGCGGTCGACGCCCTGGCACTGGTCGCCAGCGCGCGCGCATGAGCCCCGCGCACGCCCAGCGCAACGGCGTGCTGGCGGCGTTTACCGCCTTCCTCATCTGGGGTCTCGCACCGCTGTACTTCAAGGCGGTCGGCACGGTTCCGCCAACCGAGATCGTCGCCCACCGCGTGCTGTGGTCGGCGCTCTTCCTGGCCGCCCTGATCGCGCTGTGGCGCGGCTTCGACGGCCTGCGCCGCCTGCGTGCGCAACCGCGCCTGCTCGGCCTGCTGGCCCTCACCGCACTGCTCACCGGCAGCAACTGGCTGGTCTTCGTCTGGGCGATCTCGGCCGACCGGGTACTGGAAGCCAGCCTGGGCTACTTCATCAATCCGCTGGTCAGCGTACTGCTCGGCCGGCTCTTCCTCGGCGAACGCCTGCGCCCGCTGCAGCAGCTTGCCGTGGCGCTGGCCTGCGCGGGGGTGCTGTGGCGCGTGCTGCAGGTCGGCGCGCTGCCCTGGGTGGCGCTGTTCCTCGCCCTCACCTTCGGCTTCTACGGTCTGCTGCGCAAGCGCGCACCGGTGGACGCGGTGAGCGGACTGTTCGTCGAGACGCTGATCACCGCCCCGCTGGCTATCGCCTGGCTGTGCTGGCTGAGACTCGGCGGCACACTGCACTTCGGCCACGGCGCCGCCACCGACTGGCTGCTGCCGTTCGCCGGCGTGCTCACCGCAGTCCCGCTGATGCTGTTTGCGGTCGGCGCGCAGCGCCTGCCACTGTCCACCGTGGGCTTTCTGCAGTACATCGCCCCCACTCTCAACTTCATGCTGGCGGTCTTCGTCTTCCGCGAACCCTTCGACGGCCCGCAGCTGCTCGGTTTCGGACTGATCTGGGCAGCCCTTGCGGTTTATTCGACGGACATGCTGCGTACCGCCCGGCGCCACGGATGAGCCGGACCGCAGCAGCCCGAATCCGATAAACTAACGGGCTTGCTCACTTTCTGGCGGTTGCCGATGTTCGTGCTGTTCGAGGAGGACGGGGCCTTCAAGGCCGGTACCGTGCTCGCTGATAACGATGCCACCCTGCAGGTGGAAACCACCCACGGCAAGCGGGTCAAGCTCAAGCGCGCGCAGGTGCTGCTGAACTTCCGCGAACCGGCGCCCGGCGAACTGCTCGCCCGTGCCGAGGCCGCCGCCGAGCAGCTGGAGACCGAGTTCCTGTGGGAGGTGTGCGGTGACGAGGAGTTCGCGTTTCCCGACTTCGCCGCCGAGTACCACGGCCATCCGCCCAATGCACTGGAGGCCGCGGCCATCCTGCTGCGCCTGCATTCGGCGCCGATCTACTTCCACCGCAAGGGCAAGGGGCGCTTCCGCAAGGCGCCGGAAGACATCCTGCGCGCCGCGCTGGCCGGCCTGGAGAAAAAGCGCCAGCAGGCCGCAGCCATCGAGAAGATGCGCGACGAACTGCTCGCCGGGCGGTTGCCCGCCGAGTTCAACGGCATGGTGGCGCAACTGCTCTATCGCCCGGACCGCAACCGCCCGGAAGTGAAGGCGCTGGAGGCAGCCTGCGTGGATGCCGGACTGTCCGCCGCGCGCATGCTGCTCAAGTGCGGCGCGCTGGCGTCGAGCTACGAGTTTCACCACAACCGCTTCCTGTTCGAACATTTCCCGGAAGGCGTGCATTTCCCGTCCTTCGAGGCGCCGGTGGTGCCCGCCGGCCTGCCGCGTGCGGAGGTGGCCGCCTTCTCGATCGACGACGCCACCACCACCGAGATCGACGACGCCTTCTCGGTGACCCCGCGCGCTGGCGGCGGCTGGCGCATCGGCATCCACATCGCCGCCCCGGCCCTCGGTTTCACGCGCGGTTCGGCGCTCGACGCGATCGCCCGGCGCCGCCTGTCGACGGTGTACATGCCGGGCAACAAGATCACCATGCTGCCCGACGAGGTGGTGCAGTGCTTCACCCTGGCGGCCGGGCGCGACTGCCCGGCGATCTCGCTCTACCTCGACGTGAACGCCGACCTCTCGGTGGCCGGCCAGGAAAGCCGCATCGAGCTGGTGCCCATCGTCGCCAACCTGCGCCACCACGACATCGAGCCGGTATTCAACGAGCACACCCTGCATGAAGGCGGCCCGGACTTCGAGTGGAAACGCGAGCTGACCGTGCTGTGGGACCTCGCCACCGTGCTGGAAGCCGGCCGCGGTAAGGCCTCGGCCAACCAGAACCAGGTCGACTACAGCTTCTACGTCGACTGGCAGACCGAGACCGCCGACGGCCCCGGTTACATCAGCATCGGCCAGCGCAAGCGCGGCTCGCCGATGGACAAGCTGGTCGCCGAGCTGATGATCCTGGCCAATTCGACCTGGGGCAAGCTGCTCGACGAAGTGAACGTGCCCGGTCTGTACCGCGTACAAAGCGGTGGCAAGGTGCGCATGACCACTACCGGCGGACCGCACGAAGGTCTGGGCGTCGACTGCTACGCGTGGTCGAGCTCGCCCCTGCGGCGCTATGTCGACCTGGTCAACCAGTGGCAGATCATCGCCGTGCTGTCCGGCAGCGAACCGGCCTTCGCGCCGAAATCCACCGACCTGATGGCGGCCTTGCGCGACTTCGAACTCACCTACCTCGCTTACTCCGAGTTCCAGCGCCAGATGGAACGCTACTGGTGCGTGCGCTGGCTGCGCCAGCGTGCGACGCCGGAGGTCGAGGCGCTGGTCCTGCGCGACAACCTGGTGCGCCTGGTGGAAGTTCCGCTGATGTTCAAGGTGGCATCGCTGCCGCTGCAGTATCCGGGCAGCACGGTGAAGCTGGCGATCGAGGGCAGCGACCTGCTCGACGTGGAAGTCCAGGCGCGCTACATCGCCACGCTTGCCGAGCCCGATCCGGCCGAACGGGGCGAATCGCTCTTCGAAGGATCGTAGAATCAGCGCCATGTCCGAGGCCCGCCCCGTCACCCCCCCGCCGCCCGTGCCGCCCGCGCCCCGCCAGGCGCCTGGGCGCGGCGCGGCGGCGTGGCTGCGGCGCGACCTGCGGCTGAAGATCGCCGTGGCCATCTCCCTGCTGGTGCACGGCATGCTGTTCGCCGTCAGCTTCCGCCTGCCGGACCCGGCCAAGCGGCCGGACCGCGACCGCGGGCTGGAAGTGGTGCTGGTCAATGCGCGCCACCTCAAGGCGCCCGAGCAGGCCGATGTGCTCGCCCAGGCCAACCTGGACGGCGGTGGCACCGTGGAGCAGAAGACACGGCCGCGCTCGCCGCTGCCGCCGCAGGAAACGCGGCGCGAGGGCGATGCGCTGGTCACCGCGCAGCGCCGCGCCGAAACGGTCGAGCAGCCCCGCCAGCAAGCCCTCACCGCCGAACGTGCGGCGCCCGCCCTGCCGACCGCCCCGCCCCGCGAAACGCCGCGCGAGGCGCCGCGTGTCGCATCCGGCCTGGACCTGCTCGACAGCGCCGCCGCGATGGCGCGCCTCGAGGCGCAGATCGAACGCGACATGGAGGAGTACTCACGCCGCCCGCGCCGCAAGTCTGTGGGCGCCCGCGCGCGCGAATACCGCTTCGCCCAGTACGTCGAGGACTGGCGCCTGAAGGTGGAGCGCGTCGGCACGCTGAACTATCCGGAGGCGGCGCGCGGCAAGCTGTACGGCAGCCTGATGCTCACCGTGACGCTGCGCGCCGACGGTTCGGTCGAATCGGTCGACATCGTGCGCAGTTCCGGACACACCGTGCTGGACGACGCGGCGCAGCGCATCATCCGTCTCGCCGCACCCTTCGCGCCGTTCCCGCCCGACATCCGCGCAGATACCGACCTCCTCGAAATCACCCGCACCTGGACCTTCACCAACGCCGACCAGATGCGTGCCAACTGAGCCCGAGCCCATGGACCGCTACGCCGTCATCGGCAATCCGATCGCCCACAGCAAGTCACCGGCCATTCACGCCGCCTTCGCCGCACAGACCGGACAATGCTTGCGCTACAAGGCCATTCTCGCGCCGCTCGATGGCTTTGCGGCATGCGTCGCAGAGTTCCGCGCCGCAGGCGGACGCGGCATGAACGTGACGGTGCCGTTCAAGCTCGAGGCCTACGCGCTGTCCACCCGCCGCACGGCGCGCGCGCAGGCCGCCGGCGCGGTGAACACCCTGGCCTTCGACGGCGCGGAGGTGCTGGGCGACAACACCGACGGCGCCGGCCTGGTGCGCGACATCCAGCACAACCTCGCCTTCCCGATCGCCGCCCGGCATGTGCTGCTGCTGGGCGCCGGCGGAGCCGCGCGCGGCGCCATCCTGCCATTGCTCGATGCCGCGCCGGCCTCGCTGTGCATCGCCAACCGCACACCGGCCAAGGCCGTCGAACTCGCCGCCGCATTCGCCCGGGAAGACAGCCCGTCACCCACCGGCTGCGGCTTCGA
Organism: Thauera sp.; assembly: GCA_030603925.1. GTDB lineage: Bacteria > Pseudomonadota > Gammaproteobacteria > Burkholderiales > Rhodocyclaceae > Pseudothauera. The sequence goes on along the minus strand of JAUVWV010000094.1, from coordinate 3,063 downwards.
CGCTCTGGCCGGACGACGTTTCGACGTGGTGATCAACGCCACCGCAGCCAGTCTCGCCGACCAGGCCCCTGACTTGCCGCATGCACTCTATGCTCCAGGCGCACTGGCCTACGACATGATGTACGGGCGCGGCGACACCCCCTTCCTGTGCGCCGCACGTGCCGATGGCGCAGCGCATCTGGCCGATGGGCTGGGCATGCTGGTCGAACAGGCGGCGGAGAGCTTCCTGCTGTGGCGCGGGGTGCGCCCCCTCACCCGGCCGGTGCTCGAGCACATGCGGGCGCAGCTCGCCAGCGGATGAAGTCCGCGCTGCGCTGGTTCTGGCGCGGACTGCTCGCCCTCGTCCTGCTGGTGCTGCTCTGGCAGGCCTGGCTGTTCACCCAGGTGATGTGGTGGCGCACCAACGACCCGGCGGCGAGCAGCTTCATGCGCCTGCGCCTGGCGGAGCTGCGGCGTGAGAATCCGGACGCCGTCCTGCAGCACCGCTGGGTGCCCTACGAACAGATCTCGATTCACCTGAAGCGTGCCGTGGTGGCCGCCGAGGACGACCGCTTCATGGAGCACCGCGGCTTCGACTGGGAAGGCATCCAGCGCGCGATCGAACGCAACCAGCAACGCGGGCGGACCGCCGCAGGCGGCTCGACGATCTCCCAGCAACTGGCAAAGAACCTGTTCCTCTCACCATCGCGCAGCTATCTGCGCAAGGGACAGGAGGCAGTACTGACGGTCATGATCGAAACCACCTGGAGCAAGCAGCGCATCCTCGAGGTGTATCTCAACGTCGCCGAGTGGGGTGACGGCGTCTTTGGCGCCGAGGCCGCAGCACGGCGCTATTTCGGCCTCTCCGCCTCCCGCCTCGGCCCCGGCGAGGCCGCACGCCTGGCGGTCATGCTGCCCGCCCCGCGGCGCTACGAACGGCAGTTCGGCCCGCGCCTCGCCGCGCACGCCGAGCGCGTACGCGCGCGCATGCACTACTCGCGCATCCCCTGAGCGCTCCACGGTCCAAAAAAGCACATCCGGACACCGTTTCGGGGTCGCATGCCTACTGCGAAGCCCGTAGAATTCGGGCTTCCGGACAAGGCCCGATCAGCCCCGCGAGCGCACATGACCCAACAAGAGGAACGCCACCCCGACGACGTCCAGCAACACCTGCGTGAAGTGCAGGAGTTGCTGTCGCGCCACAAACTGGTGGAGAACCTCGTCCATCGCCAGGACATGCCGCGCCACGAGCTCGTCGAGAACCTGGTGCACAAGCAGCATGTGGCGGAGTTGCAGACCCGCCTCGACGAACTGCACCCGGCCGACATCGCCTACATCCTCGAAGCACTGCCGCTGGCCGAACGCCTCTTCGTCTGGGACCTGGTCAAGGCCGAGCGCGATGGCGAGATCCTGCTTGAGGTCTCCGATGCCGTGCGCGAGTCGCTCATCGAGACCATGGACCCGCACGAGCTCAAGGCCGCGGCGGAAACCCTCGATGCCGACGAGCTCGCCGATCTTGCCCCCGACCTGCCGCCCGAGGTCATCCAGGACGTTTTCCAGTCGCTCGACAGCGAGGGCCGCGAACAACTCCGCGCGGCGATGTCCTTTCCGGAGGATTCGGTCGGTGCCCTGATGGACTTCGACATGGTGACGGTCCGCGAGGACGTCACCCTGGAAGTAGTCCTGCGCTATCTGCGGCGCTTCGACGAACTGCCCGACCACACCGACAAGCTCTTCGTCGTGGACCGCGACGACCACCTGCAGGGCATCCTCACCCTCGAATCACTGCTGATCAGTGCGCCCGAAACCGATGTCGCGGACGTGATGCGGCGCGAGCCCATCATCAGTTTCCAGCCCGACGACGACGCCGACGAGGCGGCGCAGGCCTTCGAGCGCTACGACCTGATCTCCGCACCGGTGATCGACAGCGAGAAGCGCGTCATCGGCCGCCTCACCGTCGCCGACGTGGTGGACTACATCCGCGAGGAGAGCGAGCACGAAATCCTCGCCCACGCGGGTCTGCGCGAGGAGGAAGACATCTTCGCCTCGGTGTGGGATTCGGTGAAGAACCGCTGGGCCTGGCTGGCCATCAACCTGGTCACCGCTTTCGTCGCATCGCGCGTGATCGGCGCTTTCGAGGGCTCGATCGAGAAGCTCGTCGCACTCGCCGCCCTGATGCCCATCGTCGCCGGCATCGGCGGCAACTCCGGCAACCAGACCATAACCATGATCGTGCGCGCCATCGCGATGGGGCAGGTCGAACAGGACGCGCGCAATCGCCTGCTGAAAAAGGAACTCGGGGTTGCGCTGATCAATGGCGTCGTCTGGGGCAGCCTGCTCGGCGTGTTGGCATGGTGGCTGTACGGCAGCGTCTCGCTCGGTGTCGTGATGACCGCGGCGATGACGCTCAACCTGCTGCTCGCGGCCACGGCCGGGGTATTGATCCCAATGATCCGTATCCGCCTCGGTGGTGATCCCGCAATCGGCAGCTCGGTGATGATCACCGCACTGACCGATTCCGGTGGTTTCTTCATCTTCCTCGGGCTGGCGACCATCTTCCTGCTGTAAGACCGCCTGGCCCGCACTGCTCACACCAGCACGTTGCGAGGAAGCCGGGCCGGCGCTGCGGTGCGGCGCACCGACTGAGGGCGTCGCCGACACTGCGTCGAAGCAGCGTAAGGGCGAACGGCGTGCAGCAGCAGCAACTGCATCGGCATCTGCAGTAGGGACGGGGTGAGAACGGCGGGCGAATGCGTGAGCGTGGCCCAGCGCTAGAAGCCCTACGCAGCGATTGTTCGAAGGTTTCGCTGCGCGCGCGCCGGGTGCGGCGCGGGATGACGACGTCCATAGTGTCCACCATCGAAATTGGTGGACACGATCTTCAGCGCACTACCGCGCCACGGACAGATGGGTTCGCCGGGCGCTTACCTTCAACTGGCGATCCTGTATTGCTTTAAGTAGACGGCACAAAGCCGCTGGATCGATGCGATCGAGCGGCTTTGTATTGTGGGTTAGTCTGACGATGACCTACTTTCGCGAGGGAAGCCTCACTATCATCGGCGCGGTCTCGTTTCACGGTCCTGT
>JAUVWV010000285.1 GCA_030603925.1 Thauera sp. | reverse complement strand
TGGAAGCGCCGCCTCGAAGGTACGGTCGGCGGCTACTGGGGCATGCTGGCCCCGACCCTGCAGCCCAAATTTCCGCTAGCCGGCCCGGTGGCCGAACGCACAAGCCTGGCCGCCCCGCTGGGCGCCGCGTTCGTTGGCACCTTGCTCTGCCTGTGGCTGGCGCGCGGCACCGGCGCCGGCGGGCTGCGCCTGCTTGCAGCCGGCAGTGCCGGCGCGGTGGGCGGCATCGTCGCCGCCCTGCATGCCGAGCACGCGCTACAGGCCTATCGCAGCCCGCTGGAGTGGAGCGTGCTCGGCGCGGTCGCCCTGCTCGGCACACTGCTGCCGCTCACCCTTGCACGCTGGCGGGGCGAAGGGCGCATCCCCAGCGCATCGAGCGCCTGGCTGCGCCTGAAGGCCGGGCGGGATGCCGCCGACCCGCGGCAACTGCTCGGCCTGCTGCGTGGCATACTGCTCTTTGCCGCGGCGGTTGCCGCACTGCTGCTGGCTGCCGATCCACGCTACCGCGACTTCCCGCTCTGGCTCTACCTGCTGCCGGCACTGTATGCGGGCCTGCCCGGCACATGGATGGCGGACAACGGCACCGAAGAACGCCTGTGCGGCGCGATGATCGTGGTGGCGGCGACGGTGCGCTGGCTGAGCGAACCGGCCAATCCGCAGGCCGTCGCGTGGTTGCTCACCGGACTGGCGCTAGGCCTGCCGGCGATGTTCGGTGGGCCTGCGCGCGAGAACCAGTAGGGCCAGCATGAGGCCGACGGCCGCCGGTTCGAAACTGTAGAGCACCAGGCCGGCGATGCCGCTCAACCAGGCCGCCCAGGCGGCCATACGGCCGCCCGTGGCGAACGCGAGCAGCGCGCAGACGAGGCTCACCCAGCCCAGGCGCTGCTGCATGAAGCTCTGCACCAGGGCCCATTTCACGCCGCACAGCCCCCCCAGCCCTTCCGCGATGCTGCCCCCGCAGTCACGCGGCAGGGCCCCCGCTTCAAGCAGGCCGTAGCGCAACCAGAGCGCCAGGGCGAGCACGGCAGCGGTCGCCACGATGAATGTCGCGCCACCGCATTTCTGCAAAATATTCCGCCACATCGGGACTTTTTCCTTAGTAATCAGGGACACGCCATTCGGCATATATCCTGTTGCAAAACGTGGCGCAATTCTTACGCCTTCAAGCCATTTTCGGGCGTAAACTGCGCACCGCCGAAACTGGGTCGAGGCGCGTCCGGATTCTGTCACAGCCTCGCCCGGGATGGATGTTGCAATGCGCAAGCGGCACATTCCGGCAAACCTGCCCACAAGGCGCCCGCGTGCCGCACGGCACACCCCGGTCATAGACAGAGGTATAGATGAAACACGCCGCATCGCTGATCTACCGCCTGGTAGTCGCGTCTGCGATTGCCGCCCTGGTCGCATTCGCGCAGTACGGCCTGTGGCAGCACTTCAACCGCGGCGCCGAACTGATCGGCAACGCGCAGAGCATCAAGGGTTTCGCCTACACCGGCTTCCAGCGCGACCAGAGCCCGCTGCGCCGCAGCTATCCGAGCGCCGCACAGATCGGTGCGGACATGGATCTGCTGGCCATCTCGGCCGACGCCATCCGCACTTACAGCGTGCGCGACATGCCGGCCCAGCTCACCGAAGCCGGCAAGCGCGACCTGCTGGTCACCGCCGGGGCGTGGATCTCCACCGACAAGACGGAGAACGACCGCGAACTCGATGCACTGATCGAGGCCGCGCGAAAGATGCGCCATATCGAGCGGGTGATGGTCGGTAACGAAGTCTTGCTGCGCGGCGACCTCAAGACCGAAGAACTCATCACCTATCTCGACCGTGCCCGCAAGGCCCTCAAGAAGCCGGTGTCCACCGCCGAACCCTGGCACGTGTGGCTGAAGAATCCGGAACTTGTGAAGCACGTCGACTTCATCACCGTCCATCTGCTGCCCTACCACGAGGGCATCCCCGCCGAGGATGCGGTCGAATATGCCCTGATGCGCTACGACGAACTGGTGCGTACCTTCCCGCGCAAGCGCATCGTGATCGGCGAAATCGGCTGGCCCAGCCGCGGCCCGACCATCGCCAGCTTCGACGGCGGTGCCCAGGCGGTGGCCTCGGCCGAGAACCAGGCCCGCTTCATCCACGAGTTCCTTTCCCATCCGCGCACCACCCGGCTGGACTACTACCTGATGGAGGCCATCGACCAACCCTGGAAGGTCGAGGTGGAAGGCTGGGCCGGTGCCTACTGGGGCCTCTACAACGCCGACCGCGCAGCGAAATTCGCGCTCGAAGGCGTGGTGGCGCGCGACCCGCACTGGCAGAAGAAGGCCGGCACTGCCGCGATGCTGGCACTGCTGCCCATGCTCCTGGTGGTGTTCTTCCTGTCGGACTGGAACATCTTCGGCCGCATCTTCCTCGCCGGGCTGATCCAGGCCTGCGTGTCGACGCTGATCGTCGGCCTCAACGTGCCGGTGGATTACTACCTCAACCAGCGCGATCTGGTCGGCCTCGGTCTGCTGATCGCCGCCACCGTGCTCACCGCCGCAGTGCTGCTGTCGCACGGCTTCGAGTTCGGCGAGGTGCTCTTCAAGCGCCGCTGGCAGCGCCGCTTCATGCCGCTGCCGCCGCACGCGCCGGATCAGCAGCCCTTCGTCTCCATCCATCTGGCCTGCCACAACGAACCGCCGGAGATGGTGATCGCCACCATCGACAGTCTGGCGCAACTCAACTACGAGAACTTCGAGGTTCTCATCCTCGACAACAACACCCGCGACGAAGCGAAGTGGAAACCGCTGGAAGCGCGCTGCGCCGAACTCGGTCCGCGCTTCCGCTTCTTCCATCTGATGGACTGGCCCGGCTTCAAGGCCGGTGCGCTGAACTACGGCCTGCAGGTCACCGACCCGCGCGCCGAAGTGGTCGGCGTGGTGGATGCCGACTACGTGGTCGACCCGGACTGGCTGGCCGGCCTGATCCCGCATTTCGACAAGCCCGACGTGGCCGTGGTGCAGGCCCCGCAGGCCCACCGCGACTGGGAGACGCAGCCTTTCCGCCGCATGTGCAACTGGGAGTTCGACGGCTTCTTCCGCATCGGCATGCACCACCGCAACGAGCGCAACGCGCTGATCCAGCACGGCACCATGACCCTGGTGCGGCGCCTGGCGCTCGAGGAAGTGGGCGGCTGGTCGGAGTGGTGCATCTGCGAGGACACCGAACTGGGCCTGCGCCTGATCGACAAGGGCTACGACACGCGCTACGTTGATCACATCTACGGCCGCGGGCTGACCCCGTCGGACTTCGCCGCGATCAAGAGCCAGCGCTTCCGCTGGGCCTTCGGCGCGATGCAGATCCTCAAGCACCACATCCCGCACATGGTGGGCCGCAGCCGCCTCAACCTGGCGCAGCGCTACCACTTCCTCACCGGCTGGTTCGCCTGGCTGGGCGACGCACTGCAGCTGGTGTTCGCCTTCGCCAGCCTGGCATGGACCCTGGGCATGCTGCTCTTCCCGAAGGCCTTCGGCCTGCCGGTGACCGCGCTGGCGCTGCCGGTGCTGGCCTTCATGGCCTTCAAGGCCGCGCTCGGCCCCATCCTCTACCGGCGCACCATGGACTGCCCGTGGCGCGACATCCTGGGCGCCTCCATCCTCTCGGTGGGTCTGGCACATGCCATCGCACGCGGCGTATTCGCCGGACTGTGGAAGAAGCACGGCACCTTCGTGGTCACCCCAAAGGGCTGGAAGGCCAAGGGCGCGCTGGCCTTCTTCGGCCCCATCCGCGAAGAGATCGGCATGCTGGTCGCGCTGCTGCTGGGCATCTTCGCGGTACTGGCGGCGCAGGGCGGCGCCCAGCTGGAAACCCGCCTGTGGGTGGGCATCCTGGGCCTGCAGTGCATTCCCTATCTCGCCTCGATCGCCTGCCAGGTGGCGGCCTACCTGCCGGAGCGCAGCACCCCGCAGGCCATGACGGCAACCAAGGGCGCACCCGCGCTGCAGGGCTGAGCGACCGCCGGCAAGCGGT
>JAUVWV010000242.1 GCA_030603925.1 Thauera sp. | reverse complement strand
TGCAGCTGGTCAATGGCAACGAGACGCTGACCCTGCGCTTCGACTGCAAGCGTTGCGAGATGCACGTCGTCGGCGGAATGAAGCCCCACATCGCGAAAATGCGCGACACGGTGGTCGCGCAGAAGGTGAGCTTTTTCCCAAGCAAGCCGGGCCAGGGCGCGGCGCTACCGGTTCAGGGCTGACCGAGACCTGATCAACGGCAGGCTAAGGGCGGCCCAAACCCAGCAGCGCACGTGTGCGCGCCTCATCGACAATGCCCGACACCGCCTTGAGCCCGCCGCGACCATCGAAGAACAGCGTCCGCGGCAACTCGCCGCGCCAATCCGGGTCGATGGCAAAGGCCAGGCGCTCGGGCGCCTCGTCGCCGTAGGCGAAGCGCGCACCGGGGACGCCGAAGCGGTCGAGGATCTCACCCAGTTGTGGGTCGTCCGGCTCCACCGCGATCGTGACGAGGCGCGGGCCTGCAGCGGCGCGTGACATCGCCGAAAACAATGCAAGGTTCTTCTTGCAATGCACGCACTCGGCCGACCATAGCGCGATGATCGTCGGCACACGGTGCGTGGCGGGCGCGACAAGCTCACGCGCGCCCGCGGCGTCGAGGCGGGTGAAGCCCTGTGCGGTATCGGCCGCCACCGCAGCACCGGACACGGCCCCGCCGCACAGCAGCAGCGCAAACAGGATGCGGATCGTCTTCATCACAGCGCATACCCCTTCATGCCTTCGTCTGCGGTGCGCCAGAACACGAACAAGGCGTCGCCCTGGCTCAGCACGCGCGGCTGATCCGACGCCCCCGCGGTACTGGCCAACACCTGGGTGTGGAAGCTGTGCCCGCCGTCATCGGACAGTTCCGCCAGGAGCCGGGTGCGCTCGCCGTCGAACTCCTTCCACACCACCGCGATCCGTGCGCCAGCCAGCGCGATGTCGGCATGCGCCGCACGCTGCCCGCCCACCGTGCGCTGGCCCTCGACGCGGCCATCGGCAAGGCGTCCGTAGAACACCCTGCCCTCGCCCTCGCGCTCGTTGAACCACACCGCGTGACGCGTGCCGTCGGCGGCCACCACGAGCGAGGGGCCATGGTGCGGGCAGGCATCGATGCGCCAGCGGTCAAAGGTGGCGCGTTCGGGGACGGCCGCGCCGCCGTGCTCGACGTCGAGACGGACAAGCGCATGGTCACGCTCGTTGGGCTCGAAGACGTGACGCCAGAGCAGCAGCGGCGTGCCATCGACATCCTTGGCCAGCGCCAGCCTGCAGCACTGGCAACTGTAGTCCACCACCTTGGTTTCGGGCCGGAAGCTGCGCCCGGCATCGTCGGACACCGCCGCATAGATCGCCGAGCCTCGGTAGTCTTCCCCCGAACGCTTGGCCGCTGCGCTTTCGCGGCCGTCGATCCAGGCGATGACAAGGCGACCGTCTCGCATCATTCGCATCACATTGAAGCTATGACCGACGATGCTACGGTCACGGTGTACGGTGACCGGTGCATCGAAATGCACGCCGTCGGCGGCGCGAGCGAAGCGCACGTCGCCCGTGAAGCGCTCCTCGAAGCGGCGCGCCCACGACACCAGCACCGCACCATCGGCAGTAATGACCAGCTGCGGCCGGTTCTCGCCATCGGCCGCTACCGCCTCCGGAACGGGGTTGACCACTGCTGCCTCGTGCCAGCGCAGGCCGCCATCGGTGCTGCGGTGGAGCACGACGTGGCCACCTCGCGTCGCAACCGCGTACCAGCTGCCGTCGGCCGCAATCGCGGCGCTGGTGCCCAGTTCGGGCCGCGCCGCCTTTGTCGGTGCAGCCTTGGCGGCGCCAGCGTGATCGCCATGGGCGGCTGCCGCGCCGACCACACCGAGGACGAGCGCTGCACCCATCAGGTAGCGCTTACAACACATGAATAGTCGTCCCATCATGCCCTCTCCGGCATCGTCGCCCGCGCTGACCGAGCGCGGGCGCATTGTCATCGTCATTACCATTTGGCCTGCAGTCCAAGGTAAACCGTACGCGGCAGCCCGGCAGTGTAGGTGGCATTGCCGCTGGACAGCCCAGAGGTCTCGGCGTGGCGGCGGTCGAACAGGTTGGAGACGCTGGCGTAAGCCTCGAAGCCCTTGGCAAACGGATAGTTGGCGCGCAGGTTGAAGAGATCGTGGCCGCCATACTTGCTGGTGTTGGCGGCGTCGCGCCAGTAGCTGCCGAGCTTGACCCATTCGAGCTGCACCCGGCCACCGTTCATCGCCGATGGCGCGTAGCTCAGGCGTGTGTTGGCGAGCAGCCGCGGCGCGCTTTCCATTTCCTTCCCACTGTAGTCCGCCGTACCGGACACTACCCAGGTTTCGTAGGAGTGCTTGGCGTAAGACAGGCTGGCATCGAGCCGCCAATCGCTGGCCAGCGCCAGACCGAGGCCCATCTCGATACCTCGGTGCAAGGTCTTGCCGGCATTGACGGCGGTGCGCTGGTTGGTAACCGGGTCCTGATAGCTGACGATGTCGTCCTTCTTCGTCATGTGATAGACCGACAATTCGTAGCTGACGCCCTCTGCACTGCCACGCAGACCGGTCTCGAAGCTATCGACGACGACGGGCTTGAGCTTCAGCAGCGACTCCGCCTGCGCTTGCGCGCGCGCAGCGCTCGACTCACGACTGCCGCGGAAGACCTGGCCTTCGGACGGCGCACGGAAGGCGTTGCTGTAGGCGACGAAGCCATTCAGGTGCTCGGAGAATGCCCAGGTCGCGCCCAGCTTTGGGCTTAGGCGGCTATAGCCAACCTTGGCGCTGGCGGCATGGCCGTACCAGCCGTTGCCGGGGAAGGCCCCCGCAACCCCCTGGGTCGCCCCGGCCGCACCGCCATTCATCTTGTTGGTGTAGTCGTACCGCATGTCGTCGTAGCGCAAGCCGGCAGTGAGGCGCAGCCGCTCGGTCGGCGAGATCTCTCCATGGAGGTAGGGCGAGATGCCGCGGAAGGTGACGTCGTAGTGGTAGATCTGTACCGGTGCCACCGCACGATTGAGGCCGTAGGTCGTGCCGCCGAGGGCGTTGGTAGTGCGCGTCAGCGCAATCGAGTCCTCATCGCGCGAACCGGGGCTGTAGTCCACGTCGAGGCCGACGATGAGACGCGCGCGCATGGGCGCGAAGTCCATGCGGTACTTGCTGAGGAAGCCGAAGGACTGGTTCTTGGTGACATACTGGTTCGGATCGTAGCTGACCGTCCAGCTCGGGATGATCCTCATGCTGTTGTCGCGGAAATACGGCGTCACCGACAGCAGCGTCGTCTCGGTCTCGCGCTCGAAGGCGGTGGACACGCGGAACGCATCGACCTTGCGGAACGAGAACGGAATGTTGTTGGTACGCGGCGCGGCGCGGAACTCGGCCTCGTTCAGGTTGCCGACGTGCTGCTGGTCGACCGTGGAGAACGAAACGACCGTCTTCAGCATCGCATCGTCGGCGAGCGCGCGATCCCAGCGCAAGGTGCCGGCGCGGCGGTCATAGCCGGCGTCGTGCTGCCAGCCGTCGCTATGGGTGAAGTTGAGGCTGGCGCGCCAGGCATCGTCGCCGTGCGCATTACCACCGCTCGCCAGCGCGCGACGCCAGCCATGCGAGCCGACCTCGCCACCAAGTTCGAACGCTGGCCCGGTGGGCGGGTTGCGCGTCAGCACGTTGACCGTACCGCCGATCGCATCCGAACCATAAAGGGCGCTGCCCGGCCCTTTTGATACTTCCAGGCCCCCCGACTGCGGCACATTGATCTCGTACAGCGCGTTGTGGTTGAAGAACCCGGTCGAGCGCGTCGGGATGCCGTCTTCAAGGTAGAGATAGACCGCGGCAGTCGTCAGCGGCTGGCGGATCGAGGTGGAATGCCCTTCGCCCGACAGGTTGCTGATCCAAACACCCGGGACCTGGTTGAGGACTTCCTTCGGGTGCGCCGGGCGGGCCGTGGCGAGGGTCGACTCCTTGACCGCGGACACGGTGGCGGGCGTCTCACCGACGGGACGCGCCTCGCGCGTGGCGGTGACGCTGACTTCGCCGAGCACGGGCACGGTCTCCGCGGCAGTCGCAACCGAAGCACCAAGGGCAGCAATGAGGATGGCAAGTTGTTTGTGTTTCACGAATCACTCCTGTTCTACGCGCGGCGCAGGCGGGCACGGCGCATGGCGGCAAGGCCTGCGAGCGGCATCGGTATGGCCTGCGCATCGGCGCAGCCAAAAAAAACGATTGGGATGCGGCAGCTGAATAGACAAGGCCCAGACGCATGCGCACAAGCCGCGCCCACCGGCGGCGGCAACGCACGCGGGCAAGGCGAAACCAGCAACTTGCGGAGGGCTCAGGCCACGGCGGGCGGTGCGCGCGGAGAGGAGGCGACCCAGGGCGGGCGGGGCCGCGGCTGATGGAGGCTGAAGGCAGGGCTGATGTCCTCGCCCTGCGCCGACGGCACGTCTGCGCCTCCCCATGCTGCCGGCAGCGCGCTTGCGAAGAGGCTGCAGAACACGCACCCGCCAGCGGTGCGTGCTAGCTCGTCGGCCGGGTCCTGCGGCGCTGTGTCGACAGCGACGTAGCGCATGCCCGCGGCGGTGCAGATCTCGAGCCAGCGCGCATCACCAGAAGCGCGATAGGCCGCCTGCGACAGCGTCGGCGCGAGCGCAGCCAACAGCATCGCGAACATCGCGATCCAGGCGGCAAGCGAACGGGCAGAGCGTGTCAGGCGCATGGTAGGTGCGAGGGCCGGCCCAGTGGCCAGGCGGTAACAGGCGAAACGGAACTCTAGCGGCTCGAACCGAAACCCTGATTGACTGCAATCAAGCCGCAGGGCCAGTGCCCGCATGGGATGATCGCCACGGGTCGAGCGCAGCAGCGACGGCAGTGTCTACGCGACATGCCGCCAAGGCAAGGGGTAAGCTACGCTCCCCGCACAAGCGCCACGATCCGGCCCCAGGACAACGCGCGCGCCGCGCTGCCATCGACACACCGTAGGCGCAACATGCTGACACCTGCACAACAACTGCCCAACCACCCCCGCCTGAACGACGCCCCTCTGGTCGTGATGGCCCTGTGCGCCAACTGGTGCGGCACCTGCCGTGACTTCCAGGCGGTGCTCACCCGCATCGCCCTGGCCCATCCCGAGATCGTCTTTGCCTGGGCCGACATCGAGGACGATGCCGAACTCGTGGG
>JAUVWV010000373.1 GCA_030603925.1 Thauera sp. | reverse complement strand
GCGGGCCTGGCGGTCGGCCGCGGCCTGGGCGCGGTCGGCCTTGAGCGCGGCCTTGTCGGCAGCGCGGTCCGGACAATGAGCGGCCGCGGGCGACTGGGCGCGGCGTGCGGCCAGCCAGTAGCGGGAGTCGTCGAGGTCGCCATCGAAGGGCTGCACGCGGCCGCCATCGACCAGCAGGAAGCGGTCGCAGGTCGCGCGCAGCAGCGCGCGATCATGCGACACCAGCACCATGCCGCCCTCGTAGTCCTGCAGCGCCAGGGTGAGCGCGTGGCGCATTTCCAGATCGAGGTGGTTGGTGGGTTCGTCGAGCAGCAGCAGGTTGGGGCGGCGCCAGATCAGCAGGGCGAGCGCGAGGCGCGACTTCTCGCCGCCGGAAAAGCTGCCGCAGGGTTCGGTGGCCGGGGTGGAGGTGCCACCCACGCCGTCGCCGCGGAAATCGAAGCCGCCCAGGTAGTCGCGCAGGTCCTGCTCACGCGCCGCCGGGTCGAGGCGCACCATGTGCTGCAGGGGCGACTCGTCCGGGCGCAGGGTTTCCAGCTGGTGCTGGGCGAAGTAGCCGGTGGCCAGGCCCTTGCCTTCGCTGCGGCTGCCGGCCGCGAGGGCGAGTTCGCCGGCGAGCAGCTTGATCAGGGTGGACTTGCCGGCGCCGTTGCGTCCCAGCAGGCCGACGCGCTCGCCGGGGCGCAGGGTGAGCTTGAAGCCCGACAGGATGGGCGTGTCGCCATAGCCCACCGCGCCGTCCTCGATGGCGAGCAGCGGATCGGGCGCCGGCGGTGCGTCGCGGAAGCTGAAGGAAAACGGCGTGTCCACATGCGCCGCGGCGATGCGCTCCATGCGTTCCAGCGCCTTGATGCGGCTCTGCGCCTGGCGCGCCTTGGTGGCCTTGGCGCGGAAGCGGCGGATGTAGTCCTCGATGTGGGCGATCTCGCGCTGCTGCTTGTCGAACAGCTGCTGCTGCTGGGCGAGGCGTTCGGCGCGCTGGCGCTCGAAATCCGAATAGCCGCCGGAGTACAACGTCAGGCGGCGGTTCTCCACATGGGCGACGTGACTCACGCAGGCGTCGAGGAACTCGCGGTCGTGCGAGATCAAGAGCAGGGTGCCGCGGTAGTTGCGCAGCCACTGCTCCAGCCAGATCACCGCGTCGAGGTCGAGGTGGTTGGTGGGTTCGTCGAGCAGCAACAGGTCGGAGCGGCACATCAGCGCCTGGGCGAGGTTCAGCCGCATCCGCCAGCCGCCGGAAAAGTCCGCCACCGGACGCTCCAGGTCGGCCGGCAGGAAGCCCAGGCCATCGAGCAGGGCGGCGGCGCGCGCGCGCGCGGCGTAGCCGCCGATTTCGTGCAGGCGGGCGTGCAGCTCGCCGATATGCGCGCCGTCGGCGGGGTCGTGGTGGGCTTCCAGGCGGGCCAGTTCGTCTTCGATGCGGCGCAGTTCGGCGTCGCCGTCGAGCGCGTAGTCCAGCGCGGAACGTTGCAGGGCGGGGGTTTCCTGCGCCACATGGGCGATCACCCAGGCGGCCGGCATCTCCAGGTCGCCGCGCTCGGGGTGCAGTTCGCCGCGCAGCAGGGCGAACAGGCTGGACTTGCCGCTGCCGTTGGCGCCGGTCAGGCCGACCCGCCAGCCGGGGTGGATCTGCAGCGTGGCGTCTTCCACCAGCAGCTTCGCGCCACGCGCGAGCGACATATTTCGAAACTGGATCACGTCAGCGCTTCAAAGTGCAAAGGCGTTATTCTACGCGTCCGTTCCGTTCGCCCGAGCCTGCCCGATGCGACTTCGTTCCCTGCCCCGCCCCGCCTTCCTGCTTGCCGGCCTGCTGCTCGCCCTCGGCGGGCCGGCGCACGCCGAGTCCGACGCCGAACGCGCGAAGCGGCTGTCCGCCGAGGCCGAGGCGATCCGCAAGGCGGCCGATGCGCGCCTCGCCGCGGAAGAGCCGCTGTGCTACGAACGCTTCCAGGTGAACCGCTGCATTCGCCAGGCCAAGGATGCGCGCCTGGAAGAAATCCGCCGCGCACGCGAACTGGAAGCCGAAGCGCGCCGCCTCGATCTGGCCGAACGCCAGCGGCGCGCGGCCGAGCTGGGCGCCGACCCCAGCCGTGCGCTGACCGGGGCCGGCAGCCCGGCGCCCGAGAAATCCCCGGCCGTGCAGCCCGACCCCGCCGTGGAGCAGCGCCGCAGCGAGCGCGAGGCCGCCGCGGCCGAACGCCAGGCCGAAGCTGCCGCACAGCGCAGCGCGAAGGATGCCGAGCGCGACGAGCGGCGCGCACGCGCCGAAGCGGCGGCGGCCGAGCGGGCCG
>JAUVWV010000155.1 GCA_030603925.1 Thauera sp. | reverse complement strand
GAGATGAACACCCGCCTGCAGGTCGAACACCCGGTCACCGAGATGATCACCGGCCTCGACCTGGTCGAATGGCAGTTGCGCGTGGCTTCCGGCGAAGCGCTGCCGCTCGCCCAGGAACAGCTGCAGATCCGCGGCCACGCGCTGGAAGCGCGCATCTACGCGGAAGACCCGGCCAAGGGCTTCCTGCCTTCCACCGGCAGGCTGGTGCACCTGGCGCCGCCGGCCGAAAGCCTGCATGTGCGGGTCGATACCGGCGTGGAAGAAGGCGACGAGATCAGCCCGCACTACGACCCGATGATCGCCAAACTCATCGTCTGGGACGTGAACCGCGACCGCGCGCTGGCCCGCATGCTGCAGGCGCTGGCCGACTACCGGGTGGTGGGGGTGGCCAACAACATCGAATTCCTCTCGCGCCTGACCGCCTGCCCGGCCTTTTCCACCGCCGATCTCGACACCGGCCTGATCGAGCGCGAGAAGGACTACCTCTTTCCGCAGGAAGGCGCGGCGCCGGATGAAGTCTTCTTCATCGCCGCGCTGGCCGAGCTGCTGCGCGAGACCGAGCGCGCCGGCAAGCGCGCGCGGCGCGACAGCCACCCGGCCTCGCCCTGGCATGCGCGCGACGGCTGGCGCCTCAATGCCACCGCGCAGCGCGTGCTGCTGTTCCGCTGGCAGGAGCAGGAAGCCGCGGTCACCGTGGCTTACCTGCCGGACGCCTACCGCCTCACCCTCAACGGCCACGGTGTTACCGCGCGCGGCGAGCTCAACCCGCGCGGCCTGCTGCGCGTGGATCTCGACGGCAAGCGCCTGGACGCCACGGTGATCGCCGCCGCCGGCCGTCGCCACGTGTTCGCCCAGGGGCGCGCCTGGCCGCTGGCGGCCATCGACCCGCTGCATCACACCGGCGAGGGCGGCGGCGCCGAAGGCGGGCTGGTGGCGCCGATGCCGGGCAAGGTCATCGCCCTGGTCGCCACCGAAGGCGCCAAGGTGGACAAGGGCGCGCCGCTGCTGATCCTGGAGGCGATGAAGATGGAGCACACCATCACCGCGCCGGCCGCCGGCACCGTGAAGGCCTTCCGCGTCGGCGTCGGCGATCAGGTGGGCGACGGCGCCGAACTGGTCGAGTTCGAACCGACTGCGGCCTGAAGGAAAGAGCAGCGGTGCTGCCCGTTCCCCTCACCCCCGCCCCTCTCCCGCGAGCGGGAGAGGGGAGATTCGAGGGTCGCCAAAAGACAATATGGCTGGAGAATGTGAAATGACGCTCCCGAGAACGGTTCGCCTGGTGGAAGTCGGCCCGCGCGACGGGCTGCAGAACGAAAAGCAGCTGGTGCCGGCCGACACCAAGGTCGAACTGATCCGCCGTCTCGCCGTGGCGGGGCTGTCGACCATCGAGGTCACCTCCTTCGTGTCGCCGAAGTGGGTGCCGCAGATGGGCGACAACACCGAGGTGCTTACCCGCGTGCTCGGTGGCGCGGCGCCCGCCGGCCTCAGCTACCCGGTACTTACCCCCAACCTCAAGGGCTTCGAGGCCGCACTGGCCGCCGGTGCCCGGGAGGTGGCGGTGTTCGGCGCGGCCAGCGAATCCTTCAGCCAGAAGAACATCAACTGCTCGATCGCCGAATCGCTGGAGCGCTTCCGCCCGGTCACCGAGGCCGCGCAGGCCGCCGGGGTGCGGGTGCGCGGCTACGTCTCCTGCGTGGCCGGGTGTCCGTACGAAGGCGCGGTGGCGCCGGAAAAGGTCGCCGAAGTGGCGGAAACCCTGCTGGCCATGGGGTGTTATGAAATCTCCCTGGGCGATACCATCGGTACCGGCAACCCGGTTTCCATCCGCCGCATGCTCGACGCGGTGCTGCGCCGCGTGCCCGCCGAGCGCCTCGCCGGCCACTACCACGACACCTACGGCATGGCCGCGGCCAACGGCTATGCCTCGCTGGAGATGGGGGTGGCGGTGTTCGACGCCTCGGTCGGCGGCCTCGGCGGCTGCCCCTACGCGGCCGGCGCTTCCGGCAACGTCGCCACCGAGGATCTGGTCTGGCTGCTGGCCGGTATGGGCATCGATACCGGCATCGACCTCGACGCGCTGGTCGACACGGCCGCCTGGATCAGCGCCGAGATCGGCCGCGAACCGGCCTCGCGCGTGGCGCGCGCGGTGCTGGCCAAGCGCGCCAAGGCTTGCGCCTGACATCGCGGCCAAGGCCGCTCCTACGGTGCCTGTAGGAGCGGCCTTGGCCGCGATCGGACGGAGGGCAGGGAACCATGGCGAGCGCCACACCATCGAAGCGACCCCTCACGACAACGACGACTGCACTCCGACCCGACCATGAGCATCCCTTCCCCTTGCATCAACGTCTGCCGCATGGACGCCGAACGCCAACTGTGCGAAGGCTGCCTGCGCACCATTCCCGAGATCACCGCCTGGAGCCGTGCCGACGACGCCGAGCGGTTGCGCATCCTGGCTGCGGTGGCCGAGCGCCGCGCGGCGCGCGCGCCTGCCGGGGAGGGCGCGCGATGAGCGGCGACGCGTTGTGCGTGGGGGTGTGCATGATCGACTGGGATGCCGGCGTGTGCCTGGGCTGCGGGCGCACCGCGGAGGAGATCAACGGCGTGCCGGTGGCCGCCCCGTCGGCGGCGGAGATTCCGCAGCCGCAGCCGTCCGCGGTGAATGCGCCGCTGCCGCCCAACGTGGCCGACGCGCTCGGGGAGGGCAGCGATTGAGCGGCGCTGCCCGTTTGCCGGACAGCGTGCAGGTCTTCGAGCGCGGCTGGCTGTCCGCCAACAACATCCTGTTCGACGATGGCGACAGCGCCACGCTGATCGACAGCGGCTACTTCAGCCACGCACCGCAGACCGTCGCGCTGCTGCATGAGGCGCTCGGCGGCCGTCCGCTCGCGCGCCTGATCAACACCCATTCGCACTCCGACCACATCGGCGGCAATGCCGCGCTGCAGGCCGCCTTCGGCTGCGCGATCACCGTGCCGGCCGGCATGTACCAGGCGGTGGCCGACTGGGACGAGGATGCCCTGCTGCTCACCGTCGCCGCCCAGAAGGGCGAGCGCTTCGAGGTCGATCATGCGCTGGCCGCGGGCGAAACCTTCATCGCCGGCGGTCTGGCCTGGCAGGCGCACGCCGCCCCGGGGCACGACATGGACGCGCTGGTGTTCCACAACCCGGAACGCCGCATCCTGATTTCGGGCGATGCGCTGTGGCGCGACGGCTTCGGCATCCTGTTCGCCGACGTGCTGGGCACCGGCGACGGCGTCGGCGAGGCGCGCCGCACCCTGGAGGCCATCGCCCGCCTGCCGGTGGATGTGGTCATCCCCGGGCATGGCGCGCCCTTCGTCGAGGTGGACGATGCGCTCGAACGCGCCTTCGGCCGCCTGCGCGCCTTCGAGGAAGACGGCGCGCGCATCGCGCGCAACGCCATCCGCGCCTGCATCACCTTCACCTTGCTCGACCGCCGCGCGATGGGCGTGGACGAGCTCATCACCCATCTGGCCGAGGTGCCGCTCTACCGCGAGGCCAACGCGCGCTTCCTCGGGCTGGGTGCCGAGGCGCTGGCCGACTGGCTGGTGCAGGACCTCGTGCGCGCCGGCGTGGCGCGGCGCGAAGGTGAACGACTGCTGGCGGTCTGAACGGCATCCGCGTGCCAGCGTTGGTCCCGGATTGCGCTGTGCTTCATCCGGGCTGCGGTGAGACGCCGCGGCTCGTTGCCCGTGTGCGGCGGCACCCGTCCGCCGCTTGCGCTATAGTGAGCGCCTGATCCGGCCACCTCCGGCCGTCCCGGTGTTCAGCGCTTCCGATTCGCCCGTCATGCAGATCATCCTCATCAGCGGCCTCTCCGGTTCCGGCAAGAGCGTTGCGCTCAACGTGCTGGAAGATGCCAGCTACTACGTGGTGGACAACCTGCCGGCCACGCTGCTGCCGCAGCTGATCAACCACCTGCGCGACGCCGGCTACCAGCGCGTGGCGGTGGCGGTGGATGTGCGCTCCGGCGCCAGCATTGCCGCGCTGCCGCAGCAGGTGGACCAGTTGCGCGGCATGGTGGCGGACCTGCGCTTCATCTTTCTGGAAGCGCGCGACGATGCGCTGATCGCGCGCTTCTCCGAGACCCGCCGCCGCCATCCGCTGGCGCAGGACGGCGTGTCGCTGGAAGAGGCCATCCGCCAGGAGCGCGACCTGCTCTCCGAGATCGCAGAGCTGGGCCACCGCATGGATACCAGCGACCTGCATGCCAATACGCTGCGTGCCTGGGTCAAGGATTTCGTGCAGATCGAAGCCACCGAAGGCCTGACCCTGATGTTCCAGTCCTTCGGCTTCAAGTACGGCATTCCGCTCGATGCCGACCTGGTGTTCGACGTGCGCTGCCTGCCCAACCCGCACTACGATCCGCGCCTGCGCCCGCTCACCGGGCGCGACCAGCCGGTGATCGATTTCCTTGCCGCGGTACCCGAGGTCGGCCGCATGGCCGAGGACATCCGGAACTTCGTGACGACCTGGCTGCCGGCCTATGTACGCGACAACCGCAGCTATCTCACCGTGGCCATCGGCTGCACCGGCGGCAAGCACCGCTCGGTGTATCTGGCCGAATGGCTGGCCGAGCGTTTCGGCGACCGGGTACGCGTGCTGGTGCGCCACCGCACCGCCGGGCGCAGCGGCACCGGCAGCCCGGACAGCGGAACCGCGCAGTGAGGGCACGGCTGGCCGAATGGCTGCCGCTGATCAGGCCCGGTGACTGGTTGGTGATGGCGGCGGGACTGGCGCTGTGCGTGTTCGCCACCGCCACGCTGTGGCGCGGCGGCGCGCCGGACAAGGCGGTGATCCGCGCCGGCGGCGAGGTGTTCGGCGAGTACGGGCTGAGCGTGCCGCGCCTGGTGGAAGTGCCCGGCCCGCTGGGCACCACCCTGATCGAGATCGAAGCCGGGCGCGCCCGTGTGGCCGCCGACCCCGGGCCGCGCCAGTACTGCGTGCGCCAGGGCTGGCTGACCCAGGCCGGCTCGGTGGCGATCTGCGCGCCCAACCAGGTCAGCCTGAGCCTGAGCGGGCGCGGAGGACAGTATGACTCGCTCAACTATTGAGCTCACCCCCACGGTCGAGGATCGCCGCATCGCCCGCCATGCGGCCGCGGCGATCGTGCTCACCGTGGCGGAGGCGGCCATCCCGCTGCCGCTGCCCGGGGTCAAGCCGGGCCTGGCCAACATCGTCACCCTGATCGTGCTGGCGCGCTGGGGCTGGCGCGAGGCGGTGTGGGTGGCCTTGCTGCGCGTGCTGGCGGGCAGCCTGCTGCTCGGCCAGTTTCTCGCCCCGGGCTTCTTCCTCAGCCTCTCCGGCGCCATCGCCAGCCTGCTCACCCTGGGCTTTGCCATGCACCTGCCCAGGCGCTGGTTCGGCCCGGTGAGCCTGTCCATCTTCGCCGCCTTCGCCCACATCGGCGCACAGCTGGTGGTCGCCCGCCTGTGGCTGGTGCCGCACGACGGGGTGTTCTACCTCACCCCGGTGTTTGCCGCCGCCGCGGTGTTCTTCGGCGTGGTCAACGGCCTCATCGCCGCCCGCCTGCTGCGCGACCTGCCGCAGGCGACCTGACCGGACAGCTGGCGAGCACTGGCGCTGAATCGATTGAAGGGCTCAGCGTGCAGCTGCGCGGCGCAGCCCGCACAGGGCGGCACGGAAGCCGCCTTGCGGGCGGTTCGTCAGCGCCAGCCGTCCGCCGTGCAGGGCCATGATGCGCGTGACGATGGCCAGTCCCAGGCCGCTGCCTTCCACGCTGCTGTCGCCGCCGCGAAAGAAGCGCTCGCCCAGCCGCGCCAGGGTGTCCGGCGGCACACCGGGGCCGTCGTCGCACACCGCCAGGCTCAGGGCGCTGCCATCGTCGTCGAGCTTCACCTCGATGGAGGCCT
Source organism: Thauera sp. (assembly GCA_030603925.1). GTDB lineage: Bacteria > Pseudomonadota > Gammaproteobacteria > Burkholderiales > Rhodocyclaceae > Pseudothauera. The sequence goes on along the minus strand of JAUVWV010000155.1, from coordinate 2,033 downwards.
GCGGCGGGGTGTAGCGCAGGGCGTTATCCAGCAAGTTGCGCAGCGCGATCTGCAGCAGGTCGGGGTCGCCGGCCACTGCGGGAGTGTCTGTCTGCAGGGCGTGGGTGATGCGGCGAGGCGCACCGGGGTTGGCCTGGTACACGGCCTCGATGGCGTCTTCGACCAATCCGCGCAGGTCCACCGCGCCTGGCGTGGGGAGGCTGTTGAGCGGATCCAGGCGGGCCAGGCGCAGCAGTTGCTCCACCAGCCGGGTGGCGCGGTCTACCCCGCATTCGATCTGCTGCAGGGCGTGGTCGCGCTGCACGTCCTCGCGGCACAGGCGGGCAACCTGGGTGTGCACCTTGAGCGCCGCGAGCGGCGTGCGCAGCTCGTGCGCGGCATCGGCGGTGAAGCGGCGTTCGTTGTCCAGGGTGCGGGCGACGCGCTGGAACAGGCGGTTGATCGCGTCCACCAGCGGCAAGGCTTCGGTGGGTACGTCCTGATCCGGCAGCGCGGCGAGGTTGTCCGGGCTGCGCGCGGTCACTTCGCCGGCCAGGCGGTCGAGCGGACGCAGCGCGCGCAGCACCGACAGGTAGATCAGCAGGATCAGCACCGGCGCCAGCAGCGCGAGCGGCAGCACGGTCTGGCCGGCCACTTCCAGCGCGGCGCGGTCGCGCAGGGCGATGGACTGCGCCACCTGCACGCGGAAGCGGCCGTCGTCCGACATCACGTTGAGCACCCGCCACGAGGCATCGGTGCGCAGGATGTCGCTGTAGCCGGCCACGCCCAGCACCGGCAGATGAGGGGCGTTCTCCGAGCGCGCCAGGATGGTGCCGTCGCCGCGGCCGATCTGGAACTCCAGCGGCGGTTCGTAGATGTCGTGCGCGGCGCCGCGCACCGTGGCGAGCCGTCCGGCCAGTTCGCGCAGGTCGTCTTCGTTGTCGTGCAGGATGGCCAGCAGAAGGCGCCCGGTTTGTGCCAGGTTGCCATCCATCAGTTCCTCGGCCTCGTGCTGCGCCTGGGTGTAGCTCAGCCAGCCGGTGAGCAGCCACAGCAGCAGCACCGCGGCGCACACCGCACCCAGCAGGCGCCAGCGCAGCGAGCGCAGGCGGGATGGGGCGGTATTGGCCGTCGTGGCGGCTTCCCTCATCGGCCCTCGCCCAGCTGGTAGCCCAGGCCGCGCACGGTACGGATGAAGTCGGCACCAAGTTTCTTGCGCAGGTGGTGGATGTAGACCTCTACCGTGTTGCTGCCGGTTTCCTCGCCCCAGGCGTAGAGACTTTCCTCCAGCTGGCTGCGGCTGCGGATGTGTTGCGGGTGGCGCATCAACTCCTGCAGCAGGGCGAACTCGCGGGCAGACAGCGCCATGTCCCGCCCGCCGCAGGTCACCCGCTTGCTGGCCGGGTCCAGGGTGACGTCGCGGTGGCTCAGCACCGGCTGGGCCTGCCCGCCGGCACGGCGCAGCAGGGCGCGCATGCGGGCCTGCAGCTCGGCCAGGTCGAAGGGCTTGGTCAGGTAGTCGTCCGCCCCGGCGTCCAGTCCGCCGATCTTGTCGGCCTGGGTGTCGCGTGCGGTCAGCACCAGCACCGGGGTGAGGTCCCCGCGCCGGCGCAGTTCCTGCAGCACCGCGATGCCGTCCTTGCCGGGCAGGCCGAGGTCGAGCACGCAGGCGTCGTAGCAGTGGCCGGCCTGTGCCGCCAGCGCCTGTTCGCCGTTGTGCACCCAGTCCACCGCGTAGCCGGCCAGGGCCAGGCCGGCGCGGATGCCGTCGCCGAGCAGCAGGTCGTCCTCCACCAGCAGGATGCGCAATTCAGCTTCCTTCCTTGTCGATGCGCGCCAGCAGGGCGCGGGTTTCCTCGCGGCGGCCCTCGTCGGCCACTTCGCGCCCCGGGCGCGGCGGCGCCTGCAGGGCCTTGCGCAGATGCTTGCGGCCTTCGGCCACGCGGCCCTCATCGACCAGATACTCGCCGTAGAAATAGTTGGGGTCAATCCCGTCCGGGTTGAGGGCGAGCGACTTGCGGAACAGCTCCTCGGCGCGCGCCTTGTCGCCGAAG
>JAUVWV010000146.1 GCA_030603925.1 Thauera sp. | reverse complement strand
TCTGACGCACCCGCGCAGGAGAGCGGCCCGGACCACCGGTGGTGGTTCGACGGCCGCGATCGCGGGCAAGCCCGCTCCTACCGATGCATCCCTTGCAGGAGCGGCCTTGGCCGCGATCGCAGGCAGGCCCGTTCCTGCCGATGCATGCCTTGTAGGAGCGGCCTTGGCCGCGATCGGTGGTTCATGTGGCGGCCGTGGTTGGTGGGTGAACCTGCGGTCAGCGCACGAACTTCTGCGGCCGCAGCACACCCACGTCGGCGACGAAGGTCACCATCGCGTAGTGGCGGAAGTACTTCTCCTCCACATGCCGGGTGATCGCCAGCGAGGTGTCGGCATCGCACAGGATCTCCATGCGGATGCTCTTGTCGGCGTCCCAGGCGCCCGAGCGGCTGCCGTGGCTGCCGCGCCCGCGCACGTCGGCCACCGTGTAACCGTGCGCGCCGAGCGCCATCACGTCCTTCGCCAGCGGGCTTTCCAGCGCCTCTTCGGCAATGATCACGACGAGTTTGCAGGGATGGGTGTTGGGCATGATGGTCAGCCTCCGTATACCAGCCCCACGATGCGGTCGTAGAGCGGGATGCCGAGCAGGATGTTGAAGGGGAAGGTGATCACCAGCGCGGCGGTGATCGACAGGCCCGGGTTGGCTTCCGGTACCGCGAGGCGCATCGCCGCCGGCGCGGCGATGTAGGAAGCGCTGGCGGCCAGGGTGGCGAGCAGCAGGGTGCCGCCGGCCGACAGGCCGATCAGCGCACCGGCGGCGGTGCCGATCAGCGCCGCGATCACCGGCATGCCGATGGCGAAGCCCACCAGGAAGGCGCCGCTGGTGCGCAGCGCGCCGGCCTGGCCGGCAGCCACCAGGCCCATCTCCAGCAGGAACAGGCACAGCACGCCCTTGAACAGTTCGAAGAAGAAGGGTTCCAGCGGCGCCAGTCCGCCCGGCCCGGCCGCCCAGCCGATCAGCAGGCCACCGGCCAGCAGCACCATGCTCTTGCCCAGGAAGATCTCATGCAGCAGCGGCCCCCACTTGATCTGGCGCATCTCGCCGCCCATGCGCGCGAGCAGGATGCCCACCGCGATGCCCGGCATCTCCAGCAACACCAGGAAGAGCGGCAGGTAGGCTTCGTACGGGATGCTGCGCGCCACCAGGTAATCCACCCCCACGGCGAAGGTGACCACGCTCACCGAGCCGTAGTGGCCGGCGATGGCCGCTGCGTTGTGGCGGTCGAAGCGGCCCAGCTTGTAGAGGATGGGAAAGGCCACCAGCGGGATGATGACGCCCAGGCCCATCACCGACAGGGCCTGCGGCAGCACCTGCAGCGGGTCCTGCTTGGCCAGCTCCATGCCGCCCTTCAGGCCGATGGCCAGCAGCAGGTAGATGGACAGGGCCTCGTACAGCTGGCCGGGCAGTTTGAGGTCGGAACGCGCCAGGCGGGCGGCGAAACCGAGCAGGAAGAAGAGCGGGATGGCGTCCATGGTCTTGTTGTTCTCGTGTATCGGAATCCGTTTCAGTCCTCGCCGCGTGCGGCGCGGGGCGGGCGCAGCAGGAAGCGCGCCGGGTCCAGCGCTTCCCACAGATCGTGCTCTACCGGCAAAGGTTCCCCGTCGAGCAGGCTGGCCAGGGTCTCGCCCATCAGCGCGGCAAACACCAGGCCACGCGAGCCGAAGCCGGAGATCGCCCACAGGCCCGGATGGCGCGGGATCTCGTCGAGCTTGCAGGGGGCCTCCAGTGCCGTCACCGCCGGCAGCGCGCCCACCATCGGCAGGCGGTCGGGCGAGGCGGGGCGGAACCCGACCCGGCCTCGCAGTTCGGCCACGTTCAGCGCTGCGGTGTAGCCGGGCAGGATGCCTTCGAGCTTGCCCATGTTGAGGATGTGGTCGGCGCGCCGGATTGCCGGGTCGTCATCGCCCACGCCGAAACTGGCGCCCGCGCAGCGCAGGCCGTCCACCGCCGGGCTGACATAGCCCTGGCGGCATACCACGACATGGGGCGGGGAGGCCGCTTCAGCCTGCAGCAGCGAAACCTGGCCGCGTGCGCTTATCACCGGCAGGGCGGCGGCCTGCGGCAGTTCGCGGATGCCCACGCCGTTGGCCAGGATCACCTCGGGCGCGCGGGCGATCGTTTCGCCGGCCTCGTCCAGTGCCAGCCAGTCCGCGCCATCGCGCACCAGACGCACCACCTTGCGGCCGAAGTGGCAGCGGATGCGTTCGGCCTGTGCGGCCAGATTGGCGCGGCACAGACTGGGCGGCTGCACCCAGCCGCTGTCGGGGAACCACCAGCCGCCGTTGGGCAACGGCCAGCCGGCAATGCGGCTGGCTTCCTCGTGATCCACGTAGCGCAGGTGCCCGGCGGGCGGCTGGTGGCGCTCCACCACTGCGCGCTGCTTCTCTTCCTGCACCGCGTCGCGCGCGATGTGCAGCACTCCGCAGGCGTCAAAGCGCACCGCCTGGCCAAGCTCGGCCAGATGGGCGATGTGGTGCAGGGCGTACAGGGTGCCGGCGCGGGTGAGCCGCCCGAGGCGGTTGTCGTCCAGGCTGGGCAGCGGGCGCAGCACCCCGGCGTGGTTGCCGGAGGCGCCGGCGCCGGGGCGGTCTGCCGCATCGATCACCTCCACCGTCCAGCCGCGCGCCGCCAGACGTTCGGCCACGCTGCTGCCGGCTGCGCCTGCGCCCAGTACCAGGGCGTGGCGCATCGGCCGGCCGGCTGCCGGCTTGCCCGGGCCGCGGTAGGCGGCGCGCAACATCTGCCACTTGCCGCCATAGCCGGGCAGCTTGCGGGTCTCGAAACCGGCACGGCGCAAGCCCTCGCGCACTTCGCCGGCCACCGACCAGGTGGCCAGCGTGGCGCCCGGCGCGGCGAGCCGTGCGAGCAGATGGAAGACGCGTGCCGACCACAGGGCCGGGTTCCTGGCCGGTGCGAAGCCGTCCAGGTAGAAGGCATCGACGCAGGCCTGCAGCCCGGCCAGGCCGTCGGCCGCGTCGCCCAGGAAGAGCGTCAGCACGACCCGCCCGCCGTCGAGCTCGATGCGGTGCATGCCGGGGGTGAGGGTGGGCCACTTTGCCTGCAGTTCGGCGGCGAGCGGTGCGAGTTCCGGCGCCTGGGCGGTGAACGGGGCGTGCAGCGCAGGCAGGTCGGTGCGGCGGAAGGGGTGCAGTTCGCAGGAAACGAAATGCAGTCGGGCGCAGCGCAGTGGATCGGCACGCCAGGCCGCCCAGGTGGCGAGCAGGTTCAGCCCCGCACCGAAGCCGGTCTCGGCGATGACAAAGCTGTCGCGCCCCTGCCAGCGCGCGGGCAGGTCGTTGCCGGCCAGGAACACGTGCTGTGCCTGTCCCAGGGCGCCTTCGGTGGAGTGGTAGACATCGTCGTAGGCGGGCGAATAGAGCACGCCGGCCTCGGTGAAGCATGGTTCGGCGGGGATGATCGGCATGGGGCGGGCGGATGTGAAAAGGGGCGACCCGTGTCGCCCCGTTTGCGCAGTGCGGGCGGCTTATTCCGGCCGCATCTGCGGGAAGAGGATCACGTCGCGGATCGAGGGCGAATCGGTGAGCAGCATTACCAGGCGGTCGATGCCGATGCCGCAGCCGCCGGTGGGCGGCAGGCCGAATTCGAGCGCGCGGATGTAGTCGGCGTCGTAGTACATCGCCTCTTCGTCGCCGGCGTCCTTGGCCTGGACCTGGGCGAGGAAGCGCGCGGCCTGGTCCTCGGGGTCGTTCAGCTCGGAGAAGCCGTTGGCGATCTCGCGCCCGACGATGAACAGCTCGAAGCGTTCGGTGATCTCCGGGTTGCTGTCGGAGGCGCGCGCCAGCGGCGAGACTTCCACCGGGTAGTCGATGATGAAGGTCGGCTCCCACAGCTGACTTTCCGCGCAGGCCTCGAAGAGCTGCAGCTGCAGGCTGCCCAGGCCGCCCGGCTTCACCTTCTCGCCGAAGTCCTTGATCTTCTGCTTCAGCCATTCGGCGTCGGCCAGCTGCTCCAGGGTGAAGCCCGGGTGGTACTTGCGGATGGCCTCGACGATGGTCAGGCGGTGGAAGGGCTTCGACAGGTCCAGTTCGCGCCCCTGGTACACGAAGGACTCGCTGCCCAGCGCCTCGCGCGCCGACTGGCGGATCAGGCCCTCGGTGAAGTTCATCAGCGTCTGGTAGTTCGCGTACGCCTCGTAGAACTCCATCATGGTGAACTCGGGGTTGTGGCGCGGGCTGAGGCCTTCGTTGCGGAAGTTGCGATTGACCTCGAAGACCTTCTCGAATCCGCCCACCACCAGGCGCTTCAGGTAGAGCTCGGGGGCGATGCGCAGGTACAGCTCCATGTCCAGCGCGTTGTGGTGGGTGACGAAGGGCTTGGCCGCCGCGCCGCCGGGAATGGGGTGCATCATCGGCGTTTCGACTTCCAGGAAGCCGTGGCTGATCATGTAGTTGCGGATCGACTGCACCATGCGGCTGCGCGCCACGAAGGTGAAGCGCGCCTCTTCGCTCATGATCAGGTCGACATAGCGCTGGCGGTACTTCTGCTCCACGTCGGTGAGGCCGTGGAACTTGTCCGGCAGCGGGCGCAGGCTCTTGCTGAGCAGGCGGATCTCGCCGGCCTGCACGGTGAGCTCGCCGGTCTTGGTCTTGAACAGGGTGCCCACGCAGCCGACGATGTCGCCGATGTCCCAGTGCTTGAAGTCGGCGTACACCTCTTCGCCCACCTCGTCGCGCTTCACGTAGAGCTGGATGCGCCCGGAGAGATCCTGGATGGTGATGAAGCTCGCCTTGCCCATCACGCGCTTGAGCATGATGCGCCCGGCCACGCGGACCTCCACCGGCACCGCCTCCAGTTCCTCGCCGTCCTTCTCGCCGTACAGTTCGTCCAGCTTGCCGGCGGTGTTCTCGCGCGAGAAGTCGTTGGGATAGGCGCGGCCCGTGCTGCGCCACTGGGCAAGCTTCTCGCGCCGTTCGGCGATGATGTGGTTCTCGTCCTGGGGCAGGGCGGCGTTGTTCTGGTCGGACATGGTCTGGTCTGGCTCGGTAGTGAATTCGGTGTTTCGCGTTGCGTTTGCCGTCGCCGCGCGGAAGCGCGACGGAACTTTGTCGGCATCAAGTACGCAATTGTCGCAGGCGGGCATGATCCGGGCAAATCGACGTGCTGCAACCGGCCGCGCGCCCCGCAACGGGCGCATTGTGCGGGTCAATCCGGATGGGTTGCGCTAAAGTCCGCGGTTACGATTCCGTTACAGCAAAAGACATACACAAATACCTACCAACAGGGGGAGACTTCGATGAGCACCTTCTGGCAGCTCTACGAAGCAGTGGAGAAGACGTTCTGGAACTCGTTGACGAAGAAGCTGTGCAGCTTCCTGCTGCTGTTCTTCATCGACGTGTTCTACCTCGGCATCTACCTGCGACAGAAAAACGAGGTGGCCGGCCTGCTGGCTGCCGGCAAGGTTGAACCGGAGACGGTCGCCGGGGTGAGCGCCTCGCTCGACTTCGGCCTCTACGCCATGCTCGCGCTCACCGCGCTGGCGCTGCTGATCAACGTCGGCCAGATCCTCTACATCCGCTACCTGATCGTTCGTCCGGTGAAGGTCATCACCCGCATCTTCAACGAGATCGCACGCGGCGAGGGCGATTTCTCGCGCGACCTGCCGATGACCACGCACGACGAACTGCGCGAGCTGGCGCAGAGCTACAACCGCTTCGCCGACAAGATGCGGCAGATCATCAGCGAGGTGCGCACCATGAGCGTGAGCATCGCGCGCGAGGCGGTGCAGGTGAAGAGCAAGGTGGAGAGCTCCGCGCGCGACGCCACCGAGCAGGGCCGCATGACCGAGGTGGTGTTCACCGCCAGCACCGAATCCACCAAGGCCATCGAGGAGGTGTCGAGCAGCACGCAGAACATCTCCGCGTCCACCAACGCCAACCTCGACATCGCGCGCGAGTCGCTGCACGAGATGAAGGACATCGCCGGCAAGATCAACGCGGTGAGCGACAAGGTGGTGCAGTTCAACCACACCGTCGATGAACTCTCGGTGCGCTCCGAGAGCGTCAAGCAGATCGCCTCGCTGATCCGCGAGGTGGCCGACCAGACCAACCTGCTGGCGCTCAATGCGGCCATCGAGGCCGCCCGCGCCGGCGAAGCCGGGCGCGGCTTTGCGGTGGTGGCGGACGAAGTGCGCAAGCTCGCCGAGCGGGTCAACAAGGCCACCGAAGAGATCCACGGCAACATCAGCGGGATGATCGCGCTGGTGTCCAACACCCGTGCCGAGAACGAGGTGATCAACGCCGACGTGCTGCAGACCCGCGAGGTGGTGGGGCGTTCGGCCACCCAGTTCGAGCACATGGTGGGCGAGTTCGAGCAGACCGGCGAACAGCTGCTGCAGATCGCCGCGGCGATGGAAGAGCTCACCGCCACCAACGCCCAGGTGCACGAGAACGTGAACGTGATTCACGAGCTGTCCACCTCCGTGGCGCGCGACATGGAAGAGTCCGAGAAGCGCACCCGCGACCTCTCCCAGGCCACCGAGGCGGTGCAGGAGCTGGTGTCGCGCTTCAAGATCGGCAAGGGCGCCTTCGACCACGTGGTCGACGAGACGCGCAAGTTCCGCGACACCGTGCAGCAGCAGCTCGAAGAGATGATGGCCGGCCGGGTGGACGTGTTCGACCGCCGCTACCAGCCCATCGCCGGCACCAATCCGCAGAAGTACAAGGTGTCCTGGGGCGACGAGTACGGCCGGCGCTGCCAGAAGTCGATGGACGACTTCGTCGCTGCGGTGAAGGGCACGGCCTACGCGGTGGCGGTCAATACCGACAGCTACCTGTCGGCCCACAACGCGCGCTATTCCAAGCCGCTCACCGGCGACTACGACACCGACCTGATCGGCAACCGCACCTGCCGCAAGTTCGAGAGCGCGGCCGAACTGCGCGCCGCGCGCAACAGCGCGCCGATGTTGCTGCAGACCTTCCTGCGCGATACCGGCGAGGTGCTGTGCGACATCGCCATGCCCATCCACGTCGGCGGGCGGCACTGGGGCAATGTGCGCATCGGCGTGGCAGTCGATGCGCTGATCGGCGGTTGAGCAGCGGCGGCGGCCCGCAGCCTGTCAGCCGCCCAGCTGGCGGGCGGCGAGCTGGCCCAGGGTGACCAGCGCGTGGATGTGGCGTTCCGAGAACGGATAGCAGCCTGACAGGCGGATGTGCCGGGTGTAGCGCCCGGAGGGCGAGAACAGCGTGCCCGGGGTGATGCTGATGCCGCGCGCCAGCGCCTGGTCGAACAGCTTGTTGGCGTCGCAGCCCTGCGGCAGTTCCACCCATACCAGGAAACCGCCGGTCGGCTCGGTGGCGCGCGTGCCGGCCGGAAACACCTCGTCGATCAGCCCGCGCAGGCGGTCGATCTGCCCCGCGTAGCTGCGCCGCAGGCGGCGCAGGTGCTGGGCGTAGCCGCCGCTTTCGAGGAACAGCCCGAGCGCCTCGCTCATCAGCGCCGGCTGGGCCACCGACGAACAGAACTTCAGGTCGGTCACCTCGCGGCGAAAGCGTCCGGCCTCCATCCATCCTGCGCGGAAACCCGGCGCCAGCGTCTTGGTGTAGGACGAACACAGGATCACCCAGCCATCGCGGTCGAAGGCCTTCACCGCCGGCTGCAGCGGTACCGCGTACTGCAGCTCTGCGTACAGCGCATCCTCGATCACCGGCACGCGATACTCGTTGGCCAGCGCGGCCAGGCGCCGCTTGGACTCCACCGGCATGCTGGTGCCCAGCGGGTTGTGCACATTGGGCATGGTCACCACCGCCTTCACGCGCTGCTCGGAGAGCAGCAGCTCCAGCGCATCGATCGACATGCCGTTGCACGGATGGGTGGGCACCTCGATGATGCGCAGGCCCAGCCGCTCGGCGAGCGGAATCAGGGTGAAGTAGGTCGGCGACTCCATCGCCACCGCGTCGCCCGGGCGGGTCACGGTGCGCAGCGCGAACTGCAGCGCCTCCATGCAGCCGTTGGTCAGGATGACCTCCTCGGCGGCCATCGTCACCCCCAGGTCCAGCGCGTGGCGCGCAATCTCGCGGCGCAGGCGCAGCGAGCCCGGCGGCAGCGAATAGTCGCTGAGCAGCTCCGGATGGCGCCGCGCGGTGTCGGCCACCAGGCGGGCAAGGCGTTCGCCCGGATAGAAGTCGCTGCCCTTCGGGCAGGCCAGCGAAAGATCCACGTTGCCGGCATTGGACTGCGCCTCGACCACCGCGGCGATGCGGTTGAGCACCGCGGTTTCCGCCGGGCGCGCCTGCGCGGGCTGCGGAGCAAAGCGCGGCGCCGGCGGCGCCTGCAGGCGCGAGCGGACGAAATAGCCCGACTGCGGGCGCGCCTCC
>JAUVWV010000037.1 GCA_030603925.1 Thauera sp. | reverse complement strand
CGGCCGGCGGCATCTTCACCGGCAGCGACGCCGCGAGCTTCCTCGAAGCCGGCGCGGCGGCGGTGCAGGTGGCCACCCGCTTCACCGTGACCCGCGAGTGCGGCCTGCCCGAAGACGTGCAGCAGGAATATTTCCGCGCCAGCGAGCAGGACATCGAGGTCAACATGATCTCGCCCACCGGCTATCCTATGCGCATGCTCAAGAGCAGCCCGGCGATCGGCAACGGCATTCGCCCGAACTGCGAGGCCTACGGCTACCTGCTCGACGCCAAGGGCAACTGCCAGTACATCGACGCCTACAACCGCGAGGTCGCCCTGCATCCGGAAGGCACCAAGGTGAAGGTGTTCGACAAGACCTGCATGTGCACCCACATGCGCAACTTCGACCTGTGGACCTGTGGTCACTTCACCTACAAGCTGAAGGACACCACGCGCAAGGACGAAGGCGGCCGCTACGAGATCCTCACGGCCGAGCACGTGTTCCACGACTACCAGTTCAGCACCGACAACAAGATCGCCCTGCCGGCCTGAGCGCGCGGCGCGGCGATCGCCTGCAGGAGCGGGCTTGCCCGCGATCAGGCGAGATGGATGCCGAGCGCTTCGGCCAGCGCCGCCTCCTCGCAGTTCTCCCCCGGCCCGGCGCGGTCGATCACCAGGAAGTCGCTCACCGCCTCGAGCGCGAGCAGCGGGTGGTGCCATACGCCGGGAGCGTAGTTCACCCCCTGCGTGCCCTGCGCGAGGAACACCCGCAGTGCGTCCGGCCGCGGTGCATCCCCGGCGGGCGCCACCACCACCAGATAGGGCCGCCCGGTGAGCGGCATGAAGGCCTGGCTGCCCAAGGGGTGGCGCTCCAGCATGCGTACGGCGAACGGCAGTGCGCGCGGCTTGGCGCGGAAGATGGACACGATGGCGCGGCCTTCGGCACCCGGGTCGATGTTCGCCAGGTCGTGGTAGCGCTCGGTGGTGCCGCCGTTGATCGGATAGTGGTGCGCTGCGTCCGAGACCTCGATCACCTCGCCGAAGGGCGCGAAAGCCGTCGCGCTGAGCGGTGCGGCGCGCAGCGTCCTCATGCGTCCACCTTGCCCCACAGCCGCAGGCGCGACAGGCCGCCATCCGGGATGATGTTGATGCGCACGTGGCTCACCGGGCCGAGCGCGGCGATCTCGCCGGAAAAGCTGTGGATCGCATCGGCCGAGAGTTTCTGCTCGGGCAGCAGCGTCGGCCAGAACATGCTCTGGGTGACGATGGACTGCGCGGTGCCGCCTTCGACACGTGCGGCCTGGATGCTGCAGCGGTCCGGGTAGTTGCCCTTGAAGTGGGCGGTGTCGACCTCGATGCGCTCGATCGTGCCGCTGGCGCCCAGTTCCACGATGCACCAGTCGTTGCCCGGTTCGCGCCGCCGCCGCGTCTCCCAGCCGTCGCCCATGTCCGCGCCGCGCCCGGGCAGCAGCAGGTTGGCCGGCGCGCCGTAGTGCGCGTCGTTCCAGGCCAGCGCGCGGCCGCCGTTCTCCAGTGCGGCAAGGTCGTAGAGGCGTGCCGGGTCGACGGTGTCGAAGGCGCCCGCCGGGCGGCCATACACGCGCAGGCGGGCGATGCCGCCGTCCGGGTAGATGTTCACCCGCAAGTGGGTCCATGCCTGGGTGGAAGCAATCTCGAACAGGTGGTGGTTGCTGGCCGACAGCGACACCGACGGCAGGATGCAGGTCCACGCCAGGGCGGCGAGCGCCTGCGGGTCGTCGCTGTCGCTCGTCACGGCGTCTATCGACACGGCCGGTGCGTAGTTGCCGGTGAAGTGCGAGGTATCCACGTCGAAGCCGTGGATCACGCCGGGCCGGGCAAGCTTCACCAGGCACCAGTCATGGCCGGTGGTGCGCTTGCGCCGCGTCTCCCAGCCGTCCATCCACTTGCCGTTGGCGTCGTACTTGCCGGGGATGAATGCCGCCGGCTCCGGGTTCAGCATGCGCGAAACGTCGGCGAAGAAGTCGTCGCTGGCATACAGCGCGCGCGCGCCCAGGCGCGGGTCGGCAAGGTTGGTGGCGCGCTGTGCCCAGTCGGGCAGCTCGGCGGGTGCGGCGATCAGGGCTGAATGCATGGCGGTGCTCCGGGCGGACTCAGGCGGCAGGCTGGGGCGGGTGGCGGGCGATCCAGTGGCGGGCGATGTCGACCCGGCGGCACACCCACACCCGGTCGTGGCGCTCGACATGGTCGAGAAAGCGCTGCAGCGCGCGGAAGCGTCCCGGGCGGCCGAGCAGGCGGCAGTGCATGCCGACGCTCATCATCGCCGGACTTTCGGCGCCTTCGGCATACAGTACGTCGAAGCTGTCGCGCAGGTAGTGGAAGAACTCGTCGCCGTGCGAGAAACCCTGCGGCAGCGCGAAGCGCATGTCGTTGGCGTCCAGCGTGTAGGGCACCACCAGGTGGGGCACGCTGTTGCCGTCGGCCTTCGTCACCGTGGTCCAGAACGGCAGCTCGTCGCCGTAGCAGTCGGCGTCGTACAGGAAGCCGCCGTGCTCCACCACCAGGCGGCGGGTGGCAGGTGAGTCGCGTCCGGTGTACCAGCCCAGCGGCGGCGCGCCGGTGAGCTGCGCGATGCTGGCCACTGCACGTGCCAGATGGGCGCGTTCGGTGGTTTCATCCACCGTCTGGTAGTTGATCCAGCGCCAGCCGTGGCAGGCGATCTCGTGGCCCAGTTCGACGAAGGCGGCGCAGGCTTCCGGGTGGCGTTCGAGGGCCATCGCCACGCCGAACACGGTAAGCGGCAGGGCACGGCGCTCGAACTCGCGCAGGATGCGCCACACGCCGACGCGCGCGCCGTACTCGTAGATCGACTCCATCGACAGGTGGCGCGCCGGGTAGGCCGGCGGGGCGTACATCTCGGAGAGGAACTGCTCGCTGCCCGGATCGCCGTGCAGCACGCAGTTCTCCGCGCCTTCCTCGTAGTTGAGCACGAACTGCAGGGCGATGCGCGCACCGCCCGGCCAGTCGGCCGGCGGGCGGCGGCGGCCGTAGCCGGCGAGGTCGCGCGGGTAGGCGGGATCGGGCGGCATGGCCTCAGTCTCCGGCGAACAGGGTGTCGAGGCGCAGGCGGGCGATCTTGCCGATCTCCACCAGGGCGGTGCGGAACTCGCAGTCGGCATCGTCCGTCAGGCGTGCGGCGAGCATGGCGAGAATCTCCTGCCGGCTGCGCCCCTTGACCGCCATCACGAAGGGAAAGCCGAAGCGTGCGCGGTAGGCGGCATTGAGTTCACGCAGTTGCGCCAGTTCGGGCGCGCTGCACTGGTCGAGTCCGGCGCTGCGCTGCTCACGGGCGGAGTCGGCGGTCAGCGTGCCGGCGGCTGCTTCGTGTCCGGCCAGTTCGGGATGGGCGCAGATCAGCGCGAGCTGCTCGGTGCGGCTGGCGCGCGCCACCGTTTCGGTGAGTGCGCGGTGCAGCGCCTCCACGCTGGCGAAGGGGCGTCTGTCCCAGGTACGTTCGGCCACCCAGGGCGAGTGTTCGAAGACGCCTTGCAGCGCGGCGCGGAAGGCGTCGCGGTCGGCGGCGTTGAGGTGGTCGAGCAGCATCGGGGAACCCTCCTTCAGCGTGCCGCAGCCTGCTGCTGGGCGAACCAGCGCGCGAGCTGCGCGCGTTCGTCGGCGCTCATGCCGGTCAGGTTGCCCAGCGGCATGTAGCCGTTGGCCACGGTTTCGGCGCTCTTGGCCGCATGTTGCAGGATCTGCTGCGGGGTTTCCAGCACGATGCCCTTGGGCGGCTGGGCGAAGCCTTCCCAGCTCGGGCGTTCGGCATGGCAGGCGGTGCAGCGCGCGGCGAAGAGTTGCTGCACCTCGGCCAGCGTGACCGGCGGGCCGTCGGTGTCGGGTTCCGCGGGGGCGAGGGCGACCACCAGCGCGCCGAGCAGGGCGGCGGCGCCTGCCGGCAGCCACCAGACGCGGCGCCCGCCGTGGCGCAGCACGAAGAACTGGCGGATCAGCACGCCGGCCGCCATGATCGCCAGCAGCACCAGCCAGCCCTGCGGGTGGGCGTAGGTCATCGGGTAGTGGCCGCTGATCATGGTGAACAGCACCGGCAGGGTGAAGTAGGTGTTGTGCACCGAGCGTTGCTTGCCGATGCGCCCCGGGAGCGGGTCCACCGCCTGGCCGGCACGCAGCTGCGCCACCATGCGGCGCTGCCCGGGGATGATGTGGAAGAACACGTTGGCCGCCATCATCGTGCCGAGCATCGCGCCGACGTGCAGGTAGGCCGCGCGCGCGGCGAAGAGTTGGTGCAGCGCCCAGTCCGCCACCACCACCAGCCCCACCAGCAGGGCCGCCAGCAGGCGTTCGCGCCCGCCCAGCAGGCGGCACAGCAGGTCGTACACCAGCCAGCCACCGCCCAGGAAAGCGAGCGACAGACCCACCGCGGCAGCAGGCGCGAGATCGCGCACGCCGCGGTCCACCAGGTGGGTGGATGCTCCGAGCCAGTAGATCGCCGCCAGCAAGCCGATGCCTGACAGCCAGGTGGTGTAGGCCTCCCACTTCGACCAGTGCAGATGCTCGGAGAGCGGCTCGCCGCGCGGTCCGCTGAGGAATTTCTGGCTGCAGTAGAACCCGCCGCCATGCACTGCCCACAGCTCGCCATGCACGCCGCGCGCCGCGTCCTGCGGCCGTGCCGGGGTGCGCAGCGCGTTGTCGAGCATGACGAAGTAGAAAGAGGCGCCGATCCACGCCACCCCGGCCACCAGATGCAGCCAGCGCAGCAGCAGGCTGGCCCAGTCGAGCAGATAGGCGTCCATCAGCTGCCGCGGTAGGTGGACCAGCTCCACGGCGACAGCAGCAGTGGCACGTGGTAGTGCTGGGCGGGGTCGGCGATGCCGAAGCGCAGCACCACCTCGCCGACGAAGGGCGGGTCGGGCAGCGTCAGGCCCTGGGCGCGAAAATAGGCGGCGGCGTCGAACACCAGTTCGTACTCGCCGCGCTCGAAGGCGGCACCTTCGAGCAGCGCTGCGTCGCAGCGGCCGTCGGCATTGGTGCAGGTGCGCAGCAGTTGCTGGCGGGTGCCGTCCGCGCCCAGGCGATGGAGGGTGAGGCCTATGCCGGCGCCGGGGCAACCCTGCGCGGTGTCGAGCACGTGTGTGGTGAGTCGTCCCATGGCCTGTCCCGTTGGCTGCCGAGCACTGGATGCAAGTCTATCGCGCAATGCCGCGGCCGCGCGTGCGCGGTGTCGCGTCAGAGCGGGCGGGCGCTGCCGAAGTAGCCCACCTGGGCGAGCAGTTCGGCGAAACGCCCGGCCAGCGGCGCGCGGCGCAGCAGGGGCGCCGCGGGGATGCCGAGCAGCAGCACGCGGGTGCCGACCGATGCCGCGCTGATCTCCGCGTTCGACAGCGGTTCGCCTTCGGGTGTGAGCCAGGCCAGGGTGTCCGGGGCGGCGGCGAGCGGTGCGGCGCCGTCCGAGCGCCAGGCCAGCAGGTTCTCGTTCTGCGCGACCACGGTGATGCGCGCCGTACCGTCGTCCAGTTCCACCCGGCTCATGTCGAAACCGCCGCTCTCGCTGGTGGTTACCGCCTCGATGGTGCCGCCGGCAAGCACGGCGACCTGGCCGTCCAGCGCCGCAGCAAGCGTGCTCAGCGGATCGCTGCCGCGCTCGCGCGCTTCGCGCAGTGCGGCGCCCACGCGGATGGCGCGGCTCACCGAGCCGCTCACGCAGGCGCCGTCGAGCTGGCCGATCTGCAGTGCCCAGGTGGCGAAGGCGCCTTCCTCGCCGAAGGCCGCGCTGTCCACCAGGCCGCGCACCAGGGCGTCGGTGCCTTCCGGCGTAGGGGCGTCGAGGACCGCCTCCACCGGGGCGACGCCTTCGCCGGGCTGGTTGGCGAGGATCAGCGGGCGGGGCGGGGCGGCGAGGTTGAAGGCGGCCAGGCCGAGGGTGGGCAGGGCGCGTCCGGCACTGTCGGCATCGACCAGCGGCACGCCGAGCTGGGCGGCCACCATGGCCGGGATGATGCTGTTCATCGCGCCGGTTTCGCCCGGCAGTACGGCGGACAGCCGTTGTCCGGCGGCTTTCGCCAGGGCGGCGAAGGCGCGTTGCGGCGCGCTGGTGAAGGCCGGGCCGTGGGTGGCTGCGTCCGGGGCGCCGATGCCCGCCACCACGCCGGCCCACAGGCTGTCCGGCAACTGGCTGGGGCTGCTCAGCACGACCGGCCGGCCCGATTCGAGGATGCGCGCGATCAGCGGCAGGGCGCCGGCGCGCGGCCCGCCGCCGCCGCCGCCGAGCAGGGTGGCGCCGGTCAGCAGATCGTGCAGGGCAATCGAATCGAGCGCATTTCCGTTCATTGGGTGCATACTCCGTATTCGCGCGTTAGCGCCGATGGATATCCGCCGATGCTACACACGAAACCGTGTTCATGCCAACGTCACTAACAGGAAGATGGCAACGAAGAGATCCCGAAACGCCGGCATGGTCAATGTGCTGCGAAGCCGCTTTCCGGTGTTTGAGAGCCTGTGGCAGCGCTTCCCCGACAACATCTTCATCATCCGCTGCGAGCAGGACGGTGGCTTCGTCATCGAAGCGATCAATCCGGCGCTGGAGCGCGTGATCGGCATGCCGAGTGCGCAGACCGCCGGCCGGCCGCTGGAGGAGGTCCTTCCGCCGATCTATCTCGACAGCGTGCTCGCGCGCTACCGCGAGTGCGTGGCGCGCAGGGCGCCGCTGACCTACGAGGAAGTCGGGGGGGCGGAGGGTGAACCGCGCCACTGGCTCACCCTGATGGTGCCGGCGACCGAGGCCGGCGGGCGGGTCGAGTACATCCTGGGGATCTCGCGCGACATTACCGCCATCCGCCATGCCGAGGAGTTGCTCCGGCGCAGCAACGAGGAGCTGGAACTACGGGTCGCCGAGCGCACCGCGGCGCTGGAGGCGGCCAATGCGCGCCTGCTCGAACTGGCCACGCGGGACGGGTTGACCGGGCTGTTCAACCGGCGCCATTTCTTCGAGCTCGCCGAGCGCGAACTGGCACGCGCGCGGCGCAGCGGGCTGCCGCTGTCCATCGTCATGCTGGATCTCGACCACTTCAAGCAGATCAACGACAGCCGCGGGCACGCGGCCGGCGACCAGGTGCTGCGCGAGGTGGCGGCACTGTTCGGTCTGGTGCTGCGCGAAACCGACATCGTCGGGCGCTACGGTGGCGAGGAGTTTGCCGCGCTGCTGCCCGACACCACGCGCGAAGAGGCGCTGCACATCGCCGAACGCTTGCGCGCGGTGGTGGCGCAACACCAGGTCGAGTGGCGCGGCGAAGTGATCCGTTGCTCGGCCAGCCTGGGCATCACCCACCTCGACAGCGTCGCCGGCGGCACGCTGGACACCCTGCTGGAGCGCGCCGATACCGCGCTGATGAGCGCCAAGAGCGGCGGGCGCAATCGACTGGTGGTGTCCGCCTGAGGCTGAGGGGGCGTTCAGCGGATGTTTTCCGAGTGGAACAATACCGCCTGGTCGCCGACGAAGCTTACGTTGATGTAGCGCTTTTCGTCGCCCCAGGTGCAGTTGCGCGCGGCCAGCAGGTCGCTGCACTTGTCGGGCTTGCCGAGGATGGCGCGCACCTCCTCGTATGTCATGCCGGCCTGCAGTCGATTGTAGTTGTCGGCGGTCACCTTGGAACATCCGGCCAGCGCAAGCGCGCAGGCCAGGGCGGTATACAGTGCGGGACGACGCGTCATGAGGAACTCCCAGACAGATCCGGAAGCTTCGATTATGCCGCCGTTCGGCGACAGGACCATGGTGCGCGAAACCGCCGGATACATGTTCGCGGGTGGCATTGCGCTGCTGTTGTGCGCCGCGGCGCCTGCCCAGGCGGGCGGTACGGTGTGGACGCCGCGCGTGGCGGTGGACATCGGGCATACCGAGTCGGCCCCCGGTGCAATGAGCGCGCGCGGGCGCAGCGAACTGAGCTTCAATCGCGAACTGGCGCTGCAACTGGTGGGCGCGCTGCAGGCGCGCGGCCTGCAGACCGTACTGGTGAATGCCGACGGGCGCATCGCCTCGCTGCAGGCCCGCCCGCAGGCCGCCGCCGCGGCCGCTGCGGATTTCTTCGTCTCCATCCACCACGACTCGGTGAGCGAGCACGAACTGCTGCCCTGGCGCTGGGCGGGCAACGAGCAGTTCTACAGCGATCGCTGGGCGGGCCACTCGCTCTTCGTCTCGCGCGAAAATCCGGATACCGCGCGCAGCGTGCTGTGCGCGCGCACCATGGGAGCGCGCCTGCAGCGCATGGGCTTCGAGCCGACCCACAAGAACGGGCGGCGCAGGCCCTACGCAGACTACCAGCACGCCGTGCACTACTTCGACCGCCTCGCGGTGCTGCGCCATGCCAGCATGCCGGGCGTGCTGTTCGAAGCCGGGGTGATCCGCCACCGCGCCGAAGAGTTGCTGCTCGCCGACCCGCTGCGCCAGGCGCGCATGGCCGATGCGCTGGCGACGGCGATCGCCGCCTGTCTGCTGGCCGGGCAGCCGGCGCGCGACGAGGCGGCGGCCGACGCGTACGGCGGTCCGGAAACGGCCTCTGACGCGCGACTGCCAGAGGACTGAGGGCCGCCGGCGGTTTACACGCTGAACTGCCCCACCGACTTGCGCATCCGCCCGACGGCCTGCTCCAGGCTGGCCACCGCGCCGTGGGTCTGGGTGACCACGGCCACGTTGCGGTCGGTCATCGAGGCCACCTGCTCGACGCTCTGCGCCATGGTGATCATCGCGTTCTGCTGCTCGGCCGAGGAATGAGAGATGTCGTTCACCATCTGCAGGGTGTGCGACATCTGCGCGTTGATTTCCCTCAGTGCCTGCTGCGCGTCCTGCACCAGCAGTACGCCGTGCTCCACCTGCTGTGCGCCGGCGCGCATGCCGGCCACCGCTTTCCCGGTTTCGCCCTGGATGGCGCCGATCATGCTGCCGATCTCGCTGGTCGCCTGGCTGGTGCGTTCGGCCAGCTTGCGCACCTCATCGGCCACCACCGCGAAACCGCGGCCCTGCTCGCCGGCGCGTGCCGCCTCGATGGCGGCGTTGAGCGCCAGCAGGTTGGTCTGTTCGGCAATCTCGCGGATGACCCCGGTAATGCGCGAGATCTCCGCCGACTGCGTGCCGAGCAGCTCCACCTGGCCGGCAGTCTTGCGTACCGTGGCGGCCAGATCCTGGATGGTGGCGCTGGCGCGCGCCGACAGTTCGCCACCGCGCGCAGACACTGCGCTGGCGTCCTGGGCGGCCCGGCGGGTGGCCGCAGCGTGTTCGGCAACTTCGCCGATCGACACGGTGATCTGCTCGATGCCCGCCGCCGCGCTGGAGGTGGCATCGCCCTGCACGCGGGTGGATTCGTTGAGGCTGCCCACCCCGGTGCCGACTTCGGCGGAAACCTGTGCGACCTGTTCGGCGGTGTCGCCCATGCCCTGCATGGTGGCCTGCACTGATGAGACGAAGCGATCGATGTCGCGCGAGATCTTGCCCAGGGTGTCCATGCGGCGCAGTTCGAAGCGCCTGCGCAGGTCGCCGCTGGAGAGCAGCTGGGCGAGGTGTACGTCCAGTGCGCGTGCATCGGCCTGCAGGCGGGGCAGGAAGCCGAACAGGAAGTAGGCCGACCACAGCAGGCCCAGCACGCCCAGGCCCTGGAGCAGGCCGCGGGCAAGCTCGGAGTCGGGCCGCAGGCCGACGATCGACGCGGCGGAGAGCGCGATCAGCAGCAGGCCGCAGCCCACGCTCTGGGTGGTCGGCGCATTCAGGCGCGCCAGCAACGGGGTGCGCGCCGGCACGACCCGGCCGTGTTCGATGCGGATCGAGCGGTCGCCTTCGCGGATGCGCCGGTAGGCCGCTTCGGCCGCCTGTACCTCTTCGCGCGCCGGGCGGGCGCGCACCGACTGGTAGCCGACGATGCGCCCGTTCTCGCGTACCGGTGAGGCGTTCGCCACCACCCAGTAGTAGCCGCCGTCGCTGCGCCGGTTCTTCACCAGGCCGCGCCACGGGCGGCCGGCCTGCAGGTCGCGCCACATGTCGGCGAAGGCCTCCGGCGGCATGTCCGGGTGGCGCACCATGTTGTGCGGCTGGCCGATCATCTCCTCGCGCCGGTAACCGCTGATCTGGGCGAAGGCCTCGTTGGCTTCGACGATGATGCTTTTCAGATCGGTACGCGAGTAGATGAACTCGCCTTCCGGGAGTAGCGTTTCGCGGTCGGTGACGGGAAGGTTGCGGCGCATGACGTTCGCTCTCTGCGAGGGAAATGGGAATCATGCGCAAGGCATGATCATGGGCTGGAAGACTGTTTGTGCCAAAAATGTCTACGACAACCACACTCTGTCAGCGCGTAAAACGGTAACACGTACGTCAGTAGTTTTTTGTTAAATCCTGCATTGTCCAGGACAATGATGATCTTTAGGTATCCCTGCTGCCTACGGCGCGTCGCCGCCTCCAGGACTGGCGCGGGCGCGCGCGCAAGGGTGTGCGTGCGGGCGCGGCGAGACGCGGCGAATTCGAGGGGGGAAGGGCGGCCGCGACAGTGGCCGCGCCGGGCGTTCGGCGCCTCGGGCGCCGCCGGGTTCAGACCAGTCCGAACGCGCCGGCAAGGCCGCCGGCGAGGATCAGCCAGATCGGCGCGAGACGCGTCCTGAGCATCGCCAGCACGGTCAGGCCGATCAGCGCGAGCGCGCCGTAGCGCTGCGCGGGGTCACCGACGAAGGGCAGCGCGAGCACCCAGCCGGTGGCCAGCAGCAGACCCACCGTGACCGGCGCGAAGCCGCTGGTGAAGGCCATCACGCCGGGCGTTGCGCGGCGCGCCTGGCCCCAGCGGCTCACCCCGAGCGACAGCAGGGTGGACGGCAGCAGAATGCCGACCAGCGCCGCCAGCGCGCCGAACAGTCCGGCGATCTGGTAGCCGAGCACCGGTACGAACAGCACATTGGGGCCGGGTGCAGCCTGTGCGAGCGCCACCGAGGCGGTGAACTCCGCGTCGCTCAGCCAGCCGCGCTCGCCAACGAAGTAGCGGTGCATCTCCGGCGCGGTGGACATCGCCCCGCCGATCGACAGCAGCGAAAGCGCCAGAAAGCGCAGGAACAGATCGGCCAGGTCGGCCGCGGACAGGGCGCCGCTCATGCCTGGCGCGCCCGTCGCCAGAGTACCCAGCGCGCGGTGCACCAACCCAGCCCGCCCAGGCCGCACAGCACCCAGACCAGCGGCAGTCGCAGAACGGCAACGGCGAGCACGGTCGCCAGGACAAAGGCCAGGCAGACGGCGGTGCCCATCGGGTTGCTGCGCAACCCGCCGATCAGCTTGAAGGCCATTGCCACCATCAGCCCGGCGGCCACCGCGCCCATGCCGCGCAGCGCGCCGGCCACCATTGGCTGTTCGGCAAAGCGCCCATAGCTCGCCGCCAGCACCAGCACGATCGCCAGCGGTGCGACCAGCATGCCGCCAATCGCCGCCAGCGCGCCGCGCCAGCCGAAGAAGCGGTCGCCCAGCATCAGCGCCATGTTCACGATGTTGGGGCCGGGCAGCAGCTGGGATACCGAATAGGCGTCGAGAAACTCCTCGCGCGTCAGCCAGCCCTTGCGCTCCACCAGCTCGCGCTGCGCTACCGCCAGCACGCCGCCAAAGCCCTGCAGCGCGAGCACGCTGAAGGTCAGGAAGAGATCGAGCAGCGACGCAGGTACGGCGCGCGGAGCAGCATCGGCAGGCGGCATGGGCGGCGAGGCTGGGAAGAGACGGGGCGCAAGATTAGCACGCCGGCGGGCCGCCTTTGCAGCGTCGGCGCCTCAGGCGCGCGGCGGCTGTTGCCAGAACGGCCCCGGTCCTGGCGAGGTGCCGTCAAGGCGCGCGCCCCGAAGCGGGAACTGCCGGTTGCACCTTGAACCAACCCACCGTCTCACGCAGCTTCCCGGCCAGCGCGTCGAGGTGTCGCGCGGTTTCCGCAGCATTGCTTGCGGCGGCGGTGTTCTCCTCGGTCATCTGGGCAATGTGCTCGATGCTGCGGGCGATCTGCTGAACCGCGGCATCCTGCTCGCGCACCGCTTCGGCAATGCTGCGCACGGACGCCGTCACCCGGCCGGTATCGGCGCTCGCGGCGTCGAGCGCGCCGGTCGAGGCGACGACGCGCGAGCGGGTTGCCCCAGCCTTGTCGTTTGCGCTCTGCATGCGGGCAACCGCGGCGTCCACCTGGGTCTGGATGCCGCCGATCAGTCCGGAGATGACGTTGGTGGCGGAGGCGGTGTTCTCGGCCAGCTTGCGCACTTCGTCGGCGACCACGGCAAAGCCGCGCCCTTGTTCGCCGGCCCGTGCCGCCTCGATGGCGGCGTTGAGCGCGAGCAGGTTGGTCTGATCGGCAATGTCCTTGATGGTGCGCACGATGCCGTCGATCTGGCGCGAGTTTTCCGCCAACCGGACGATGTCGCCGCTGGCAGCATCGATCATGCCGGCGAGACTGTCGACGTTGGCGGCGGTCTCGCGCACCGCGGTCAGCGTCGTTTCGATGTCGGCGCGTGCCTGCATCGCAGTATCGTCGGCCGTGCGGGCGTTGCTCGCGGTGGCGGAGATGCTCACCGAGGTCTGCTGCACGCTGGCGGCGACGGCCGAGGCGGCCTCGGACTGTGCGTCCGATCCCCGCTCCACCTGCGCGCCGGCAGCCGCCATGGCATGCGCCGCGGCGGCAATGGCATCGGCAGACTGGCGGGTTTCCCCGATCAGGGCGGCAATGCGCGCCAGCATGCGGTCAAAGGCGGCCGCGGTGCGCCCGACCTCGTCCTGCCCGGTCAGCCCGGCGCGCAGGGTGCAGTCACCGCTTTGCTCGACCCGCACGAGGACATCCTGCAAGGTGGCGAGCGGACGGGTGATGGAGCGGATGATCAGCATGCCGAACGCCAGCGTGAGCGCGATCGCAAGCGCACCGACGGCGCCCGCAACGACCATTGCCTCTTGCGCGCTGGCTGATTGCGCGCCGGCCCAGGCCAGCAGATCGCCGCTGATCATCTGCTCGACCTTGAGCATGGCGTCGATCCGCGTCGTGGTGGTCGAAAACCAGGTTTCCGGCGTCACGCCGAAGCCCGCGTCCGATTCATGCAGCCTGGCGCGCAGCGCCTCCACCGCGTCCTCGGGCTGGCCGGCCACGGTTTCGCGATAGGCCTGCCAGTGCTTTGCTTCGGCCAGCGAGGAGAGGGCGGAAACGAAGGCGATCTGCTTGCCGATCCGTTCGTTCAAGCCGCGATACTGCTCGCGCTCGATCTCGTCGGCGGTGAAGACGGGCACCATGGTGGCGCGCTCCTGGCCGGCAAACTCCTTGGCGTGCAGCAGCATCTCCAGCGCGGCAAGGCGCTTCGCCGCACCGCCGTCGGCAACGGCCGAGCTCGCGACATTGACCGTCCTGAGCAAGGCGGCGATGGCGCGGGTGTAATAGGCGCTCGACGCTGCTGCCGTGACGCCCAGGCGGTCCGCAGCGACCCGCGTATCGGCCAACTGGTCGAGGTCTTGCCGGGCGGCTTGCGCCGCGGCCGTCAGCGCCTCGGATGCCTCCGCATCGTTCGCCAGGGCGGCGAAGGCCGCCTGGACGATCTTGACCTTGCTGTCGGTATTTGCACGGTATCCCGGCAGAAGGTCGGCGAAGCGCCGGCCTTCGCTCTGCAAGTAGCCGGCCGAGGTGCCCCGCTCGATCTGCAGGTCGTGCGCCGCGGCGCCGGCCTTCACCGCCAGCGCAACGATCCGCTCGGTGTCCACGGCAACGCGCCACAGCGCATGGTTGGTCAGCATGCTGGAGGCGACGAATCCGCCGACGATGAGCAGCGGCAGGATCAATACCGCCAGCAGCCTTTCGCGAATGCCAATGTTCATGCCCCCTCCCGGGACAGGACAAGCAGGAAAAAGGCCGCGATTATCGGCAGGGCGGGAGAGGGCGATCTACCGGAAAGATCAAGAAATCAAGGCGATTCGGCACAAACTTGACTATGAGCCATGTCACGCTGCTATTCCGGATCGATGGCCTTGCGGACGAGTGCGGCCGCAAGGCCAGTATCCGCTACTCGCCGGCAGACAGCTTCATCAGTACGATGCCGCACACGATCAGGATGGCGGCGAAGATCCGCATCGGACTCAGCGGTTCGCCGAGCGCCACAACGCCGACCACGAACGCACCGAGGGCACCGATACCCGTCCAGATCGTATAGGCCGTGCCGAGGGGAAGAACCCGCATGGAAAGCGCCAGCAGGGCGAAGCTGGCGATCATCATCACCAGGGTGACAACGGTTGGGATGAGCCTGCTGAAGCCGTTCGACTGCTTCATCGAATAAGCCCAGACGACTTCGAACATGCCGGCGACGATCAACAATATCCGGGCCATGACGGCTCTCCTTGGAAAAGAGCCGGGTCGTCCCGGAATGCGCGTGCCCTCGACGGGGGAGGCCGTCCTCCTGAGCTTCGCATTTCAACCGGCCATGCGGCGATCGGCGAAGTTCGCGCTCAGGATACCGCAGGGCTCCCACCTTGGCGAACTAGGGCGCTACGCAGCAAAGCCGGTACGCGTTGAAGTGGGGCGTGATCCAACAGTCGCCGTTGCATGAGCGGCCAGGGAACCCGGGCGCTTCACGCCAACAGAAAAGGCCGGGCGAGCAGCCCGGCCTTTTCCCTTCCCGCCTCTGAGGCGGGCGTCGTTCCCGCACGCCGGATGGGCCCTTACCAGTTCGGATCGCGCTCCGGCGTCGAGGTGATGCGGTGGATCGACAGGTCCGCGCCCTGGTATTCCTGTTCCTGGTCCAGGCGCAGGCCGGCGATGATCTTGCACAGGCCATACACCAGGAAGCCGCCGCCCAGTGCCACGGCAATGCCGAGGAGGGTCATCAGCAGCTGGGACATGAAGGCCACGCCGCCCAGGCCGCCGAGTGCGGTGCTGCCGAAGATGCCCGCAGCGATGCCGCCCCAGGCGCCGCACAGGCCGTGCAGCGGCCAGACGCCGAGCACGTCGTCGATCTTCCAGCGGTTCTGGGTGAGGGTGAACAGCCACACGAAGAGAGCGCCGGCCACGGCGCCGACCACCAGTGCGCCGCCCGGGTGCATCAGGTCGGAGCCGGCGCACACCGCCACCAGGCCGGCGAGCGGGCCGTTGTGCACGAAGCCCGGGTCGTTGCGTCCGGCGACGAGGGCCGCCAGGGTGCCGCCGACCATCGCCATCAGCGAGTTCACCGCGACCAGGCCGGAGATGTTCTCCAGGGTCTGCGCGCTCATCACGTTGAAGCCGAACCAGCCCACGGTGAGGATCCAGGCGCCCAGCGCGAGGAACGGGATGGAGGAGGGCGGATGGGCGACGATGGCGCCGCTCTTCGCATAGCGGCCGTGGCGCGGGCCGAGCAGCAGCACCGCGGCGAGGGCGAGCCAGCCGCCCATGGCGTGCACCACGATGGAGCCGGCAAAGTCGTGGAAGGGCGCGCCGAAGGTGGCTTCCAGCCAATCCTGGATGCCGAAGGCGCCGTTCCAGGCGATGCCTTCGAAGAAGGGATAGACGAAGCCGACGATGAGGAAGGTGGCGGCGAGCTGGGGATTGAACTTGGCGCGCTCGGCGATGCCGCCCGAGATGATCGCCGGAATGGCGGCGGCGAAGGTGAGCAGGAAGAAGAACTTGGTCAGCTCGTAGCCGTTTTTCTCCATCAGCGATTCGGCGCCGGAGAAGAAATTCACGCCGTAGGCGATGCTGTAGCCGATGAAGAAGTAGGCGATGGTGGACATCGCGAAGTCGGCGAGGATCTTCACCAGTGCATTGACCTGGTTCTTCTTGCGTACCGTGCCGACTTCGAGAAAGGCGAAGCCTGCGTGCATGGCCAGCACCATGATGGCGCCGAGCAGGATGAACAGTACGTCACTACCGGAATTGAGCGCTTCCATCATACCTCCCGAATAAATGATCGGAGAGGCTAAGCAAGCACCGTTCCAGTGCGCTGAATACTGAAAAAACAGTAACTTGGTGCAATCGATGGGTGGTGCCTGGCACCATGTCGGTGCAATGCACCGTGAAGATGCATGGGCACGGTGCATGGCGCACCGCTTTGGTCCGGATGGTGACCGGATCGGCCCAAGAACGTGCGCGCCGCTGCGGGCGCCGCAACTCAGCGCACCCCGGCGAGGCGGGAGATCATCTCGCCAGGGGAGGCGACGCCCAGCTTTCTCATCAGCCGCGCGCGGTGCGCTTCCACCGTGCGGTGGCTGATCTCCAGGCTGCGCGCGATCTGCTTGCTGGTCTTGCCGGTGACCAGTTGCTGGGCGATCTCGCGCTCGCGTGCGGTCAGCGCCACCGCCACCGGACGATGGGCGGAGAGGTCCTCGAACATCCACACGGCGCAGGCGAAGGGGTCGCTGCGGTCGAGCGAGCGCCCGGCAACGTGGCACCAGAAGGGGTGGCCGTCGCGGTGGCGCATGATGCGGTCGTCGCTGTAGCTGCCGGTATCGCGCATCACCGGCAGGCCGAGGCGGCCGATGTGCTCGAACTCCTCGTGCGAGGGGTAGAGGATTTCCAGCGACTGCCCGGCCAGTTCTTCGGGCTGGTAGCCGAACATGGTCGCGAAGCGCTCGTTGCAGCGCTGGATGATGCGCTGGCGAGAAACGCACAGCCCGACCGGGGCGAGGTCGAAGGCGAGCAGCAGATCCTCGCCGGCGAGCAGCTTGTCGTTGTGCATGCTGGTGTGTGTGGCCGGTACGGGGAAGACCTTACGTAGTCCTACGATAGCGTAGCCCTACGACTGTGCTCGCGTCGCCGGTGTTCTTAGAGTGTCTCCCTCGCAGAGAATAACGGAGGAGACCAGCAATGGGTACCTGCATCGTCGGCAGGGGGCATGCGCCGCTCCGCGAGCATGACGCGCTCGACGCCCCGTGCCTGGCCGAGGTCGCCCGCTTCAAGCGCCCCAAGGAGTACCGCTTCGTCGACGCGCTGCCCAAGAACAACTACGGCAAGGTGCTGAAGACCGACCTGCGCCGGCAACTGCAGCCATAAGAAGCCATATCAGGAGACAAACCATGGGCTTGAACAAGCGAATCGCGCTGGTCACCGGCTCGACCCAGGGCATCGGCCTGGCAATCGCCGAAGTGCTGGCGCGCCACGGTGCGAGCGTCGCGCTGCACGGCCTGTGCGCGGTGGAAGAGGGCGAGCGCCAGGCCGCTGCGCTGACCGAAGCCTGGGGAACCGGGGTGAGCTTCCTGCCCGCCGACCTCGGTGTGCCCGAGGAGGCGGCCGGCCTGGTCGAGGCAGCGGTCGCCCGCCACGGCCGGCTGGACATCCTGGTGAACAACGCCGGCATCCAGTACACCGCGGCGCTCGACGACTACCCGCTGGCGCGCTGGGACGCCATCCAGGCCATCAACCTGCGCGCGCCCTTCCTGCTCACCCAGGCCGCGCTGCCGCACATGCGCCGCCAGCGCTGGGGGCGCATCGTCAACATCGCCTCGGTGCACGGCCTGGTGGCCTCGGTGAACAAGTCCGCCTACTGCGCGGCCAAGCACGGCCTGGTGGGGCTGACCAAGGTCGCCGCGCTGGAAACCGCCACCGACGGCATTACCGTGAATGCAATCTGTCCGGGCTGGACCGACACCCCCATCCTGGAGCCGCAGATCGCCGCACGCGCCGCCCAGCTCGGCACCGGCCGCGATGCCGCGATCCGCAGCCTGGTGGCGGAGAAGCAGCCCAACCAGACCCTGATGCCGCCCGCCTGGATCGGCGAGATGGCGGCCTTCCTGTGCAGCGATGCAGCAGCCGGCATCACCGGCGCGGCGCTGCCGGTGGATGGCGGGTGGACCGCTCAGTAGGCCTCAGCAGGAGAGCGGGGCAGGAGACGGCATCAGGCGTCCGTCGCGTAGCAGCGGCGTGATCTGCTCGGCCGGCGCGGCCTTGCCGTACAGCCAGCCCTGCACGATGTTGCAGCCCATGCCGACCAGTTTGCGCAGTTGCGCGGGGGTCTCGATGCCCTCGGCCACCGTGAGCATGTGCAGGCTGTTGGCCATGGCGACGATGGCGCGCACCAGGTTGGCCTGGTTGCGGTCGGTGGCGATGTCGCGGATGAAGCTGCGGTCGATCTTCAGCT
>JAUVWV010000181.1 GCA_030603925.1 Thauera sp. | reverse complement strand
TCAGGTCGCGGTTGCGCATGCGGATGCAGCCATGCGAACGCGGCACGCCCATCGGCTGGTCGTCGCCGGTGCCGTGGATGTAGATGTAGCGCCGCATGCTGTCGCAGCGTCCCAGCCGGTTGCGTCCCGGCTCGCAGCCGGACAGCCAGAGGATGCGCGAGAGGATCCAGTCGCGCCCCGGATGGGCCGCGGCGAACGCCGCCGTCCAGCACTCGCCGGTCGGGCGCCGGCCACGGAATACCGCCCCCGGCGGCGCCCCCGCGCCGATGCGCGCCCGCACCACGTGCCGGCCGCGCGGCGTGCAACCACTGTCCTGCTGTTCGCCCGCGCCGTTCAGCGCGGTCGACACCGGGTAGCGCCGGATGCAGGCACCATCTTCGCCGAACAGCGCCAGCTCCTGGCGCGCCAGGCTGATCTCGATACGCATCCGTTCCTCAGGCCACCAGGGTGCGTCCGCGGCGCGCGGCGAAGAAGCCGGACAACAGCGCGCCGCACTCCTCGGCCAGCACCCCGCCGCTGATCGTGGCGTGATGGTTCAGGCGCTTCTCCTGGAACAGGTCGATCACGCTGCCGGCCACACCGGTCTTCGGATCGCGCGCGCCGCACACCACCCGTGCGAGGCGCGCGTGCATGATCGCGCCCGAGCACATCGCGCAGGGCTCCAGGGTCACATACAGCTCGCAGCCGGGCAGGCGGTAGTTGCCCAGCCGTTCGCCGGCATCGCGCAGCGCCATCACCTCGGCGTGTGCGGTGGGGTCGTGGCGGCCGATCGGCTGGTTGAAGCCGCGCCCGACGATCTCGCCGTCGAGCACCACCACCGCGCCGACCGGCACCTCGCCGCAACTGCCCGCCAGACGCGCCTGTTCGAGCGCGGCGCGCATGAAATCCTCGTCCGTCATCGGTTCAGCCGTCCTGCCATCGAAGTGCACAGTTTAGCCGAGGCACCGCACTGCGGTGCGCGAGCGCTTGTCCCCACGGCCGATGCGGGGTATACCCCGTTGCGGATTTCCCGAATACCCGACCCTTACTACGAACGTATTATCCGGAGATCATGGATCGCCTCTCGCCCCGCCGTCTCGGCACGGCACCGCCAGACCAGGCCTGCTCGCTGCGCGGGCTCGCCATCTACGCCGCCACGGCGCTGCTCTGGTCGCTGCTCGCAACGCCGCTGATCGAGGCGCTGGCCCTGCAGGCCTACGACGCGCACCTGCGCCTCTGGGGTTTCGTCCTGCTCGCCCCGCTCGCGCTGTGGCTCGCCCTGCGCCCCACGGCCTGCAGCCCGCTGCCCGTTGCCCGCCAGAGTGAGCCCGAAACCGAGACCCTGCGTCGCCTCGAAGCGGAAGAATCGCGCTACCAGACCTTGCTGGAAAGCCTGCCGGTGGGCATCTTCCACTACGACCTCGACCTGCGCATCAGCGAACTGAACGGGCGCTTCGCGGAGATCCTGCATGTGCCGATGAAGGCGCTCTACCGGCTCGACATGAACACCGTGCGCGACCAGCGCATCATCGAGCCGCTGCGCGAGGCGCTGCGCGGCAAGCCGGCGCGCTACGAGGGCGAATACATCTCCACCCTGACCTCGCGCAAGATCCGCGTCACCCTGCATACCGCACCGGTGTTCGACGCCGAAGGCAAGGTGAGCGGCGGGGTGGGTATCGTGGAGGACGTCTCCGCGCGCTACGAGGCCGAGAGCATGCTGCGCGAGAGCGAAACGCGCTACGCGCTGGCCATGCGCGGCACCAACGAGGGGCTGTGGGACTGGAACCCGGAGAGCCATTCGCTGTTCCTCTCCAGCCGCCTGCTCAGCGTGCTCGGCACCGACGCCGACCACCTGCGCACCACCAGCGACGAATGGCTGAAGATGATCCACGTGCAGGACCGCGCGCACTTCCAGGCCAGCCTGATCGCCCACCTGAAGGGCAAGACCCCGCACTTCGAGTGCGAGTACCGCGTGCTCGACCGGCACGGCGAGTTCCGCTGGGTGCAGGCGCGCGGACTGGCGCTGCGCAACGAGCAAGGCCTGGCCTACCGCATGGTCGGTTCGATCGGCGACATCACCGAGCGCAAGCGCGCCGAAGTACGCCTGAAGAACGAACTGGCCTTCACCCGCACCCTGATCGACAGCCTGCCGATCGCCCTGCTGGTGGTGCGGCCGAACGGCTCGATCTCGCTGTGGAACCGTTTCTTCGCCCAGACCCTGGGCTACAGCGACGAGGAGATCGGCGACATGCTGGCGCTGCGCCTGGTCGCTCCGGCAGACAAGGCACTACTCGAGCAGCGCCTGGACGCAACGCTCAGCGAGGGCGAGGCGAGTGCGCGCGCGTCGCTGATCACGCGCGACGGGCGGCACATCCCCTTCGACTTCTTTGCGCGCAGCATCGAACTTGACGGCGAGCGCCGCGTGCTGTGCATCGCCTCCGACATTTCCGAGCGGCTGAGCACCGAAGCCGCAATGCGCGACCTCAACCGCGACCTGGAGTCGCGCGTCAGCGAACGCACCGCCCAGCTTGCCGCGGCGCTGAAGGAGCTGGAGGCCTTCAGCTACTCCGTGTCGCACGACCTGCGCGCGCCGCTGCGCGCGATCGACGGCTACAGCGTGATCCTCGCCACCGACTACGACGAAGCCTTCGACGACGAGGCGCGGATGCTGTTCCAGCGCATGCGCGCCGCCGTGCAGCGCATGGGCCTGCTGATCGACGACCTGCTCAACCTGGCCCGCGTCTCGCGGCAGAACCTCGACTGCCAGCGGATCGACATGAGCGCGTTGATCGAAGAGATCGGCGCCGAACTGCGCCAGCGCGAACCCGGCCGCCAGGTCCATCTGGAAGTTCCGCCGGGGCTCTGCGCACACGCCGACCCCAGCCTGATCCGCATCGCGCTGGAGAACCTGCTCGGCAACGCCTGGAAGTTCACCGCACGGCGCGAGAAGGCCTGGATACGCGTCACCCAGTCGCGCGACGAGGAAGGCACGGACATCTTCTGTGTAGAGGACAACGGCGCGGGCTTCGACATGCGCTACGTGGACAAGCTCTTCGGCGCCTTCCAGCGCCTGCACCACGAGCGCGATTTCCAGGGCACCGGCATCGGCCTGGCGACCGTGGCACGCATCGTGCAGCGCCATGGCGGACAGATCTGGGCACACGGCGAACCCGACCAGGGCGCACGCTTCTGCTTCACCCTGGGCCCGGGCATCACCGGCCCCTTCCCGCCCGCCGACCGCCTGGCCAGCACGCACTGAGGCGGCGGCAACGCCCGGCCGCACGACTTGCCGACGACGGCGCGCGCAGGTATCTTGGGCCCGCACCTCCCCCGGCAGGCCGAACATGACAACAAGACCCCTTCCGCCCGCCACCCTGGCCTGGACCGTCTGGGGCCTGGGCGCCGCACTCTACCTGATCGGCTTCTACCAGCGCGTCGCCCCCGCGGTGATCAGCGACCGCCTGATGGCGGAGTTCGCCATCAGCGGCGCCGCGCTGGGCAATCTGTCGGCCTTCTACTTCTATTCCTACGTGGTGATGCAGATCCCCACCGGCGTGCTCGCCGTCCGCTGCTCGGCCCGCGAGCTGCTCCCCGCGGGCGCCGCGCTGGCGGCTGCGGGCACGGTGCTGTTCGCCTTCGCCCCGGACGTCACCTGGGCCAGCGTCGGACGCCTGCTGATCGGCGGTTCGGTCGCAGTGGCCTTCGTCTCCATGCTCAAGCTCGCCACCCACTGGTTTGCGCCGCAGCAGTTCGCCCTGGCCTCCGGCATGGCGCTCTTCGTCGGCATCATCGGCGGGGTGTTCGGCGGGGTGCCGCTGCGCATGCTGGTCGACGCCTTCGGCTGGCGCGCCGTGATGCTGGTCTCGGCCGCGGTCACCGCACTGCTGGCGGTGGCGATCTGGCTGCGCGTGCGCAACGATCCGGCCGAGCGCGGCTATGCCAGCCACCATCCGCACGCTGCCGGTAGCGCCGCGCACGGCTCAATCCTGCGCGGCGTGCTCGAAGTGCTGAGCTACCGCAACGTGTGGATCCTGCTGATCACGCCGATCGGTGTGGCCGGCGCGGTACTCACCTTCGGCGGCCTGTGGGGTGTGCCCTACCTGCGCCAGGTGTATGGACTGGAAGCGGGCAGCGCGGCGGCCATCACCTCCGCCCTGCTGGTGGCCTGGGCGCTCGGCGGCCCCTTGCTCGGCACGCTGTCCCAGCGTATCGGCCGGCGCAAGCCGCTGCACGTGGCGGGCTGCGCGGTGGCGCTGCTGTGCTGGAGCGTGCTGGCCCTGGTGCACCTGCCGCTGCCGGCACTGATCGCGGTACTGCTGGTCGGCGGCTTCGCGGCCGGCAACCTGATCATCGGCTTCGCATTCAACAAGGAATCGGTACCGCCGCATCTCGCCGGCACCGCGTCGGGGGTGTGCAACATGGGCCCGCTGATGGGCGGCATGCTGCTGCAGCCGGCCATGGGCTGGGTACTCGACCGCCACTGGAGCGGCACGCTGGAAGCCGGCGTGCGCATCTACCCGCCCGAGGCCTTCCAGGCGGGCTTCCTGCTGATCGCCGGCTGCATCGCGCTCTCTCTGGTGCTCTCCCTGCTGTCGCAGGAGACCTTCTGCCGCCAGCGCGTCAGCCCTTGAGTTCGGGGAAGTCCTCCTCGAAGAACTCATGCTCGCCGCGCACCGCCGGATCGCGCCCCTCTTCCGCCTTGCGCAGTTCCACCCGCCGGATCTTGCCGGAGATGGTCTTCGGCAGATCGACGAAGGCCAGCCGGCGGATGCGCTTGTAGGGCGCGAGGCGCTCGCGGGTGAAGGCCAGGATGTCGCGCGCCAGCTCCGCCCCGGGCTGATGGCCCGGCGCCAGGATCACGCAGGCCTTGGGCACCGCCAGGCGCAGCGGGTCCGGACTGGGCACCACGGCGGCTTCGGCCACGGCCGGGTGCTCGATCAGCACGCTCTCCAGTTCGAAGGGGCTGATGCGGTAGTCGGACGCTTTGAACACGTCGTCCGCGCGGCCCACGTAGGTGATGTAGCCATCCGCGTCGATGCTGGCCACGTCGCCGGTATGGTAATGACCATCGCGCATCACCTCGGCGGTCTTGTCCTCGTCCCCGGCATAGCCGGCCATCAGGCCCAGCGGCCGTTCGGCCAGCGGCAGGCTGATCTCGCCTTCGCTCGCCGGCTGACCATCGGCGTCCAGCAGCGCGATGCGATAGCCCGGCAGCGGCCGCCCCATCGAACCGGGCTTCACCGGCTGACCCGGGGTATTGCCCACCTGGGCGGTGGTCTCGGTCTGACCGAAACCGTCGCGGATGGTGATGCCCCAGGCGCGGCGCACCTGTTCGATGACCTCCGGATTGAGCGGCTCGCCCGCCCCGATCAGCTCGCGCAGCGAAGTCTTCACCGCCGCCAGATCCTGCTGGATGAGCATGCGCCATACGGTGGGCGGCGCACACAGCGTGGACACCTCGTACTTCACCAGCACATCGAGCAGCGCCCTGGCGTCGAAACGGCTGTAGTTGTAGAGGAAAACGCAGGCGCCGGCATTCCACGGCGCAAAGAAGCAGCTCCACGCATGCTTGGCCCAGCCCGGCGAGCTGATGTTCATGTGGCGGTCGCCCGGCTGCAGGCCGATCCAGTACATCGTGGACAGATGGCCCACCGGGTAGGATTGGTGGGTGTGCAGCACCAGCTTGGGGCGGGAGGTAGTGCCGGAGGTAAAGTACAGCAGCAGCGGATCGGTGGCGCGCGTCACACCGTCCGGAGTGAACTCGACCGGCGCCGTGCGGCTGTCGGCGAAGTCCGCCCAGCCGGGCACGCTCCCCCCCACCACGATACGGCCGAACGCGCCGGCCAGCGCGGCGAATTTGTCGACATGTGCGGCGCCGGCCACCACATGCGCAACCCGGCCGCGCTCCAGCCGGTCGGACAGATCGTCCGCGGTGAGCAGCGTGGTCGCGGGAATCACCACCGCGCCGAGCTTGATCGCCGCCAGCATGGTTTCCCACAGCGCCACCTCGTTGCCCAGCATCAGCAGGATCCGGTCGCCGCGTTTCACCCCCAGCGCTCGCAGCCAGTTCGCCACCTGGTTCGAGCGCCGCGACAGCTCGGCAAAGGACAGCCTGGCCTCGCGCCCGTCCTCCTCGACGATCCACAGCCCCGGCGAGTCGTTGCCGGCGGCCATGCGGTCGAAGTAATCGAGCGCCCAGTTGAACTCGCCGAGCTGCGGCCAGCGAAAGCCGGCATGGGCGGCAGCGTAGTCGGTGCGATGTGCGAGCAGGAAGTCGCGTGCGTGCAGGAATTGCTCCAGCGCGGTCATGTTGTCTCCTCCGGAATCTGCCAGCCCCGTCGGGGGTCTTGTGTCACCCGTCCGCACAAAGTACGGTTGGCGCGGAGGCATTTTGACGTTGACGTTAACGTCACGCAAGCGATGCACCGGTCTTGTGCGCCCAATGCTTAGTCGACACACCAAAGGAAAGGCCGGGTCGCCCCGGCCTTTCCCTTTACTGCATGCGTTCCGCCATGATGCGGCCCACCCTAAGCATCACTCCCACTCGATCGTCGCCGGCGGCTTGCCGGAAATGTCATACACCACCCGGTTGATGCCGCGCACTTCGTTGATGATGCGGTTGCTGACCTTGCCGAGCAGGCTGTGCGGCAGCTCCGCCCAGTGCGCGGTCATGAAGTCCTGGGTCTGCACGGCACGCAGCGCCACCACGTACTCGTAGGTACGGCCGTCGCCCATCACGCCCACGCTCTTGACCGGCAGGAACACCGCGAAGGCCTGGCTGGTCTTGTCGTACCAGTCGGCGGCGCGCAGCTCGTCGATGAAGATCGCATCGGCGCGGCGCAGCAGGTCGGCATACTCCTGCTTCACCTCGCCGAGGATGCGCACACCCAGGCCCGGTCCCGGGAAGGGGTGGCGATAGACCATGTCGTGCGGCAGGCCGAGCGCCACGCCGAGCTCGCGCACCTCGTCCTTGAACAGGTCGCGCAGCGGCTCGAGCAGCTTCAGGCCGAGGGTTTCGGGCAGGCCGCCGACGTTGTGGTGGCTCTTGATCGTGTGCGCCTTCT
>JAUVWV010000124.1 GCA_030603925.1 Thauera sp. | reverse complement strand
TGGCGCTTGTGGCCGTTGGTGGCGACGTTGGCGAGGTTGTTGGAGATGACGTCCAGCTGGGTCTGCTGGGCGTCGAGGCCGGTACGGGCGGTCCAGAGGGAGCGGATCATTTTGGGGCTCCTGAGCGGTAATCTGTCTGACAGTACCGGAGCAAGCCTCATGCCAGCCCCGTATTGCCGATGATCCCAGCTTACCGCCCACCGCCCCGGTTCAATTTGCCGATTACCGGCAGGTTTCCGGCGTTATTTGCCGCCCGCGCCGACATCTGCTCAGCGGTTGCCGATGATCCGCGCAGCGGCCTGATCGTTGGCTTCCGCGCTTTGCAACATGCGGGTCTGCATCTCGAACTGGCGCGCCAGCGAGATCATCTGCACGAGTTGGTCGACGACGTTGACGTTGCTGCCCTCGACGTAACCGCCGGCCACCTGAACGGCCTCGTCCACCGCCGCCGGCACGCCGTTCTGCAGACGGAACAGCCCGTCCTCGCCGCGCACAAGATCCTGCTCGGGCGGATTCACCAGCTTCAGCTGGCCAACCACGTTGACCACGCCCAGCTGTCCGGCCTGGAGGGCCGAAATGGAGCCATCCTTGCCGATGACGATCTCGCTGTCCGGTGGAATGGTGATCGGCCCGCCGTCGCCGACCACCGGCAGGCCACTGCGGGTCTGCAGGACGCCGTTGGCGCTGACCTCGAAGCTGCCGTCGCGCGTATAGCCCTCGCTGCCGTCCGGCAGCTGCACCGCGAACCAGCCCTTGCCCTCGATCGCCACGTCGTACTGGCGGCCGGTGAACTGGATCGGCCCCGGGCTGAAATCGGTGGCCACGCTGGCGTCCACGACGAAGGCCCTGCTGCGCAGGGCATCGGTCTGGACCTCCACCGCGCGCAGCTTGTGCATCTCCGTACGGAAGCCGGTGGAGTTGATGTTGGCCAGGTTGTGCGACACCGCGGCCTGCTGCCCAAGCGTGTGCTTGGCGCCGGTCATGGCGGTATAGATCAGGCGGTCCATGGTCTGCTCCCTTGCACCGGCGGGGCGTCCCCCGCCGATGTGCTATGTCATTACCTGAGGTTCACCAGCGTCTGCAGGATCTGGTCCTGGGTGCGGATGGACTGGGCGTTGGCCTGGTAGTTGCGCTGCTGGATGATGAGCTGCACCAGCTCTTGGGTGAGGTCGACGTTGGAATCCTCGACCTGACCGGCGGAGATCACCCCGTTGAGCCCCACCCCGGCGGGCCCCGGCACCGGCTCACCGGATTCGGGGGTATCACGCCACAGGTTGTTGCCCAGGGAACTGAGGCCGTTGGGATTGCGCACCGTGACCAGGCCGACCACGCCGATATCCTGCGTCTGGCCGTTGGTGTAGCGCCCCTGGATGATGCCGTTCTTGCTGATCGACAGGCCGGCAATCTCACCGTCGGCAAAGCCGTCCTGAGACAGTTCCTTCACCACCGAACCGCTGCCGAACTGTGTGGTGCGGGTGAAATCGATACTGCTGATGGAGAACGGCGCAGAACCGTTGCCGAGCGACCCGAAGTTGGCCGTGAGCAGATTGTTCGGTGCCGGGTTCCCGCCGGAGTCGAGGGCTTGAGCGAGCGTGCCGTCGTCATTGAATTCCAGCGTACCGAGCGGCGGATTGGTTGGCGCCGCACCGTCGAGACTGGAGTACACGTCCCAGGTGTTCTGCGCGCTCTTGACGAAGTAGAAGGACAGCGCGTGGTCGATACCAAGGCTGTCGAACACGCGGATCGACG
Source organism: Thauera sp. (assembly GCA_030603925.1). Classification (GTDB taxonomy): domain Bacteria; phylum Pseudomonadota; class Gammaproteobacteria; order Burkholderiales; family Rhodocyclaceae; genus Pseudothauera. The sequence continues at coordinate 7,724 of JAUVWV010000124.1, read as the reverse complement.
TGGTGTAGCTGTAGCTGTCGGTGACGTTCGGATCGGGCGGGCTGGTCGCAATGACGTCCGCCTTGGCATTGAGGTTCATGCCGATGGTGACGTCGTCGGTGGGGCGCGCACGGATGCCGGTCGGCGGGATGAACAGCGCCGTATAGTTGGCGTTGCTCGGGTTGAGCGGGGCACGCACGTCACCGGTAAGCGGATCGGTTTCCTGGTAGCCCATCAAGCGGTCGCCATTGGCGTTGATGATGTAGCCGTCGTTGTCGATGTTGAACTGGCCGTTGCGGGTCAGCGCGAAGGTGCCGTCACGCAGGGCCACGCGGAAGAAGCCGTTGCCGTTGATGGCCATGTCCAGGGGATTGTTGGTAGTGGTCAGATTGCCCTGGGTGAAGGCCTGGCGCACCGCGTTGATCGAGCTGCCGATACCGATCTGGATGGTGGAGACCGAGCCGGTCAGCGAGGAGGCGAACACGTCGGCGAACTGGGCGCTCGCTCCCTTGAAACCCACCGTGCTCGCGTTGGCGATGTTGTTGCTGACCACGTCGATCGCCTTGGACGACGACGCCAGACCGCTCAAACCTTGTTGGAATGCCATGATCGTTGCTCCGGATCAGAGAATCTGTTTGATGTCGTTAAACTGGAAGATGCCGAGCGAGCCGACCTGCAGGTCGGTGCTCTTGGGGCCGCGGATCACGCCGGACACCAGACCGAACTCGAGCGTCTTCGCTCCGACCTTCTCACCACCCAGGCTCGCCTCGATGGCAACCGAATACAACCCGGGGGCAGCCGCCTCGCCGTCGAGCGCAGTGCCGTCCCACACGTAGTTGTGGCTGCCCGCATCGATGTCTTCCAGGTCGATCTGGGCCACCGTCAGGCCAGCGGAATCCTTGATGGTCAGCGTGACCTTGTCGGCCGGATAGTCGAGCTCGAAGCCGCCGACGCCGCCAGCCTCGGTCAGGATCATGCCCTTGCCCTCGACCAGCACACCACGTCCCACCAGCGCAGCCGCCTGCATCGCCTCGGAGGACTCCTGCGACGCGACAAACTGCTGGAACATCTGGTTCAGCCGCTCGATGCCATCCACCGTGCTCATCTGCGCAAGCTGCGAAGTGACCTCGGCGTTCTCCATCGGATTCATCGGATCCTGGTTGCGCAACTGGGTGGTCAGCAAGGTCAGGAAGCGGCCCTGCATGTCCTCGGTCGCGCTGGTCGCTTTCGACTCGTTACGCGCCAGACTGGACAGGAAGCTCTTTGTTTCGGATACCGCGCTCATTTCAATCTCCGCAAGACTCGTTGCCTACCGTCATTCAGCAAGAACCGTGCTCACTGACCAATCTGCAGCGTACGCTGCAGCAGGGTGCGGGCCGTGCTCATCACTTCGGCGTTGTTCTGGTAGGAGCGCGAGGCGGAGATCATGTTCACCATCTCCTCCACCACGTTCACATTGGGCATCTCGACATAGCCCTCGGCATTGGCCGCGGGATTGTTCGGCTCATACACCAGCCGCATCGGCGCGGCGGATTCCACCACCTGGGTGACCTGCACGCCGACCGAATCCGGTGAGCCCCCCTGCACCGGGCGCGCGGCAAACACCACCTGCTTGGCGCGATAGGGCTGACCGTCCGCGCCGACCACGCTGTCCGCGTTGGCCAGATTCGAGGCGGTGGTGTTCAGGCGCAGCGACTGCGCGGTGAGCGCCGACCCGGCGATGTTGAAGACGTTGAGCATGCTCATGATGCGCTACCCCCGCTCACTGGCCCGAAATGGCGCGTTGCATGCCATTCAGCAGACCGTTGATGAAGGTCACGCTGGCCTCGTAGTGGATGGCGTTCTCGGCGAAGGCCGCACGCTCCACGTCCATATCCACCGTGTTGCCGTCGACCGACGACTGCAGCTCACGGCGATACTGGGCAAAGCGCTCCAGCGGGTTGTCACGCGACGCCGCCAGATGCCCCCCGGCGGTGGTCGACAGCGCCAGCGAACCGATCCGCCCACCCATCGCGCCCTGCAGCGCACTGCGGAAATCGATGTCGCGCGCCTTGTAGTTGGGCGTATCTGCGTTGGCAATGTTCGACGCCAGCAACTGCTGCCGGTAGGCCTGGGTGTTGAGCGCCGCCTGGTGAAATCGCAGGCTGTTGTCGAGCAGGTTCTTCATGGCATCACCTCATGTTCTTGCGCCGCCGGCCGTAATAGCTATGGGCCGCGGCACCGACTCCATTGCACCTTCCATGCCAGCCATCTTAGTGCGCAGGAACCAGCCCCCTTGGTGCGATAAGACCGGTAAATACCGGCCAATTTGTCCGCTTGTCGCGGGCATGCGGCAAAGCGCTCCCGCCGGGCGGCAAGCTTTGCCGGGCGGCGACGGTGGACTTGCCCGGGAGCAAGGTGCATGGTGCAATCGGTGCATGAATCAATGGCAGACCCCGCGCCGGACCACGGCGATTCTCCTGCTGGGCGCGCTCGGCGCCCTTCCGGCCGCAGCACAACAGCCCCCCGAACCGGTACGCGAGGCCGCCTTGCGCTTTCTGCAGGCCGAGGCCGCCGGCCTGCCCGGGGAGGTCAGCGCGAGCGTCGGCCGGATGGATCCGCTTAATCAGCTGCCGGCGTGCGCCGAGCTGGTCCCGTTCTTTCCGGCCGGCGCACGGGCATGGGGACAGACCAACGTCGGCATACGCTGCGACTCGCCGGTGGTCTGGACGGTTTATCTGCCTGCGCGGGTCGAGGTGCGCACCGAATACCTGGTGGTCGCCCGCCCGCTACGCCCGGGGCAGATCGTCGGCCTGGCGGACTTGCGGCGCGAGACCGGCGATCTCGCCGCCCTGCCCGATGCCACATTGACCGACCCGGCCCAGGCCGTGGGCCACCATGTGCGGATCGCCGTCGCTGCGGGTGCGCCCTTGCGGGCCGACCACCTGCGCCTGCCTCCGGCCGTACGCCAGGGGCAGAACGTCAAGGTGATCAGCCGTGGCGCCGGCTTCACCGTGAGCAGCGAAGGACGGGCGCTGAACGGTGCGGTCGCGGGAGAGCAGGTACGGGTGCGGATGCCCGGCGGACAGGTTGTCACCGGACTGGCCCGCAATGGCGGCGTCGTCGAGGTAAGCAACTGATTTTTAGTGACTATCCTTTCAATGAAAAAATGATTCGAAAATTCGCTAAAGTTTTCCTGCGCGCTGCCGATGTACCATACAGATAGAACCCATTGGGAGTCATGCCGTGAAGATCGATAGCGCCCTCAAGTCGCTCGGCGGTCCGCCCGCCGGCGAAACCAAGGCCCGCTCGCCGCAGGGCGGAACAACGGCTGCCGGCGCGGCAGCAGGCGAGAAAGTTCAGCTCTCCTCGCTGTCGTCCAGCCTGCAGAAGGCGGAAGCGGCAATCGCCAGTACCCCGGCGATCGACCGCGGCCGTGTCGACGAGATCCGTCAAGCCATCAGCGAGGGCCGCTTCAAGGTCGACGCGGGCCGCATCGCCGACGGCCTGATCGACAGCGTGCGCCAGATGCTGGCCGGGCGTCCATGAGCCCGAACGAGCGCCTGCAGTTCGCCCATCTCTTCGAGATGGAGATCACCCAGCTGCGCACCTTCATCGCCCTGCTCGGGCGAGAGGAAGCCATGCTGGTGGAAGGCGACACCGACGCCCTGCTCGCGCTCACCAACGAGAAGACGGAGCTCTATCACACCCTGCAGCGCCTGCACGACGCGCGGGCGCTCCTGCTCGGCAGGCTCGGACAGAGCAACAGTGACGAGTCGATACGCAGACTGTGCGGGGAGATGCCGGATGCCCTGGCGCTGTGGGACGAAGTCCTGCGCCTTGCTGCCGAAGCACGCGAGCGCAACAGCCTCAACGGCAAGCTGATCATCGAACGCATGCAGCACAACCAGGGGGCGCTCGCCATCCTGCTCGCCGCGACCGACCGGCCGCAGCTCTATGACGCCGACGGTCACGCCCGCACCACTGGCGGCGGCCGCATGCTGGGCAGCGCCTGAGGCGGCAAGCCGCCTCCCCCTTTCCCTTTCCCCCCGCCCGCCTTATCCTTGCGCCCGTCCTACACCGACGGGTCAGCGATGACAGGCAAGCAGCAGCAATACGACGAATCCTCCTTCCGCGTGCTGAAGGGGCTGGAGCCGGTGCGCGAGCGCCCCGGCATGTACACCCGCACCGACAGCCCGGCGCACATCATCCAGGAAGTCATCGACAACGCCGCCGACGAAGCACTGGCCGGCTTTGCGAAGAAGATCCATGTCACCCTGCACCTGGACGGCTCGGTGTCGGTGGCCGACGACGGGCGAGGCATCCCGGTCGGCCTGCATCCCGAGGAAGGCGTGCCCGTGGTGGTGCTGGCCTACACCCGGCTGCACGCCGGGGGCAAGTTCAACAAGCGCGAAGGCAACAGCGCCTACGCCTTCTCCGGCGGCCTGCACGGCGTCGGCGTGGCGGTCACCAACGCACTATCGACCCGCATCGAGGTCGAGGTCAAACGCGAGGGCAAGCAGTACGCCATCGACTTCAGCGCGGGCGGCGAGCACATCGGCGCCCTGCAGACGGTAGGCGACTGCGGCCGTGCCAGCGGCACCCGGGTGCGGGTATGGCCCGATCCCAAGTACTTCGACAACCCCAAGGTCCCGCTGGGCGAGATCGAGCGTCTGCTGCGCTCCAAGGCGGTGCTGCTGCCCGGCGTTGGCGTGCAGCTCGACATCGAACAGGCCGCCGGCCCCGCGCTGACCAAACGCTGGAGCTACCCGGAAGGCCTCGCTGGCTACCTCAAGGAGCAGGCCGGCGATCTGGAGCCGGTGGCGCCGATCTACACCGCAGAAGGCTATGCCGGCGCAGATGACGCCAACTTCGCCAAGGGCGAAGGCGCAGCCTGGGCGATTGCCTGGTTCGAATCCGCAGTACCCAGCGAATCCTATGTGAACCTGATCCCCACGGTGGCCGGCGGCACCCACGAATCCGGCCTGCGCGCAGGGGTGTTCGAGGCGGTGAAGTCCTTCATCGAACACCATGCGCTGCTGCCGCGCGGCGTCAAGCTGCAGCAGGAAGACGTGTGCGGGCGCATGAGCTTCGTGCTCTCCGCGCGCCTGCTCGACCCCCAGTTCCAGGGCCAGGTGAAGGAGAAGCTCAACTCGCGCGAGGCGGTAAAGCTGGTTTCCGGCCAGGTGCGCGACCCCTTTGAGATCTGGCTCAACAACCACGTCGATGCCGGCAAGGCGATCGCCGAACTGTCGATCCGCCAGGCCCAGGCGCGCCAGAAAAGCGCGCAGAAGGTCGAGCGCAAGAAGAGCTCGGGCGTCGCGGTGCTGCCCGGCAAGCTCTCCGACTGCGAATCCGAGGACATCGCCGACAACGAACTCTTCCTGGTGGAAGGAGATTCCGCCGGCGGTTCGGCAAAGATGGCGCGCAACAAGGAAACCCAGGCCATCCTGCCGCTGCGCGGCAAGGTGCAGAACGCCTGGGAGATCGACCCCGACCGCCTGCTGGCGAATGCCGAGATCCACGACATCGCAGTGGCCCTGGGCGTCGATGCGCACAGCGCCGACAGCGCGCCGGATCTGTCCGGCCTGCGCTACGGCAAGATCATCATCATGTCGGATGCCGATGTGGACGGCGCCCACATCCAGACCCTGCTGCTGACCCTGTTCTTCCGCCACTTCCCCAAGCTGATCGAACGCGGCCACATCTACGTTGCCCAGCCACCGCTCTACCGCATCGACGTGCCCGCCCAGGGCAAGAAGCGCCCGGCGCGCCGCCTCTACGCCCTGGACGAAGGCGAGCTCACCGCGATCCGCGACCGCATGGTGCAGGAAGGCTTCCGCCCCGAGGCCATCGAGGTCGGCCGTTTCAAGGGCCTGGGCGAGATGAACCCCGACCAGCTGCGCGAAACCACCATGGACCCGGCCACCCGCCGCGTGCTGCCGGTGGCGGTGCGCCCCGAGGCGCTGCAAGACACCCTGCGCATGTTCACCCTGCTGATGGGCAAGGGCGAAGCCGCCGGCCGGCGCGCCTGGATGGAAGAGAACGGCGACAGCGTGGAAGCGGACGTATGAGCGCCGTTGGCGAAAGACACAGCCGCAAGACCGGCCGTCCGGCCACTGCATCACCGCAGTCCCGCCGGGACGGGCTGTTCGGTGCGCTGGCGCAGTTCGAACCCGGCCTCAGCCTGAGCCGCGATCAGACCCTGGAAGCTGAACGCCGGGTGGACTGGCCGGAAAGCCCCAGGAGGCCGACCGAGCAGGCCGGCACGGCGTCCTGAGACGAATGCCCGCATGAGCCTGGCCCTGCCCGCCTCCCCGCACGGTCACCCCTCAGGTGCGCGCCTGCTTGCTCACCAGCCAGTAGGTGATGCCCAGCGCCAGCACCGTGGCTGCAGTGGCGTAGATATAGGTCGGTTCGATGGTGTTGTAGTCGAGCACGATCACCTTTCGCGCGATCGCCATCAGCGCAGTGGCCACCACCAGTTTGACGTGGATGACATCGTCGCGCAGGTAGAGCGAGATGTTCACGAAGATCTCGATGGCGATCAGCACCACCAGGAAGGCGCCGAAGATCGCGAAGATATCGCTGATGTTCAGCAGCAGGAAGGGCGGTGCCATCAGGCGCTGGTACAAGACCCAGATCACATCGACAATGCCCCACAGGATCACCAGCACCATCAGGATGGACAGCACCCGCACCGCCTGGCGGATGACCGCGTGCAGGCCGTCGAGCAGCCGGTCCTGATGGCCTGCGGAAAAGTTGCTATGCGGATCTTCTTCGTCGCGCCCCGTCATCGCCCTCTCCCCTTTCGTGCCCTGCGTCGAGCGTACCGCGCCACGCACGGCCTGACAAACCCGGCGAGCGCCAGATGCGCACGCCGCCCGTCTCACCGCAGGACCCGCCGATGAGCCAAGACACCCTGGACCTCTTTGCCAACCCGCCTGCGGGCGGGGATGCCACCCCGCCCCCGGCCCCGCCGCAGCCGCAAGATGGCGGTAATGATGACGGCAGCCTGCCGCTGGACCGCTACGCCGAGCGCGCCTACCTCGCCTACGCGATGAGCGTGGTCAAGTCGCGCGCCCTGCCCCAGGTCGAGGACGGCATGAAGCCGGTGCAGCGCCGCATCCTCTACGCGATGAACGAGATGCGCCTGGCGGCCGGCGCCAAACACGTCAAGAGCGCGCGCGTGGTGGGCGACGTGATCGGCAAGTACCACCCACACGGCGACTCCAGCGTGTACGACGCCATGGTGCGCGTGGCACAGGACTTCTCCCTGCGCTACCCACTGGTCGACGGCCAGGGCAACTTCGGCTCGCGCGACGGCGACTCCGCCGCTGCGATGCGCTACACAGAATGCCGCCTGACCCCGATTGCCGAACTGCTGCTCGCCGAGATCGACCGCGACACGGTGGATTTCGCCCCCAACTACGACGGCGCCTTCGAAGAGCCCAGGCTGCTGCCCGCGCGCCTGCCCTTCGTGCTGCTCAATGGCGCCTCGGGCATCGCGGTGGGCATGGCCACCGAGATTCCGCCGCACAACCTGCGCGAGGTGGCCGAAGCCACCTGCCACCTGATCCGCCACCCCGAGGCCGGACTGGACGACATCCTGCCGCTACTCCCGGGGCCGGACTTCCCCGGCGGCGGGCAGTTGATCTCCCCACCCGAAGCCATCCGCGACGCCTACGCCGGCGGGCGCGGCAGCCTGCGCCTGCGCGCGCGCTGGCGGGTGGAAGAGATGGCCCGCGGGCAGTGGCGAGTGATCG